>CP046867.1 GCA_009789175.1 Salinibaculum litoreum
CTCAGGGACGATATCGTCCAAGAAGCGGCGGAGTTCGGCCTCTGAATCGAACTTCGACTCGACACCGCGTGGAACCTTGAGGTCGTTGGGGGTCGCACCTGATAGTACGTCGCCGAAAGTGGACCCTGGTCGAACAGATCCCCGTCGACGACATCGTCGGCGGCGAGCAAATAGATAGGAGTTGAAACTTCGTGCCGCCGGTCGTCTTCGTCATATACGGTGCCCGCCCGGTCTTGTAGTCGTAGAGCGTGAGCGTCGGTTGCTCGCCGTCCCGGCTTACGTCGACGCGGTCGATGTACCCGCGAACCGAGACAGTCGACCCGTTCGGACGTTCGACGGTGAACGGACCAGCATCCGAGTCGGGGAGGCCCTCACGAACGGAGCTTCGAACAGATGCGGACGGGCCGCACCATCCCGAGAACGTTCGTTGTCGAGAAACGTGGCGAACAATCCCTCTTCGGGGGCTTCGTGGGGCTTGACGCCCGATTCGTAGAGGGTATGCCCGCAGTCGTCCAGTCCCGCGAACAGTTCCGCCTTCCACCGCTCGTAGAATAGACCGTCGTAGTCGAAGTCAGCGTTTCGAAGTTCCTCGACGGCGATCTCCTGAAGATGCGCGGTCAGTGTGGCCCGGTCAAACGCGGCGAGGTCGACACCATCTTCGGCCTTGTCCTGCAGATCGGCGTAGAACCGTTCGAGGACGTCATGGACGTACGACCCGGTTTCGAGCGGCGTGGGGACGACCTCGACGTCGTCGGGGTCCTCGATCCCTAGCACGTTGTCGGCGTAGAACTTGAAGCCACACTCGACGTATCGCTCGATCCGACTCGCGCTGTAGGGTTCTCGCTCTGACGGTGGATAGACCTCCGCGACGGTTTCGGGAGCCAAAACCCCGTCGTGGTCGGTGAGGCCCGCAACCCCCCTGTTGGCCGCACATAGGAGTCCGCGGTCCGTGCGCTTGGTCTGCTCAGGCGAGAGATCCCCTCGGTCGCCGGCACGACTAACTGCTGCACGCCGGTCGGCCGTTTCGGCGACGTGGCGGAAGAGGTCTTCACGAGAGCCCACACGGTCGTCGACACCGTCCTCGGGGTCGATGCCGGTCACGCGTTGGAGTTCATCGAGGACCGGCGACCGGATCACGGTTGATTCGTCGTCGCCGGTCTCGGGCGTAGTGATCGTGAGCGCGTCGACGTTCGCGAGCAGAGTCGCGAAGAGATACCGGCCTCGGAGTCGCTCGTCCCCCGTGTCGAACCTGGGATGGGCGTCCGTCATCTCCTCGAAGAAAGCCGGACGTTCCGGCGTCACCGGGAAATGTTCGCTGGTCAGTCCCACGAGAAACACCTTCTCGAAGGACCTCATCCGGGCGTCGAGCATCCCCATCACTTCGACGTGGCCGCCGACAGCGCCTTGCGGAACCCGAATCGGCACGCCGTCGAAGGCGCGGGTGAACAATGCCAACGGGGAGAGATCACTACTGACACCCGCCAGCGACTCGAACGAGGAGAGGACCTCGTCCACGGTGTCGTAGGCCCGCCCCTCGACGGCTTGCTCGGCGCCGCTGGCGTAGTCTTCCGTCGCTGTCTCCAGGTCGAACCGGTCGTCCAGCAGTCGTCGGAGCGTCTCGGTTGCGCCCCCGATGTCGCCCGTTCGGAGCGTCTCGAGCGTAGCTAGCAGATCCTGGATCAGCGCCGCCGCCTCATCGTCGACATCGTCGAGGAGAGGTGACACCGAAACCGTGTCGCGCCGGCGGGCAGCTGCCGTAATGGCGCTGGCCAGGTCACTATCGACGACATCGACCAGCGGATTCGCCAGTAGCGAGGTGAGGTCCCCAGCGCGCGGGTCGGGTTCGGCGAGGTTTAGGAGGTCGTGTACGACACTCCCGGTGAACGTCCGGTTCAGCTGTGAAGCGGCGGTCGTGACGTACGGGATGTCGAACGTATCGAACGTGTCCTCGACATACCCCGAATAGGCCTCGGTCCCCGGCACGACGACAGCCAGGTCGTCCGGGTCACGGCCATCGGCCAGCTCGGTTCGGAGTTCGCGGGCGACGAAGCGAATTTCGCGTTCGGGCGTGGGGAGTTTCCGCCATCGGAGAGAGTCAGAGACCGAGATGACGTCTGGATCCGGCCGATAGAGGGCCTCAGTGATCGTTCCGAAGGCCTGCCCGGCCCCATCAGTGGGCTCTATTTCTACCGTCTCGAAGTTCAGCGATTCGTAGACGTCTAGGGCGTCTTCCGCGACCGCGTCGACCCCGGTCTGGCCCCCCTGATGGAGCGGCAGTAGCGCGATTATCGGGAGGTCGTCGACGAGGCGTTCGACGACGCGCCGTTCGACGGGGCGGAACTCGTGATACCCAGAGAGGACGACGACGTCCAGTTCCGGGAAAAGTGTCGAAAGCGGCTGGTCTGCCGTCGCGACGGCGTTGAACATCTCCCCACGGGTACAGACCCACTCGTCGACGTGGTCTGCATGGAGATCCCTGTAATGGCGGTAGGCGTCGACGGTGGCTGTCGCTATACGGTCATCGAGAGGGGACCCCTCGAACTCCGCTGCCAGCGCGTCGGCGGTCCCGACGCGGGCGTCGTCGAAGAGTGAGAACCGGCTACTGAACGAATCAGCGAGTGCGGCGGATGCAGGTTCGCCGGCAAGAACACCAGTAGTCTCGGCTGGGGTTCTGTCTAGAGCGAACTCGGTTAGCCGGCGGTTCAGCTGTCCGGTGAGTGGTTGAACCGGGCCGTAAAGGTTC
The DNA here is from genome assembly GCA_009789175.1 of Salinibaculum litoreum. GTDB lineage: Archaea > Halobacteriota > Halobacteria > Halobacteriales > Haloarculaceae > Salinibaculum > Salinibaculum litoreum. The sequence goes on from CP046867.1 coordinate 2,744, forward strand.
TCGTACCACTCGCGAACGACCGCATCAAGCGTCTCGGCGCGAAGGCGAAGGGAATCGTGGGACGCGGCCCAGCTATCCTCGACCATACTCCGGCGGGCGTCGTTCCGCGTTATGTAGAGTATACTCCCCAGCGAATCGGTTGCGATGTCACCAGCCCGCTGAAATGCCCGTCGTTCCAATCGGGCGTGTTTCGGACCGGTGAGAAGCGTTGAATCCATCGATACTCCCTACCAACATATCGGCCATACTTCACTCTTGGTGTGACTGACAGCTTCGGGTTCCTGTACCGGGAGCGGGCGGGTGAAATAGGGAGGACCCGGCAGGTCAGTCGACCGTAACACTCGAACATCAGCCGTTCTAACCGGTATCCACTTCCAGTTGAAGCGTCCATTCGAGCAGACCAGTGAGTGTACCCAGGGTTTGGGTCCCGGTTTCGTCGCTCTGAACGCTAACCCGGGCAGTCTCTTTTGGGTGTTTCTTTCCCAATGGGCCTTGTTTAGACGCAGAATGAGTGTGTCATTGTCCCACGTACTACTGCGAAGCAGGTGATTGATCTCTCTGTGAGGTACAGTCTTTCGCTCACAAAATACATCGTCTCCGAGGCGAAATGGGCACTCATATGCCCTCCAGACGAGCGTTCCTGAGTACGGTTGGAACTAGCGTGTCGCTCGCCCTTGCTGGGTGTCTAAACTCACCTCAGCGAGTCGAGGGGTATGTACAATTCAAAGTAATTGATGGTCTCATAGAGGATTCAGGTCATACTACAGAGATTCCGATCATCAATGTGGATGCTAGCTATGAAAACGATACACCCCCAGATCTCGTTTACCTCAACGAGAAGTGGGCAGATCAATTTCCGGTACCCCGAATGCCGACCGTTTCGGATTCCCTTCATCGCACGCTCACTGAACGGTTCGATTCTGTGCGCTATGTAGTCGGAACAACCAGTCCCGGATGGGCCGAAGACGACGAGTCGGTCGGTAGTTTTAATGTTTCCACAACGCGAGAGAATTTTAATCGAGTACAAGTTCACTCCAAGGTTACAGTTTCGTCCGATGGTACATACCTAACAATCCATTCGGTTGACGGACTATGGAACTTTGATTCGAATGAGTAATTGATGTTCTATGTTGCACGGCCTTAGAGAGCGAGTTCGAGATTCCACACACTTGCTTTCAACACAAGTTCACGGAACTGACCGAACCAGGTTCGTGCCCGAAGGGTGTCGCCATACCGCTGCTTGAGCGCAAAGAAGACAGCCTCAGCCACTGATCGAAGGTGATAGACATCATCGTCATGGCGAGCGTTGTGTGCTATATCAAGCGGAGAGAACTCCCATTGTTTGATCACTGGCCGAACACCGGACTCCCGGAGTTCCGCACGTAGATCGTCCCAGTCATACCCTTTGTCAGCGGCGATGGTCTGTAGTTGGTTGAGATTCCGCGTGAGTACCTGCCACCCGACGTGGGTGTCGTGAGGCTGCTTCATCGAACAGTGAATATCCAAGACAGTACTGGTTTCGCAGTCCACCAACGCTGTCGTCTTGACCGATCTGAAGGTGTATTCTGTCGGGTTTGCGTAATGACGGCTGGCCGAGTGACGGTCGAAGGCCGTTGCATCGGTAGCCTGTACATCACCGGTATCGTGGAGAGTAGCAGAAAGCCTCAAAAGAGTTCGCCAGATTGCAATCTTGAGCTGCTGCTTCCGGACACATACGGTCGTAAAGTCTGGTAGCTCACTCGTTTTGAGGTTCATTTTCTCGACAATACCGGGCATCTCATGAAGAATATCGAGGAGCCGTCGATAGGGAAGGTCAAGATATTCGCGGAGACCGTGGATTACCACGATTACCCAGTCAGCGTACCCGCCGTCACCTTTCTTGACTGCTGGAGAAGGATCGCCAGAGACAGCCCGTTGCGCTAGTTTTACGAGGCGATCTGTGAAGCGTGAGAGACGAGAGGCCACACTACTCAGGTTGACTCAGAGGGAAGTTAGATCACCGAAATGGATGGTTTTCCCGGCATCTAAACAAGGCCTTCTCAATGTATAGACGTCGTCGTGGTCAGGAGAGTGACGCCGACAGCCATGACGCAGCCCGTGGCGAACCAGGCCAGCGTCAAATTCCTGGGGACATCACCTGATACGCTACTACTCGCACTAAATCAAACATCCGATTGCGGTCCAATCTCGGCTACGCGTCCGGGTTGACAGGGCCTTTATATTGGGATCGGACCTTTTCGCCATCCCGCCACTGCCAGTAGTAGTAGCGGTTGTCGTTTATCTCCTTGATCGTGATCGTCGCTTTCGACGGGACATCATCTGGGAGGTCATTGGGGCGCTCGTCGATCTCGTCCTCCTCTGACTTTTCCTCGAGACGGGCCTCGCGAGCTTTGTGTTCTGCGAGTTCCTCGGCGTAGCGTGCGACGTGTTGGAGCTGGTCTGGAGAGTAGCCGCTGAGTGTGTTGACGATGTCTGTCGGGAGTTCCGCCGGCGGCGTGGGTGGCTCGTCGGGCATCAGCAATTGCCTCGTGTTAACCAACAGAACGCCTTCCGATAAAGTTTTGTTGGTTAATCAGATATCGTCTCGCCGCTGGCTGAAGAGTACGAATAGCAAATTACTCAGAAATAGACCGTGCCGCTAGATATCGTCCGGGCGGGGCGCGTGCGCAGTACCGGTCAGGGTTTCGAGTCCGAACATCTCACGAGTTCCGCGTTGTTTTGCGTTGCCAGTTCACTACTCAACAATACTACTGGCGCGCAATTACCAACGGGGTGCGTTGAAACACCATCGTTAGTTGGCCTTTGCGTCGCTCGTGGACTCAGCGCTGTCTGTGCCGAACGAGCGCGCGTACCCCTGGGCGTAGGCGCCGAGGAACATTCCGGCGATGGCCCAGAGGATAGGGTAGTTTCCGATGCCGACGCTCGCGTAGGCTGCGCCGGGACAGATTCCGGAAAGGCCCCAGCCGACGCCGAAGATTGCACCCCCGAGGATGACGTTCCGATCGAACGATTTCAGTCGTCGTTTGTAGGCGTCACCCGTGAGAGGCGCGCGGTCGAGGGATCGCGTTGCGACTGCGAACGTGATTCCGGTGACGACGGCTGCACCGCCCATCACGAACAGCAGGCCGAAGTCATTGAACTGGAGGAAGTCCAGAACGATCTCGGGCTTGGCCATCCCGCTGAACGCGAGCCCGAACCCGAAGATGAGGCCCCCGACGTAGATGAGCGGGAGGAACAGCGGGTTCCGTTCGCGGTCGCTCATGGCGACACCCCCAGCGCCTGCACCAGTTGCGCAGTGCCGATGGCGAAGGCGAGGAACGTCGCGACGTTCACCAGCGACGTGTTCGACAGCGAGCCGACGCCACAGACGCCGTGGCCGGACGTACAGCCCTTGCCGAGGCGTGTACCGACACCGACGAGGAAGCCGCCGCCGAGCAGCCGCCACCACTGGACGTCCGTCGTCCAGATGCCGTCACCTGCAACGAGCACATACACTGCGGCACCGCTGATAATGCCTGCAGTGAACACGAGCCGCCATCCGCGAGACTGGACGTACTTGAAGCGATTGAACCGTGGAATCGCCGAGACGTACGATAGCGTCGATTCGAGGAACGTGCTCGCGCCCGCAATAATTCCCGTTGCGAGGTAGATCGTCGCGGCTCCCAGTCCGACGAGCAGACCGCCAACGAGATACTGCGTTACCCCGCGCGGAAAGAGTTCTCCGAGTGCAAGCAACGGTGTGAGCGTCTCTATCATTAGTCTGTTAGTGCTTCCTCGCTCGCCGCGCAGTTGTTCGGCCCGAGCTCCAATTCGAAGGCTTCCTCGTCGTCGGGGGAGTCTCGACCGAGGTTCGTGGCGATGATCTCCTCGTAGTTCGCTGGTCGCGGCGGCATATCCGCGACGATGAACTCGACGAACTCGTCTTCGTCCATCGTGAGTGCATCCATCCGCTCAATCAACTCCCCGAGTTCAGCCGTATACGTACCGTCGTCCTCAGATGTCGCCGCGTCGCTGAAGTGAGCGGGGGCGATGATCGTCTCTTCGGATAGCGATAGGACCTTCTCGTGGAGGCTCTCGTAGAGCGTTCGTGCGGCGTCCCTCGCCGCCTCGGGATCTTCGAGGTCCGGTCGAGCGACGCTCTCGGTGAACACTCCATCGCCGGTTAACAGGACGTCTCCGACCTTGTACGCGGTCATCCCGGTCGTGTGACCGGGTGTGTGGACGACCTCGATGTCCACGTCGCCGACGGTGAGCGTCTCACCGCCTTCGACGGTCTCGTAGTCGCCGTCGTACTCGATGCCACGCTCGGCGGCTGGTTCGGGAAGCACCGGTGTTGCGCCGGTCTCCGTGGCGAGATCACGAATGCCCGAGATGTGGTCTGCGTGGATGTGCGTATCTACTGCGTATGCGAGTTCGACTCCGAGCGTCCGAACGTCCTGAACGTATTCGTCGGTGAACGTCCGTAGCGGGTCGATGACTGCGGCCTCGCCGTCGGAGGCGATGAGATAGGCGAGACAGCCACTCGACGGTCGTTGATACTGTGTAACCGTCGCGTCAACGTTCGTATCTAATTCCTGGGACTGGTAAATGCGCGCCCAGCCCTTCATACCGCGTTCGAGGTGGTCGACGTCGTAGCCTCCCGCTTCGAGGAGTTCGGCGACCATCTCACTGGATCCGCCCTTCGCACAGAGGACGGTGATACGTCGGTCGTCCGGAAGGTCCCCGTGTAGGTCCTCGGGAATACCGTCGAGCAACTCGAAGTACGGATAGTTCACGACGTCAACGGTCTCACCGTCGATACGCCACTCCTCGAAGTCGCCCTTCGAGCGCACGTCGAGGACGAACACGTCTTCGCCGTTGTCGATGCGCTGTTTCAATTCCTCGGGTCTGGTCGATTCGACCGCCTCATCGGTATTCGTATTCGGGTGGTTCCCTTCGGTCATCTCACCTCCTTCTATCGGCTGCTGCCAAATAAGGATTTGTATAGTGATTCACCCTACACACAATATTAAACCCCCTATTCTAAGGCAATACAGCCTGAAAAGAGTATTCAAGTGCTATTTAGTGAGCCCAGTTGTGTTCTAAACGGGAACTACTACCGACACGCTTTTCATAACGGAGCCAATATTGGGTAGTGAATCCAATACTATGACCGAGTACGAAACCACCGATACGCTCGACGTGAAGGGTCAGAACTGTCCGATGCCGGTCGTCAAGACCAAACAGAACGTCGACCAACTCGCCGAAGGAGACGTCCTCGAAGTCCTCGCTACCGACCCAGGTAGCATGAGTGACCTGGGCGGCTGGGCTGATACAACTGACGGCGTCGAACTCCTCGACCAGCAGGAGGGCGACGACGTGTACAAACACTACGTCCGGAAGACGGAGGCATAATGAGCACCGACACCACGCAGACAGCAACGTCCGGCGATGAGGAACCTTCGCGTGCGGAACTCGCCGCGCGTGTCACAGAGCTGGAAGAACAGATTGCCGAAACCACAAGTGAGGACAGCCAGCCGAAGATGTCCATTATCGCGACGAAAGGCACCCTCGATATGGCGTACCCGCCACTCATCTTGGCGAGTACCGCTGCCGCGTTCGACTACGAGGTGACAGTCTTCCATACGTTCTGGGGCTAGACATCCTCCACGAGAAGCGCTCGAAGGATCTGAAGCTGAGCTCCGTCGGCAACCCCAACATGCCCATGCCGAACGCCATCGCTGCGCTTCCTGGCATGGACCGCATGACGACGAAGATGATGGAAAAGAAAATCGACAATAATGACACGGCGACGATCGAGGAGCTAATCGACACGTCGCTCGAGATGGGCGTCGAGTTCCAGGCCTGTCAGATGACCATCGACCTGATGGATTACGACGAGGACGACTTCTACGACGGTGTGACAACCGGTGTCGGTGCCGCCACGGCGATCCAGGATATGGCTGACGCCGACATCCAACTCCTCATCTGATTCTCCTGATCCTATTGGAGCCCGATTCTGTAGACACTATACGGGATTGTACAATATGCCCAAGATGACATCCAACGACACTATGAACAAATACGAGACGGTCAGTGACCGAATCACGAATACGTTCCTCCACATCGGGGAGATCACTCGCATATGACTTCACCATCGGACGACGATACTGGGCAGAGTCCTGAAGCAACGGCATCACCGTATATCGGTGCGGGCCTGCTCGACGAAGACATGGGGCCGAGTTCTGCGATGGCTCACCTCTATCGTGGTGAGATCCATCGGATGAAACTCTGGCGCGAACGACTCGACAGGACGACTAACTGGGCGGTCATCGTGATTGCAGCGCTTCTCACATGGGCATTCTCGAGTCCGAACAACCCCCACTACATCATCCTTGTCGGTGTCGCAACGTTGACGGTCTTCCTTGTTATCGAGGCACGACGCTACCGCGGCTACGATATCTGGCGGTCGCGTGTCCGCACACTCCAAGAGAACGTCTGGGCGTACGGCCTCGATCCTGATTACGGCCTTGCTGATGATAACTGGCGGGAGACGCTCGGCAAGGACTACAGGACGCCGACACTCAAAATCGCCGCTGAGGAGGCTATCGCTCACCGTTTGCGGCGCATCTACCTTCCCCTGTTTATCGTGGTTCTTGCCGCATGGATCGTCCGTATTACGGCGTTCGCTCCCGAACCATGGACCGAAACGGCGGCAATCGGGACGATTCCGGGTCCGATAGTCGTGGGACTCGTCGCCGTCTTCTATGCGGCAGCACTCGTCGTCGCTCTCCGGCCGCGTACTTGGCATGCGAGGGGCGAACTCCGCTCTGAAGACCTCCGAAAACGATGAGACCCGGGCCACTAATCCTCTACCACCTCGAAGCGGGAATGGCTCGTGTCCTCCAGTATGTCGGGTAATACGGAGTTGTGGAGTAATTAAATCGTCAGTCGGCAGGTTGTGCATCTCGTGGCGAGGTGACGCCCGAGAGATTCGGTAGGTCGAGATCGACCCGACGGAGGAACTGAGCATTGATGGCGACGATAACCGTGCTCAGAGACATCAATAGCGCGCCGACGGCAGGCGAGAGCAGTATCCCGATGGGAGCAAGGACGCCTGCTGCGAGCGGGAGTGCGAAGACGTTGTACCCGGCGGCCCAGATGAGGTTTTCCTTCCTCTTCCGGTAGCTTGCCTTACTCAGTTGGACGAGGCGGACGACGTCCATTGGATTGTTCTGGACGAGGATGATGTCCGCCGACTGGACGGCCACGTCTGTCCCACTGCCGATGGCGATCCCGATGTCCGCACGAGTCAGCGCCGGCGCGTCGTTGACGCCGTCGCCGACCATCCCGACGAGTTTGCCCTTATCTTGGAGCTCCTGGACTTTCGTATCCTTGTCCTTGGGGAGCACCTCCGCGAACACCGTGTCGATGCCCAGTTCGTCGGCGACGGCGGTAGCGACGTCCTGAGAGTCACCAGTTAGCATCGCCACCTCGATGCCGAGGTCGTGCAGGGCGTCGACGACCCGGTAGCTCTCCTCGCGGTTCACGTCGGCCATCGCGAAGGCGGCGATCAACTCGCCCTCACGTACAAGGTACACGACGGTCTGGGCGTTCTGCCCGGCCTCGTCAGCGAACTCCGGAAGGTAAGCAGGGACCTCGCTCTCGAGTTGGGTCAGTAGGTTCGGCCCGCCGACGTACACCTCGTTCCCGTCGACGTCCGCTCGGACGCCCCTACCCTTGATCGCCTCGAAGTTGGCCGCGTCAGGAGCAGTGAGGTCCCGCTCGTCGGCTTCCTCACGGATGGCCCGGGCGATCATGTGCTCGGAGTCGCTCTCAACCGCGGCGGCGAGCGCGAGCGCGTCATCTTCGGCGACACCGTCGACGGTTGCGATGTTGACGACGCCGTGTTCACCCTCGGTGAGCGTACCGGTCTTGTCGAAGATGATGGAGTCTAGACTCCGGGCCTGCTCCATCGCGACCCGGTCACGGACCAGCATCCCATTGCGAGCCGCCAGTGACGTGTTGATTGCGACGACGAGCGGAATCGCGAGTCCGAGGGCGTGTGGGCACGCGATGACTAGGACAGTCACCACGCGTTCGATGACGGCCGCATCGAAGGTCGTCGCGACGGTCCACGCGACCTCAGTCACGACAGCAGCCCCGACAGCGACGTAGAACAGCCACCCGGCCGCCCGGTCTGCGAGAACTTGCGTCCGTGATTTGCCCTGCTGGGCCTCCTCGACGAGTCGCATAATGCCAGCGAGGGTCGTCTCCTCACCCGTTGCGCCGACACGAACACGAAGACTCCCGTTGCCGTTGACGGTCCCCCCGATTACCTCGTCACCGGGTTCCTTCGAGACGGGTTTAGATTCGCCGGTGATCATCGCCTCGTTGACATCGGAGTCACCCTCCTCGACGACGCCGTCGGCGGGGACGTTCGCGCCCGGCCGCACGAGGACGAGATCGCCTTCTGAAAGCTCGCTCACCGGGACTTCCTCAGTGTCGCCGTCCTCGGTAATCCGCTCGGCGGTGTCGGGCATCAACTTTGCCAACTCATCCAGCGCGGTAGAGGCCCGGCGTCCCCGATCGCTTCAGTTTCGAGTTCGGGAAGCGGTTCGCCCTCGGTCTGAGAGACGTCGAACACCGGCGCAGGCTTGAACCCGAAACCTCCCGGTGAACGCCTGTGCCGCCCCAACCTGGCAGGGCCCTGTGACAGTGCTGATTGGTGTATCGGGAATTTAGTCAGACTCTGCCGTGGAGTGGCAAACGTGCAGATAGCTAATCAACGGCGGTATCGAAACATATAGACCGATTTGTGGGAAAACGCATAGGAGGAATGTCATGGCTCGTTCTCTTCGTCGCTGGCCTGTTCGAGATCGCCTGGGCGATCGGCCTGGAGTATTCTGACGGACTCTCGGAACCGATCCCGACGGCGGGCACAGTCGCTGCGCTCATCATTAGTATGGTATTGCTCGCGCGAGCCGTCCAAGATCTGCCGATCGGGACTGCGTATGCTGTCTGGACGGGGATTGGCGCCGTAGGCACTGCCTCGCTCGGCATCGTCTTATTCGATGAACCGGCGACGAGTTCCCGACTCCTGTTTATCTCCGTGATTATCTTTGGGATCGTCGGTCTCCACTTCGTCTCCGGCGGCCACTAATGACGATTCACTAATATCGACCCGTTCGGTGTGTCTTTTTATCGGGGTTTATCCGAGCCTTTATTGCTCGGAACGTGAGCTGCGACGGCCACCGGTTTGTCGTCGCCACCGGTTCACACCTGCTCGGAGACGGCATTCTCGCACCAAAAATCGGGTGTTTGATATTGCCCAGCCCCCCGGATCGGACGCACGAACGACTAGTCAGGACCGAAAGTAACGTACTCGGAACTGCATCCCTGAAGGAGTGGAGAGTTGTCGACCGAAAGGCAGTCAGTAAGCCGATCGACGGCCGGTTCCGTTTCTGTCCCCGAGGATCCGGTAGTGTATATATGACACGATCGTTGTCATATGGCTACAAGTATACAATCCAGTATCAGAGTAAAAACGCAGATATTGTTGTTGACTGGACGCCTACTGGCCATTGCCGCGGAGTCAATGCTCTATTAAGGGCGGATTACAGTTTGCCGACGAATGCAGACGCAGCTGCTTGACTGCGAGAATGTGGCCAACGCTAAGATGGCGGAGGTCGCCCCGGCGATTCGGGCTGCTTTTGCGGCTTACGAACGGGGCGACACGATCATGCCAGCGCAGTCCTACATCGAACTCGCCGAGTACAACGCGACTTCTGGTCGATGCCCGCGTACGTCAACACGCGATCGAGCGACGTGCCGGGCGACTGGGACGCCGCGGGCATCAAGTGGGTGAACGTCCACCGGACAACTCCGCCGACCACGGCCTGCCGACGGTGATGAGGACAATGATCTACTCCGGCCCCGAGACGGCGTTCCCGCTCGCCGTCATGGACGGGACCGAACTGACGCGCCAGCGCACCGGCGCGGCGGCGGCGGTCGCACCCGACTACCTCGCGGTCGAGGACGCGACCTCGCTGGGAATCGTCGGTGCGGGCGTCCAGTCGTACACGCAACTGGAGGCGATCGCGGAGGTTCGACCCATCGAGGAGGCCGTGGTTATCGATGTCGACGAGGAAGCGAGCGAGGCGTTCGGCGACCGTTTCGACGTTCGAGGCAGTTCGTCCACCGAGGCAGGTTCCTGCGACGTGCTCTCGCGGTCACCCCGTCGACGATCCGATCGTCGACCGCGAGGAGGTCGGCGAGTACACTCACGCAACGCGATGAGGGCTGACGCTGCCGGCAAACAGGTACTCGACCCCCGGATTTTGTCCGGTGCTAAGCTCATCATCGACGACTACGAGCGGTCACCCATTCCGGCGAGATCACTGTCCACTGGAGCGAGGGGACGGTCGACGATGCCGACCTCCACGGGGAGATCGGTACGATCGTCACTGACGCGATCGAGGGCCGGACGGCCGACGACGGGGTCACGGTGTTCGACTCGACCGGGCTGGCGATCCAGGATATAGCTACTGCACACGTCGTGTACAAGCGCACTTACGCGGACGACTGAGGGACCGGATTTGATCTGCTCGGGCTAAATTGACGGGAGAGTCGGATTTCGGCTATCACCAAGGTTTTTGTCCTATTCCCCGAGAGTACGGACGCAATGGACCTACAGATCGGCGGTAACGTAGCGTTAGTAACAGCATCGTCGAGCGGACTGGGGAAGGCGTCCGCGACGGCGCTCGCCCGCGAGGGGGTAAACGTCGTCATCAACGGGCGCGACGAGGACCGACTCGCCGAGGCGAAAGCGGAGATCGAACCCGTCGCGGACGGTGAGGTCGTCGCGTGTCCGGGCGACCTCACTGACGAGGACGACGTCGCGGCGCTCGTGGAGATGACGGTCGACGAGTTCGGCGGCCTGGACCATCTCGTCACCAGCGCGGGCGGTCCCCCCTCAGGGCCATTCTCCGAGACCGACGACGAGGACTGGTACCGGGCGTACGACCTGCTCGTGATGAGCGTCGTCCGTCTCGCCCGGGAGGCCGAACCTCACCTCCGCGAAGGTGAGGGGACGATCGTGAACATCACGTCCCGAAGCGTGAAGGAGGCGATCGATAACCTCGTGCTGTCGAACTCGGTGCGGATGAGCGTCATCGGCCTCGAGAAGACGCTCTCCAAGGAGTTCGCACCGGACGTGCGGGCGAACGCGGTACTCCCCGGTCCTCACGAGACCGAACGAATCGAGGACCTCGTCGATCAGGCCGTGGAACGCGGCGACTACGACACCTACGAAGAGGGGATCGACGACTGGGCGAGCAACCCGCTCGACCGCGTCGGCGACCCGATGGAGCTCGGCAACACCGTCGCGTTTCTCTCCTCGCCAAGTCGGGGTTCATCAACGGCGAGAGCGTCCTGATCGACGGCGGATCCACGGGGGCAAACCTATGAAGCCGGTCCCGTTCGACGACGCGGATGCGTACGAGCCCGAAGAGGGCTGGCAACGGGTATCGCTGGCCGGCAGCGACCAGTTCTCTTTCGAGTGGTTCGAAAAGCCGCCGGGACACAGCTCCCCGATGCACCACCACGAGAACGAGCAGGTCTGTGTCTGCCTCCAGGGCGAACTGACGGTCGTCACCGAGGACGAGGAGTCGCTCACCCTCGGGCGGTACGACTCGGCGCTGCTGGAGTCCGACGAACCCCACAAGGTCGAGAACACCGGCGACGAGCGGGCCGTCGGCCTCGACGTGTTCGCGCCAGGGCGCTCATTCGATTACTGGACCGACCGGGAGGACTGACTGTGCGGTATCTTGCACGGACCGCGGACGGCCGACCGCTGCTCGGCGACGACGTGGGGTTCGTTCCCCTGTCGGCCGTAGCTCCCAGTCTCGATACTGTTCGCGACGCACTTTCGCAGGCCGCTATTGGGACGCTGCCGGCGGTCGACGCCGCGTCCGCCCCCCGGATCGATCCCGAGCACGTCCGATTCGGACCGCCGCTCGACCGGTTCGGGAAGCTCTGGGGGATCGGCCTGAACTACGCCGAACACGCCGGCGACCTGGACGAGAACCGCCCCGACGAGCCGGCGAGTTTCATGAAGCCGAACAGCGCCCTTGCCGGGCCGGGCGGTCCGATCCGGCTCCCGCCGGTTGAGCGAACCGAGCGCGTCACGGCCGAGGCCGAACTCGCGATGGTGATGGGCCGCGAGTGCCGCTCCGTCGGCAAGAGCGAGGTCGAAAACTTGGTCGCCGGCTACCTTCCCGTCATCGACATGACGGCGGAGGACATCCTTCAGCGGAACCCGCGGTTTCTCACTCGGGCCAAGAGCTTCGACTCGTTCCTCGTCGTCGGTCCCGCCATCGCAGTCCCCGACGACCCGCTCGATCTCGAGTCTCTGACGGTCAAAACGATCGTCAACGGTCGCGTCGCGGCCGAGAACGAGATCCGAAACATGCTGTTCTCGCCCGCGGAGATCGTCTCGTTCCACTCGGACGTGATGACGCTCCGACCGGGCGACCTCTTCAGCACGGGGACGCCGGGCGCAGAGCCGATCGAGCCGGACGACCGCGTCCGCGCGAGCGTCGAGCGGATCGGCTCCGTCGAGGCTCCGGTCGTCCGGTGACCGGCGACCGTCAGGTCCCCGGACGAAAGGTTTAGTCGCTCCGGCGAGACCGGCAGTACATGGCCCGACGGCTCCGCTGCTACGACTGCGGCAACGCGTACGACTGCAAGGACCGAACCCGCTGCTCGTGCGGCGAACCGCTCTGGTTCGACGTCGACGCGGCCGGGTTCGAGTGGCCGAACGAGCCCCGGTCGGCCGGAATGTGGCGTTACCGCGACGTACTCCCGGTTCGGAACGGAGACGGGCCGGTACCCGGACCGACACCGCTCGTGCGCGCCGACCGGCTGGACGAGTACGCCGGCTGCCGCCTCTCGCTGAAGCACGAGGGCGTGAACCCCACGGGGAGCTTCAAGGACCGGGGCACCGCGGTCGGCGTCGCCGCCGCTGTCGACGCCGGCGACGAGTGGATCGGCACGGTCTCGCACGGGAACATGGCGCTGAGTACGAGCGCCTACGCCGCCGCTGCCGGCCTCGATTGTGCGGTGTTCGTGCCGGCGGACACGCCGCCCGAGCGCCTCAAACTGATCGCCCGCCACGACCCGTGCATCTTCAGGGTCGACGGCGACTACGGACAGTTGTACGCCGATACGCTCGACTTAGACACGGAGGTCACCTTCGTCAACTCCGACACCCCGCTACGCGTCGCCGGACAGAAGACCATCGCCTACGAGATCTCGAACGCACGGCCCCGTCCGCCCCCGACGCGATCGCGCTCCCAGTCAGCAGTGGCGGCCACGCGAGCGCGGTTTGGAAGGCGCTGCGCGAACTCGAGACGGCGGGCCTGATCGATAGCATCCCCCGGCTCTACTTCGTCCAGGCCGCCGCCTGCGATCCCGTCGCGACGGCGTACCGCGAGGAACGCAAAGACGTGACGCCGGTGACCGCCGACGAGACGATCGCCGTCTCTATCGCGAACGGCGATCCACCGAGCGGGACCCGTGCGCTAGCAGCGGCTCGATCGACCGGCGGGGCGGTCGTCTCCGTCCCGGACGGGGAAACCCGCGCCGCGATGGAACGGCTTGCGTCGGCTGTCGGCATCTCGGTCGAACCCTCGAGCGCCGTCGCCCTCGCCGGCGTTCGGGTGCTGTCCCGCCGGGGAGAGGTCGACGCCGCCGACGAGGTCGTGACGGTCCTGACGGGGTCGGGGTACAAGGAGCGGTACGGAGCCGACGCTGACGCCCGGCGGATCGACATTGACGCACTCGGGGACGAACTGGCGGACACTGTCGATCCCTGAGGCTGTACCGCCGTGGGCGCTACCTCGCCGCGTCCCTCGTAGGGACGATTACAGCACCTTGACGGCGGCTCCGTTTCGCGGGCGCAGTTGCGGCCGGCGTCGGTTCCGCACGGGTTACAGTTCGGGAGTGACTCCGTGTCCAGGTCCGTCGATCGGGATCTCCGGTCCTGCTCCGGTAGCGACCACGTCCTCCGCGAGGAGCTGGTTTCCGTCCAGGTCGATGTAGTTCACTCCCCCAACGCCGGCGACGAGGTGGGCGCTGGCGTGGATGCCGATCGCGCTCTCCAGCATGCAACCGATCATCCGTTCCATGTTCGCCGTCTCGGCGACCGTCAGCACCTTCTCGCCGTCAAGCAACCCGGACTTCGCCGGTTTCATGTTGACGACATCCGCGGCGTCGTCGCGAGCGATCCGAAGCGCGTCCGCCGGGGTGAAGACGGACTCGTCGGCCGCGATGGGCACGTCGGTTCGCTCCCGTAGCTGGGCCAGCCCCCGGACATCGCGTTTCGGGATCGGCTGCTCGATCAGTTCGAGCCGGATACCGTGCTCTTCCGCCCGCCGGGCGAACCGAGCCGTCTCCGGGATCGTCCACCCCTGGTTGGCATCGATCTTCAGGAGCGCGTCGGGCGCGGCGTCCCGAACGCTTCGGACGCGATCGAAGTCGCGTTCGAGGTCGGTCCCGGTTTTGATCTTGAGGTGTGTGAACCCGTCCGCGGCCGCGGCCTCCGCCCGCTCGGCGGCCGACGACGGGTCGGCGATCGGTATCGTGTAGTCCGTCTCGACGGAGCGACAGACCCCGCCGAACAATTCCGCCATCGGTATGCCCCGTTCGCGACAGTACGCGTCGAGAACGGCCGTTTCGACGCCGAACAGGGTCGTCGTCATCCCCGGAACCGAATCGCGGACAGTCGCGAGCGTCGAACGGTAATCCTTCAGAGACTGTCCCTCCAAGTAATCGGCTACGTCCCGCACCGTCGCGAGAACAGCGGCCTGCGTTTCGCCGGTTACCCGGGGCGTCGGTGACGCTTCGCCGTATCCGACGGTTCCGGAATCCGTTTCGACTGTCACGAGAACGTTGGTCGCCGATTCCTGGACGCCTAACGCGATCTCGAACGGGTGCTCCAGTGCGAGGTCGAGTCGTCGAGCTGAGACGTTCGCTATCCGTTCCATCGATATTCCTCCTTGCGTGGACAACTACCGACCTACATAAAACCGTTTTGTCCGATCGCCGTCTCACGCCTTCAGATATCCCTGCGAAAGATATAAAAATTACACCAGTTCAACCCGGATTAGTGCGGAACGCTTTTGATAATTTGGCAAGAGCCTAAGTATGGAGAAGAATACCATGACAGACCCGGAGATCGTAATTAGGGACGCGTACCTTGCGGACAGGGACAGTACTCAAGACATCGCTATCAGAGGTGACCGGATACGGACGATCGCCGACACGATCGGCGACGAAGGCGTGACGGAAATCGACGCCGACGGCAACATCGTCGCGCCGGGGTTCGTCGACAGTCATATCCACATGGACCAGGCCTTCAGCGCGGAGGGAGAGCGATATCCCAAGTTCAACGACCAGGGCGGAGACCGCGACGAGATCACGACTCGGGCGCTGAAATACTACGACAACACCACGTGGGACGAGGTCGAGGACCGAGCGGTACGCCTCGGAAAACTGGCTGCCTCGAAGGGGTCGCTCTACATGCGGACCCACGTCAACATCATGGAGGAGATCGGGCTGGATTCCCTCGAGGCGATGCTGTCCGCGCGCGACCGCCTCGAGGACATCATTAACGTCGAGATCATTCTCCTCACGACTAACGGCGTTCTGAACGACGGCGAAGCAGAGGACCTGGTGAACGAGGGGCTCCGACTCGGCGGGGACGTCGTCGGTGGCACCGACCCCGCGTCGATGAACAACGACGTGGAGCAGACGATCGACACGTGGCTCGACATCGCCGCGAAGCACGACGCGGAAGTGGACGCGCACATCCACGACCCCAGCACCCTCGGGATGTACGTGATGAACCGCCTCGCCGAGAAGACGATCGAACACGGGTACGAGGGGAACGTGACGGCGAGCCACGCGTACGGGCTCGCCGGGGTTTCCGGGAAGACGAAAGGCGACCTCAGCGAACCCGGGTTCCGGGACGGCGACCTGAAGGTGTTCAAGGGCGGCGACCTGGAGGAGGTCATCCCGACGTTCAAGGAGAGCGGCCTCAAGTTCGTCTCCTGCCATCCCGGTTCCCGGCCGGGCATGCCGATCCCTCAGTTCCAGAACGAGGGTATCCCGATGGCCTGGGGGTCGGACAACATCCA
The DNA here is from genome assembly GCA_009789175.1 of Salinibaculum litoreum. Taxonomy (GTDB): domain Archaea; phylum Halobacteriota; class Halobacteria; order Halobacteriales; family Haloarculaceae; genus Salinibaculum; species Salinibaculum litoreum. Next base: position 18,922 of record CP046867.1, read on the forward strand.
GGACTTCGTCAACCGCCACACGAAACCGAGCGCGCTACAGGGCTCTCTCGTGAACGCGTTCAAGCTGGACTACAACCTGTACTCGTTCGCGACGAATCAGGGGCTGGAGTATCTCTGGAACATGGTTACCGAGGACGGGGCTAAAGTGTTCGATATCGAGGACGAGTACGGGATCGAGGAGGGGAACCCGGCGAACCTGGTCGTTCTCGACGCGCTCTCCCCCCAGTGGGCCATCATCAACCAGGCCGACAGGGAGTACGTCATCAAGGACGGGGACGTGATCGTCGAGGACAACGAGATCGTGCCGGAGAAGGACCCGCTCGCCACCTAAGTCGTCCGACCGACCCAGGGAGAAACCTCTTTAACCCCATCGCGAATGGTGGGAACCATATGGATCGCGATGAGTCCGATCACCCGCATGTAGCGTTTTCCGAGAGGGTCGAGTCCGTCGAACCGTCACCGATCCGGGAAATGTTCAAACTGGCCCGGGCGCGGACCGACGCCGACCTGGTTCACCTGGAGATAGGCGAACCCGATTTCGACACGCCCGAGCGAGCGCTGCACGCGGCACAGGACGCTATGTGGGACGGGGAAACCCACTACACTGCGAACGCGGGCGTGCTAGCGCTCCGTGAAGCGATCGCGGAGCGGGCGAGCCGACAGACGGGGGCGACGATCGACGGGGAGACGCAGGTGTCCGTAACGTCGGGCAGCATGGAGGCGCTACTGTTGGCGCTGCTTACCGCCGTCGACGCGGGCGACGAAGTCGTCATCCCGACACCGGCCTGGCCGAACTACCGGGCACAGACGCGGATCGCCGGGGGCGTCCCCGTCGAAGCGCCCCTCTCCCCGGAGGACAGCTTCTCGATCGACGCGAGTCGGATCGAGGCGGCGGCGTCCGACGACACGGCGGCGATACTCCTCCCGAACCCCGCCAACCCGACAGGGCGGATCCCCGACGTGGGAACCATCGAACGGCTGATCGACGCGGCGCGGGCGCACGACGCGTTTCTGATCGTCGACGAAGTGTACGAGGGGCTCGTGTACACCGACGCCTACCGGCGAGCGTTCGAGGTCGAGGAGTCGGCGGAGCACGTCGTGGTCGTGAATTCCTGCTCGAAGAAGTACGCGATGACCGGCTGGCGAGTCGGCTGGCTGCTCGGACACCCAGATTTCGTTTCGCGCGCGACCAAGCTCCACGAGAGCACGACATCGTGCGCCGCAAGCGTCTCGCAACACGCCGCCTTAGCCGCGATCTCGGGCGACGACACCGCGCTCGAACGGATGAAGGAGGCGTTTCGTGAACGCCGGAAGTACGTCCTGCAACGCATCGAGGACGCTCCGCTACTTTCCTGTACCTACCCTGAGGGTGCGTTCTACGCATTCATCGACGTCAGCGATCTCGACGGGGCCAGTCTGGACGTCGCAAAGCGTCTCCTCCGCGAGCACGACGTGGTCACCGTCCCGGGAAGCGGGTTCGGGAGGACGGGGGAGGGGTACGTCAGGATCAGTTTCGCGAACGACCGCGAGCGGATCGGGGAGGGGTTAGACCGCCTCGAGCAGATGGTCCGCTCGGAGAGGTGAGCGCGGGGTCACAGGTTCGAATACGCGTCGAGCAGGCGGTCGCGGAACCCGCTCGCGTCGATGTCCACCGCGATGTCCGCGTTCGGCGGGTTGCCCGTGACCTCCGGTTCGTCGCAGACAACCTGGCCCTCACAGAGCCCGCCGGAGGTGTCGATCTGTGTGTAATGGCGTTCGAACGCGACAACGTCGTCGACGACGGCGGCGACCACGGCCGGGTCGTGTAGCGATGGTCGGTCTCGTCGCTCGGCGGTCGCCGGGATCTCGGGGGCGTACTCGCACCACTTCGCGACGTGCTCCAGACGCGGGTTCCGGTCGTGTAGCTCCCGGACAGTGTCGTACGGGAGCGTCGCATCGTTGGTCGCGTCGAGGCCGACGATCTTCGGCTCCGCCGCCTGAGTCACGCGGCTGGCGGCCTCCGGATCGTTGTAGATGTTGAATTCGGCGACTGGCGTCGCGTTACCGGCCTCGAACGCCGCCCCGCCCATGACGTAGATATCGTCGACAAGGTTCGGGAGCGCCGGCTCCCTCGCGATCGCGACCGCGACGTTCGTGAGCGGCCCCACGGCGGCGATGGTCAGGTCGTCGCCGTGACGGCGCGCCTGGTCGATGATGAAATCGACCGCGTGCGCGTCGACCGCCGTTCCGGACTGGGTGAGTTCGCCGTACAGTCCGCCGTCGCCGTGGACGTGCTCGGCAAGGGTGAGCTCCTTCACCAGCGGTCGGTCGCAACCCTTCGCGACCGGGACATCCGGCCTGTCCAGTGCCTCCAGAACGGCGATGGCGTTCTCCGTGGTGTTTTCGACGGTCGAATTGCCTGCGACCGTCGTAACGCCGACGGTGTCGACCGCGTCGCAGCCGAGGGCAAAGGCGATCGCCGCCGCGTCGTCACACCCGGGATCCGTATCGAGGAGTAATTTTCGGGTCACAGTGAACGATCCGAGTTGGCATATTTCATACTTGGGGTTTCGACAGATATCACCCCGCTGTGTCTGTTCCGGTCGCGATCCTCGCAAGGGATCGGAAACGAGCGTGTCTCACCCTCACGGGGACGGATACGGGCGGAGTTCATGGATAGATTGAAGTCTCCTCGGTGAGATCTTCCAGTGAAATGCGAGCAGTAGTTTTAGCACACGATCATTTCCCTGATCGTGCCAAGACGGCGCTAGGCGTGATGAGATACAGTGATTACGACATCGCCGGGGTCCTCGACCAAGAGAACGCAGGTGCGACGGCGAACGACTTCCTCGACGACCTCGACGAGGTTCCGATCGTCGAGGACGCGTCCGAGATCGAGTCGGCTGACGTTCTGATCATCGGGATCTCGGTGATGGGCGGCAACTTCGATTCGTCCTGGCGAGACGACGTGACGACCGCATTAGAGCGGGGCTGGGACGTGATCTCCGGTCTTCACACGTTTCTCAACGAGGACGCGGAGTTTCGGGCACTCGCCGAGGAGAACGATTGTGACATCAGGGACGTCCGAAAACCGCCGGACGACCTGGGAGTCAGTGACGGGGCCGCAGCCGATGTCGACGCCGAGGTGATCCTGACGGTTGGGACCGACTGCTCCATCGGGAAGATGACATCCACCATGGAGCTGTGCGGAACGGCACGCGAGATGGGGTACGACGCCGCGGTTATCCCCACCGGCCAGACAGGGATCATCGTCGAGGGGTGGGGGAATCCGATCGACCGGGTCGTCAGCGACTTCGTAGCGGGTGCGGTCGAGGAGATGATCGTCGAGAAGGGGTCCGAACACGACTACCTCTTCGTGGAGGGCCAGGGGAGCATCAGTCACCCCTCGTACTCCGGCGTCACCTGCGGTATCCTTCACGGGTCGATGCCGGACAAACTCGTCCTCTGTCACGAGTCCAACCGCGAGGCAGTCCACGGGTTCCCTGACACGCCGTTGCCGTCGCCGGGCGCGTTCGGCGAGCTGTACGAGTCGCTTTGTGATCCGGTCCAGCCGGCAAAGGTCGTCGCAGGGGCACTCAACACTAGCCAGATAGAGGATGACCGCAAAGCCAGACGAGCTGTCGAGGAGTACGAAGCGGAGATCGGAAGCCCCGCGACCGACCCGGTACGGTTCTCCACGCGGGAAACGGTCCGGACGATCCTCGAGTCCTGATCGCCGGCTACGTTCAGAGCCCGTCTCCGACAGCGGTCGTTCCTGCCCGTTGGGATCCCCCGTGATAGCCGTCACTACGATGCGGGCACCGTTTTATCGCGTCGTCCCTGGCATCCCACAGTCGCCGCGCCGTGTGAATCGAACTCGGCCGGCGACTCGCTCACGAGCCTCCAGTAGCACGCACACGAGCGGGGCCGGGTTGCTATTACTTCAAATGCTACTATACATGGATTGTTTGCTATCAGATCCCCGGTGATTCGGTCCGATTTCCATTACAGGTGTAGGACTGTAAGGTGCCATTACAATACTATTGTTGTAATGGACTGGGGAGATCAGTATCGCCGTCTGTTCGTAGGGGCTAACCACCGCCCGGAAAGAACCGGCATCAGTCCGAGGTCGTCGAACTGACTCCCGAAGGTATCGTCCGACGAAGCGGTTACTGTGAGGGGGAGCTACGATACGACTACGTTCTGATCGGCCAAACTAGCCGGTGGTATATGAAATTCCCGATATTGGAAACTGATGTAGCGGGGGTCGTCTCTTTTCCGTCCGACGACGCCCGACCAATCGGAGCCCGCCGGTGTGACGCCGAGCGATCTGGGACAGCCGTCTCCCGACTGACCCGTAGACCCTCACCACGGACGCAAGATATATATGAAGATGCGGTAAAGAGCCTTGCATGGAAAGGCCATTATCAGACGTTACTGTTGCGGATTTCAGCCAGCTCATGCAGGGCGGGTGGCTAACCCAGAAGCTCGGCGATATGGGCGCTGATGTCATCAAGATCGAACCCCCCGGCGGCGAACGATTTAGAGGCGGCGGTCCGATCGGAAGCGACATCGGCGAAAACCCCTTTTTCCTGGCGGTGAACCGAAACAAACGGAGCATCTCGGTGGACCTGAAAACGGAACGGGGACTGGAGGTAGCACACGATATCATCGAGGGAGCCGACATCGTGGTCGAAAACTTCCGTCCGGGGGTTATGGAACGGTTAGAGCTCGGGTACGAGGACGTCCGGGATATCAACCCGGAGATCATCTACGTTTCCGGAAGCGGGTACGGAAGTACCGGACCACACGCCGAGCGTCCGGGACAGGACCTCCTCGCACAGGCGAAAAGTGGACTGGCGAAGAATACGGGGCGCAAACAGGACCCGCCGACACCCGCCGGGACGTACGTCTGCGACGCTCACTCGGCGACGACGCTCGCGTTACACACCGCAATCGCGCTGTACCACCGGGAGCGGACTGGCGAGGGACAGAAGATCGAGTCGAACCTCCTCAACGCCGGCATCGACATGCAGACACAGGAGATAACGACCGCACTCAACGTCGACGAGGATATCGAACGCTCCGAGGCCGGTATCGGGCATCCGCTTTCGAGCGCACCCTACGGTATCTACGAGACGAGGGACGGTCACGTAGCGATATCGTTCGCGAACCTTCCCGGCCTCGCGGAGGAGTTGTCGGTGGAGCCGATCTGCGATTACACCGACCGCCGCGAAGTACACGAACACAGGGACGAGATAAAGCGCCAGATCGAAGCGGCCACTCGGGAGAAGGAGACTGACCGCCTTCTCGAACGCCTCCTCGATGCAGGACTGTGGGTGTCCCGCGTCCACGATTACGAGACGGCGGCAAACGATCCGCAGGTACAACACAACGAAATGATAGTCGAACTCGATCACCCGTCGGTCGGGAGCTTCGAAACGACCGGGGTCCCCGTCTCGATGTCCGAGACGGAAGTGACCTACGAGTCACCGCCGGCGCTGGGCGAACACGCCGACGAGGTCCTCAGGGAGCTCGGGTACGAAAACGACGAGATACGCTCGCTACGTGAGGAAGAAGTGATATAACGGGCCCGACTGCTGGACGATCGATATCGACGTGCGGAATCGGTCCCTGTCGGCGCGCGGCGGCGTACCGAGCAACCGAGACACGGGCGACTTCTATAGTAGCCACCGAAACGGTTTACATACTGACCGCAACGCTACCGTGCGATCATGTGTGCAATGACTTTCAGTGGCTACTATAGCAGCCGTCGACGAACGGAACGACCGCCCTACCGGAGCAGGTCAGTCGATAAAGCGGCTGGCGGCTAACAGGAAGAGCCCCTGACCGTGCAGCGTGACCCCGATCGGGGCGTTCGGCCCGCCGGGGACCGTCGCCGCGCGCCGGACGTTCCCGTCCTCGTCGACGACGCCGCGGCAGATATCCATCGCGTCTCTGGCGGCTTCGCGGAACCGGTCGTCGTCGAGCAACCCTCGGTCGAGTCCTTTCCGAAACGCGTACGCGAACATGAGGGTGCCAGTCGTTTCGAGTGGTTCCTCCGGATCGTCGATGATGTTGTGCCAGTAGCCGGTGCGGTCCTGATACTCGAGTAGCGCGGTCGCCGCTTCCACGAATAGATCCTCCAATCGGTCCCGGTCCGGATGGTCGGGGATGTACTCCAACGTATCGATCAGCGCGTCCAGCGCCCACCCGTGACCGCGGGCCCAGAACGTGCTCTGAACGAACGAGTTCGGCGACTCCTTCCAGGTGTGGCGGAACAGCCCGGTGCGGTCGTCGAACAGGTGTTTCCGCTGGATTTCGAACTGCTGGACGGCGTCGTCGACCGCCTCGGTGTCGCCGGTTATGGCCCCGTACCGCGCGAGGAACGGACAGAACATCCACAGCCCGTCGACGGCGAGGGTGATCTCGCCCCGCTGTTGGGGAATGGCACCTTCCTCGCTCCGTTCGACCGATCTGAGGTGTTCGTACTGCCGTCGTGCGGCCTCCAGATATCGGTCGTCGCCGGTTCGGTCGTACAGTTCGAGCACGCCATGCCCGATCGAGGCCGGGTCGGCGATCGCCTTGTATCCTCCTATCGGCCAGTCCGCTGACCACTTGTCGGGGTCCGCTGGGTCGAGCGACCCGTACGCGAACTGGCCGGCGCTCGTCTGCGTCCGTATCGCGCGGTCGAGGATCGCTTCCGCTTCCGTCTCTTTCAGATCGAGCGCGAGGAGGCCGTCGATCACGCACGCCTTCTCCCACTCGTTCGCGGTCTCCATGTCCCACTCTAGGGAGCGCTCGGCGACTCGGTTTACTAAGGGCTGTAAGTCTTCCGGACTCATACGTCAGTCGACCAAGCCGATGGTATTAAAACTTCCCCCGCCGAACGCGGCGACCGCCGCCCGCAGCAGCGCGGCGGCCGCACGCGGTTATCGTCCCTTCCAATCGGGTTTCCTGCCCTCATTGAAGGCGCTCACGCCTTCCGACCGGTCCTCGGTTTCGGCGAGCGCGGCGGCGGCCCGCCGTTCGTACCGACGGCCGACGTGCGTCGGCGAGTCGTTCGACACGTTCACGCTGTCCTTTATCGCGCGAGTCGCCAGCGGGGGGCGGTCCGCGATCTGGTCGACGAACTCGGCGGCGCGGTCCGGGAACTCGTCGGGATCGTACGCGTGGTCGACGAGTCCGTCGGAGGACGCCGTTTCGCCGTCGATACGTTCCCCGGTCATACAGAGCTCTTTGGTCCTGCTGGGTCCGATCAGGCGCGGAGCCCGCTGGGTTCCGCCGCAGGCGGGCATCGTTCCGAGGTCGACCTCGGGGAACGCGAACTCGCTGTCCGCGCTCGCCAGTCGGAAGTCGCAGGCGAGCGCGAGTTCGAGCCCCCCGCCGAGACAGTACCCCTGTACCTTCGCGATGACTGGCGCGGGAAAGTGTTCAATGCGGCGATAAAACCGACTGACATCGAACACTCCCGGATTGCTCGGTTTGAACCCGTCGACGTCGACGCCGACGCTGAACGCCTTCTCCCCCGCACCCTCCAGCACGACCACGTGCACCGCGACCCCTTCGTCGTCCTCGTAAAGCGCCGTCTCGTCCCGTTCGGCAAACCAGTCGAGGGCGTCGTGTATCTCCTCGCGCATCGTCGATGAGATGGCGTTTAATTTGTCGGGTCGGTTTAGGGTGATCCGCCCGATCCCACTGTTCTCCTCGAACTCACACGAGATAGTCTCGAAGGCCGGCACCGGCATAGACGGACCGTTTCGGGCGCTCGTACATAAATCAGATGGGTGGTGTTCGCACCCGTAGTGGACGGCAGCGCACGTCGGAATCACGGTAGCCCGACATCCGTCGCCCGTCTCCTGTCCCTTCAGGTGTGAGAGATAGTAAAACCCCACTATGTGTGGTGTACTTAGTCAAATGTGAATTGCTACCATGATTTTACTTACAATTCTATCATTGTAATATTCTGGCGGTCGGCGATTTACGGCGTTCGAACACCCCCTGTGGCCGCCGACTGTATTTCGTACCTCGGATAGTTAGATAATCGGCAGTACAGAAGGTATATAGGGAATTTCCCGATCGAAGCACACGGAAGGTGAACTTATAATAGTCCAATTATACGAAAACTAGACGCCTATTTCCCGAATTTTTGCCCTATTATCCACGGTCCCTGGACCAGTCGGCGATTCGAGGGAAAGGGATCGATCTTCGAAACTCCGAACACGCCGCTACCAGACCAGTTTCGTCTCCAGCGTCGCCGCTCCTACGGACTATAGTAGCCACTGAAACGATTTACGCACTAACCGCAATGCCGCTGTGCGATCCGGTGTGCAATGACTATCAGTGGCTACTGTAGGTACTCCATCAGAGCAGAATTGGCGGTGCGTCGGGCGCGATGACCGCTCTCAGCGTTCCGTCGGAGCCGTCATTCGCCGATACAGTTCCTGTACCCGTTCTCGCTGTGTATCCGTCAGGTCGACGAGGGGCGGCCGTACCGGCCCACCGTATAGCCCCGTCAGCTCCAGTCCGTACTTTATCGCCGGGACGTTGTTGGCGTTCGGCAGCGAGTTCTCCTTGCCCGTCCCGTCGCGGAACGCCTCGTACGGTCGAACGTCGTTCCGGATCGACTTCGCCCGGTCCCACGCCTCACGTTCCAGCGCATCCATGAGTTCCAGGGCGAGGCCGGGAGCGAAGTTTCCGACTCCGGTCGTGAACCCCTCCGCGCCTTCGAGTGCGTACGAGGGTGCGAACCGCTCCGCGATACCGGTCGTCCACACCGTCTCTGGGTCGGCTCGACGGACACACTCGGAGAAGGCGTCGATGTCATTGACGGCGTACTTCACGCCGACGACGTTTTCCAGATCGGCGATGTCGACGAGCACGTCGTCGGTCACGCCCCGCCCCCGCTTGTACAACAGGACCCCGAGGTCGGTTTCCTCTGCGATCGTTCGGTAGTACCGACGAAGGCCGTCCTCGTGACGATAGGTGTGGTCGGGGTGGAGCACCATCACGCCGTCGACCCCGATACGTTCGTACGCGTCGATCAGATCGAGGACCGTCTTCGTGCTGCCGGCGGCACCGGCGATCACCCGCTGGTCTGGAACACTTTCCTCGACGGTGGTTTCGACGACATCGACCCGCTCAGCGTGAGAGAGCGAGTAGTATTCGCCCGTGTTCCCGCACGGGATCAGGAGTTCCGCGCCGGCATCGGCGAGGAAGCGGACGTGTTCTCTGAGCGTTTCGTGATAAACGTTGCTCGCGCCCTCCGTGAATGGTGTAGGGAGCGTAAACCCGACGCCGCGGAGGCTATCGCGTAGCTTTCGGTAGGCCATCGTTCCAGTGTTCGGTTCGGAGCGGATAAAACTACCCCGGGCACGCAAGCCGAGATGCCGGCTAAGCGTCGCGGTCGGCGCGGGTTCGCCTGGATCAGTTGACCTTGAACTCCGGTCGGATCTCCCCGTCTTCGGCGACGACAGCGCCGTCCTTTATCACGTACGGCCGGTTCGCCTGTCGGAGCAGGGCCCACTGGGGGGACGGTTCGTCGAGTACGACCAGGTCGGCGGGATTGCCTTCCTCGATCCCGTACCGGTCCTCGATCCCCAACACGCCCGCGCTCTGTTCGGTTATCATCTCCCAGAGGAGTTCGAGCCCGGGGTTCGAGTGCAGGTAGCCGTACTCCTCCCTGGGACCGTTCTCGCGCTCCTCCATGTTGCGGGGCGCGTACTTCCGGTCCCCGTCAACCCGGAACGCAACGATGTAGGCCCCCTCGATCACGTCGTGATGGGCGTAGGCGGCGATGTAATCCCGCGTGTTGTCGGTCCCGTGGCCGAGCGCGACACCGTCGTGCGAGAGCATCGTCTGGACCGGCATGCCGGACCGGGTGCTCACGTAACACGTGATGAAATTCAGGCCGACGTCCGCCGCGTCGTCGAGCAGCGAGTCGACCCGCCACTCGGGTGGGCCGGCGAGCGAGTAGCTGTGACTCGCCGTGACCCGGTCCTCGTACCCGTTCGCCTCCATCTTGTCCATCAGGCGGTCGAGCGTGTAGATCCCGAGTGTGCCCTCGTCCTGAACGTGGACGTCGATGTCGATGTCGTACTCGGCGGCGACCTCGAACCACATGTCGAGCGAGTTCTCGATGTCGTTGTTGTCGGTGCCGGGGTCGTAGCCGCCGACCAGGATCGAGTCCCCGTCGGCCTGCGAAAGCCCCATCTCGATCGCCTCCCGCACGTACTCCTCGGAATCGATGATGTTCCGTGACGCGTACGGAACGAGCTGGATATCCGCGATGTCCAGCGTCCTCTCCCTGGCGGCGAGACACGCTTCCATGTTCTCCGTCCGTGACGGACGGTTGTCGACCGAAACGTGACTCCGGAAGTACAGGACCCCGGACGCCACGCTGCGCTCGATGTGCTGTATCGCGCGCTTCTCGACGGTCTCCTTCGACGTCTCCGAGTGGTACTCGTCGAAGAGGTCGCGGTAACTCATGTTCACGATCGACCCGTCGTTCTTCTTTGGCTTTCGCTCCCCGGTGGCCGCGTACGCCCTGTCGATGTGCATGTGACAGTCCGCGAACCCGGGCGAGACGAAGTTTCCGTCGACATCGATGACGCGTTCCGCCTCTGCGTCGAGGTCCGGCCCGATCGCCTCGAAGACCCCGTCGTCGATGGCGATGTCGACCAGCCGGTCGGAGCCGTCGAGACTGGCGTTTCTGATCAGGAGGTCGCTTGCAGCCATTGCCATTACGCGTAGACGGATGCAAGGGCCCAGTATAAAGATAATGGTTACCCCACCTTCCGCCGTGAATTCCCGGATCCGCGCGTCCGTCCGGACCTGATCTGACCGGTACGCTTAATGTAGATCGGTGTATTGCCAACACCGATGCAGGTTTACCTAGCCGGACCGCAAGTGTTCACGCCACAGGGCGAACAGTTCGTTCGCGACAGGATCATCCCGGCACTGGAGGAGAACGGCTACGACCCTCTGTACCCGTCGGACACGGATGACGATGACGACGGCGGGGCGAGCTCCGTCGGAGAGACGCTGGCCAGGCCCGTGAGCGTCGAGCGGGCGGAGGAACTGAACCAGTGGGGGATGGAGGTCGGCGAGAAGAACATCCGGGACATCGACCGGGCCGACGTGGTGGTCGCCAACCTGGACGGGGCGGACCCCGACAGCGGGACGGCCGCGGAGATCGGCTACGCCCACGGGACGGGGACGCCGATCGTCGGATACCGAACGGATCGCCGCTCGACGGGCGAAAACGAGGGGCTCGTCGTGAACCTTCAGGTCGAGTACTTCATCAGGGTCAGCGGCGGGTCGGTCGTCGCCGCCGACCAGTACGGCGGCGAGTGGGAGGCGGACCACCACCAACTGTACGCCAGTCCCGACGAACTCGAGGACCGCATCGTCGAGGCGCTCGACCGAGTTCGCCAGTCGAAGACGAGCAGTCAGCCGCAGTGATCGCGCCGAGCGATCCGACCACAGGTCAGTACATCACGATGCCGGCGGAGACGTTGATGTCCTGTCCGGTCATCCGCTCCGCCCGTCGGGAGCAGAGAAAGAGGACTGCGTCGGCGATGTCGTCCGCCTCGACGAACTCGTTCATCGGCGCGACTTCGCGGAACTCCCGTTCGACCTCCTCGTAGGGACAGCCCCGGCTCTCGGCCTGCTTTTCGATGACATCCCGAAGGCGCGGACCGTCGACACTTCCGGGGCAGACGGCGTTGACGGTTACGTCGCGGTCGGCGAGTTCGACTGCGAGCGTTCTCGTGAACCCGATGACGCCCGTCTTCGAGGTGGTGTACGGCGTGCGGTTCCGCAGCGGTCGCTTCCCGCTCATCGATGAGACGTTGACGACTCGTCCCGACCCGTTCCGTTTTAAGTGCGGGATCGCGGCCTTCGTCGTCGAAAACATCGCTCCTAGGTTGACTTCGAGCGTCCCGAGGAACTCCTCACGGTCGATCTCCTCGGTCGGTTTCGTGGGGCCAGCGATCCCGACATTGTTCACGACGATGTCCAGGTTCCCGAAGCGGTCGACCGCGGTCTCGACCAGTTCGGCCGCCGCGTCGGGGTCGCTCGCGTCGGCGCGGAGCGTGACGAGGTCGCCGTCGTTGTCGTCCAGCAGTTCGGCCGTTTGGTCGAGCGCCGACTCGTCGAGGTCGTTTATCGCGACATCGACGCCGGCGGCGGTCAAGCGATCAGCGATCTGCCGACCGATACCGGATCCGGCACCGGTGATCGCGGCGGCATCTCCCGCGACGTGGAACTCGGTAGCTGGCATACGTCCGATGTTTGCGTCGCCTATCAAAAAGATTCCCCCGATGCAGCAGGGGCTCACTCCCCGGCGCTCACTGCCGGAAGTCGGGGACTTCCTCGTCGTCCGGCAGCTCCGTTCGGATCGCGCTGTAGTCGAGATAGACCCGGAGTTCGGATATCTCCTGACGGTCGAAGTCCATGACATCAACGAGACCGACACCCTCATAGCTCCGGCCGGCCGTCGTCCGTCCGCTGATCGTCCCCTCGCAGACCACCGTACTTCCGTCGACGTAGTAGCTGTCGATGTCGTGGACGCCCTCGGCGAAGAACTCTGCGTTTCGCTCGTAGAACTCGCGAACCTCGTCCCTACCCCGGAATATCCCCTCGCGGGGGGACTTCAGAACGGCGTCCTCGGTGAACAGTGCGACGATGTCCGCCACGGACGCGTCGGAGTCGTCCGACCGACGGAAGTAGGCTTTAGCCGTTTCGACGCTCATACCCGTTCGTACCTGTCATCGCCGCCCCTATATAGGTACCGGGGCCGACCCGTGAACCGCGCGAACGGCCCAATAGTTAATACCGGTAGCAGTCGTAACATCTCGCGATGCAGTTCGATTGGATGGTCCAATGCTACCCCGGCGACGGGGTGCATCGCGACGCGCCGCTGCTCGAAGAGCTCGACCGAGAAACGACAATGAGCGGCGTCGGTACGGCCTCAGAAGCCGGATTCGGCGGGCTGTGGGCCCCCGACCACTTCATGCTCGGGCCGCGGCACGAGGAGTACGAGATCTGGACGCTGCTGGGAGCACTCGCCGAGCGAACCGACCTCGAAGTCGGCCCGCTGGTCGGCTCGATTACGTACCGGAACCCGGCGTTGCTCGCGAAGATGGCGTCGACCGTCGACGTCCTCTCGGATGGCCGGCTGCAGCTCGGCCTCGGCGCGGGGTGGCACAAGGAGGAACACGCCGCTTACGGCTTCGATTTCCCGCGATCCAGCAGCGGATGGAGATGCTGGAGGAGGGGATCGAGCTGATGAAGACGATGTTCACCGAGCCGGAGCCGACCTACGAGGGCGAGCACTACCGGATCGAGGACGCGTACAACGAACCGAAGCCCGTCCAGGATCCCCATCCGCCCATCGTCGTCGGCGGCGCAGGGCCGACGCTGCTCCGGATCGCTGCTCGGCACGCCGACGAGTGGAACGTCGAGATCAGCAGCCGCGCCCGCGGCCCGCCGATCGAGTTCAAGGTCGAGAAGTTCGATGAGTACCTCGAAGAGGAGGGGCGCGATCCCGACGAAGTCGACCGGTCGTGGCTCGCCCACGTCCTCGTCCGGGAGGACCAGGAGACCGTAGACGAGTACTGCGACGAGATCTTCCCGCTCCCGTGGGGCGAGGAATCGGACATGGACGAACAGCTCTCGAACGCCGAGGAGGCCAGGGAGAAGGGCGACTTCCTCATCGGGACGCCGGCGGACGTGGCCGAGCAGATCGAGGCGATCCGGGAGCTCGGGTTCGACAAACTGCAGCTGATGTTCCTCGACTTCCCTGAGACGCGCGGCATGGAGCTGTTCGGCGACGAGGTGATCCCGCAGTTCGACTGATACGGACTGTTGTAACGATTTACCGGCGAACGCCCGGACGGGTCGGCGAATACCGGTAATGGACTACAACAGTCCGTACGACCGGCGCGTCCGGTACGCGCTTTCGGTGGATCGCCGGGAGCGGCCGAAACACGAGGCCTCCGTCGAGCACTCACGGACGCCGTCGCCAGCTCCCGATATCGGTCCCGCAGAGGCGCGGGACGCCGGCGCTGACGATTGGGCACTGGATATATATACGATACCGTGCGTTGAACCGCTATGAGCGAGTGGATCGACCTCACCCAGACGCTGGCGGAGGAGAGCCCGACGCTACCGCCGCTGCATCCAAAGCCCGAGTACGAGGACTACGCCACCCTCGAATCGGACGCCTACAACTCGACGATACTCCACATCGAGACCCACTGCGGGACGCACATGGACGCGCCGACGCACTTCCTCCCGAAGGACGACTATCGGACCATCGACGAGATAACCGTCGACGAGATGGTGACCGAGGGGGTCGTCTGCGACTTCAGCCACAAGGAGCCGAACTCCGGCGTTTCCCGTGCGGAACTCGAGGAGCAGGCGGAGCGGTACGACCTGTCGGCAGGCGACTACCTTATCTTCGACTGCGGGATGACGCCCACTGATGACGACCGCTACCTCCGGAACTTCGTCTATCCGAAACGTGATGCCGCCGAGTACATGGTTGAGACGGGGATCGCTTGCTTCGCGATCGATGCGCTTTCGGCCGACAAACCGGGCGCGTCCCTCGAGGAACACCACGTCCACCATACGCTGTTACCCGAGGACATCCTCATCATCGAAGGCGTCGACAACCTCGGTGGCGTCGAACCGGGACGGTACGACGTGATCTGCACGCCGATCCCGTACGAGAACCGCGACGGATCGCAAGTGCGACTCCTCGTTCGACCGCAGGCGTAGCGTGACGGCGATGGGTCGCTGGGGAAGCTTTTTCTCCCGCGTTGTCATCGGTCTGGAGTATGCGTACGCTTCCAAACGACGCCGCAATCATCTCATGTGCGGTCACTGGCGCGATCCACGTCCCGACGATGTCGCCGCACCTCCCGGTGACGCCCGAGGAGATAGCGACGGCGGCCATCGAGGCGGCCGAGGCGGGGGCGAGCATCGTTCACATCCACGTCCGGGACCCGGAGACGGGCGAACCGATCACCGACCTGGACCTGTTCCGGCAGGTGGCGACTCGGATCCACGAGGAGACGGACGTCATCGTCCAGCCGACGACCGGCGGCGCACCGACGATGGCGCCCGAAGAGCGCGTCCGCGTCGTTCCGGAGCTCGAACCGGAGATGGCTTCCTGTAACATGGGATCGATCAACTTCGGCCTGTATCCACTGCTGGAGAAGTACGACGAGTTCGAGTACGACTGGGAGGCCGAGTACCTCGAAGGAACCCGCGACCTGATCTTCCGGAACACGTTCGACGACCTTGAATCGATGTTGCCGGTTTTCGACGAGTACGGGACGAAACCCGAACTCGAGTGTTACGACGTCGGCCACCTCTACAACGCGAAACACATGGTCGACCGGGGATTCATCGAACCGCCGCTGCATCTCCAGTTCGTACTCGGAATCCACGGCGGGATCGGCGGGGACGGGGAGAACCTCACCCACATGTACCGGATCGCGGAGACGCTCTTCGGCAACGACTTCTCGTTCTCGGTCATCGGGGCCGGCCGCCACGAGTTCCCGCGAGCGGTCCAGGCGTTGGACTTGGGCGGTCACGTGCGGGTCGGCCTCGAGGACAACCTCTATCTCCGGCCCGGGAAGCTCGCGGAGAGCAACGCCGACCTGGTGGCGAAAGCGGTCGACCTGACCCGGGATCTCACCGGCCGTGATATCGCGTCGCCGAAGCAAGTTCGGGAGTTCCTCGAACTCACGGGAAAGGACGCGACGGATCTGTAACCGAACAACAGCCGTCGGTCGAAGCGACCGATATCCGGGTCGGTGGAAAACGAACGGAGAACGGATCCGGAACCGAACGAACGGGATGACAGCTACGAACCGGAACCGGATCGAAGACCCAACATCAGCTTATTCGATAGTCGAGTCCCGGATCGGGACCGAGGTCTGAAGCGGGTTCGGGTCGTAGTCTTGGACCGAATCGACGTAGCCGGCGAGCGCGTCCTGGAAATACGGGAAGACGTGGCCACCCCGTTCCTGAATGACCTCCTGCGCACGGACGTAGTGTTCCCGCCGTTCCTCCTGGTCAGTGGCCGCGCGAGCGTTGTCGATAGCTTGCCAAGCCTCGTCGGTCACCTCGTGAAGGTGGTCCTTGTACGACCATTCGCCGTCGGGGTGCCAGATGGTGTACAGGTCGTCGTCCGGATGGGGATTGAACGCGTACGAGGTCATGAAGAACGGATGGTCAAGCCACTCTGAAAGGAACGTATCCCACGTCATCTGATTGATCTCGAAGTTGACCCCGACCTCGCTCAGCTGGTCCTGTATCAACACCGCCGTGTCCACCTGTTCCTGATTGTGATCGGGGACCGCCATCACCAGGTCGATCTCGAACTCGTCCGGGTAGCCCAGGTCGTCCAGGAGCGACCTCGCCTCCTCCGGTTGCGCCCCCGGGCCGAACTTGTTTGGAAGATCGGCGTAGTAGAGGTGCGAGGGACAGACGATGTTGTCCTGCGCGATGGTACCTTGCCCTCCGGCGACTCCCTGCAGGATCGCTTCCTTGTCGATCGCGTACTTCACGGCGTGGACGAAATCGAGCTCGTCAAACGGTTCGGCCGTCCGGTCCATCACCATCGGATACGCCTGCCCGCCGGGCTTCTGGTCAGGCTCGACGTGGCCGATCCCATTGATCCGATCCCACTGGGCAGAGGGCGCGATCGGCAGGATCTCCGCTTCCCGGTTCTCCAGCGCGTTGACTTTCCCGTACGACTCCTTTATGATCTGGATGGTAGCCTCCTCGATATGGGGGAGATCGTTGTCCTCGTCGTCGGTCATGTAGAAGTCGTCGGTCGCCTCGAGGGTGATCTGCGAGCTGGGTTCGTATTCGACCAGGTCGAAGGGACCGCTTCCGAAGTCGGAGTCGACGAACTCGCCGCCGTGTCCGGGCTGGCCCTCCGCCGACTTGTTCTCGATCGCGTGCTTGGAGACGATCTTCGCCTGCCGGAGCCCCATTTTGTGCGGCAGGATGGTGAACGGCTCCGCCATGTTGAACTGGACCGCATAGTCGTTTACCACCTCGACGGAGTCGATCGGCCCCATCAGCCCTGCCCAGGGGTGTTCCAGTTCGGGATCGTACATCGTATCGAACGTCGCCTTGACGTCCTCGGCGAGCACTTCTTGGTCGTTGTAACTGAAGTACGCACCCTCGCGCAGTTCGAATATCCACGTCGTCTCGTCCTCGGCTTCCCAGTTGACGGCGAGGTCGGGTTCGACTTCGAGGTCGGCGTTGAATCTCGTCAGGCCCGAGTACATCCACTGGATCGCGAACATGGCCGCACGCACTCCCTCCCCGGCGAACGGGTTCAAGGTAGTTGGCGGCGCCCCCGCGACGACCGTTATCTGGCTGTCGTCCCCGCTGTCACCGCCACCGGTCATACAGCCTGCAAGGCTGATCCCTCCAACCCCACCGGCGGCGACCCCCATTAATTTGGTAA
Source organism: Salinibaculum litoreum (assembly GCA_009789175.1). Classification (GTDB taxonomy): domain Archaea; phylum Halobacteriota; class Halobacteria; order Halobacteriales; family Haloarculaceae; genus Salinibaculum; species Salinibaculum litoreum. Next base: position 36,398 of record CP046867.1, read on the forward strand.
TTTCTCGTCTATTCATCTCACTGGTATGCTCTTCCATGGCGATGGGACAATAGAGGATTAAATATTAAAATCTTTTGGCCATCCTAGTGACCGTTGCAGCGAGCAGAGACAGCCAACGTCATACGGACTGTTGTAACTGTGTACCGGTGCGTTCCGACCCTGGGGTCGGCAACACCCGTACTGACGTACAACAGCCCGTATCAGTCCCCATCGGACACAGATGCCGGACGGTACCCGCGACTGATCGAACGCCATTTGCCTGTTTGGAACCTGTAGTAGTTGATTGCAGCCGGTACGACTGACTCCGCGAAGTAAGCCAGATACAGTCCGACGATTCCGAGCGTGGTCGTTGCACCTAAATACGTTACCGGGATGGCGATGCCAAAGATCCCGAGAACGCGGCCGTAGAACGGCCATCGCGTGTCTCCAGTCGCGTCGAGAGCGCCGGCGATCGATCGATTGATCCCTTGTGCGACGATGGCCGCGCAGGCCGCGTACACGAGCGGAACTGCGACGGAAACCGTCGTTTCGTTGCCATCACCGACGAACGCCGCCACGATCGGGTCGGCGAAGACGAAGACTAAGACCGCGGCTAAGACGTACGTAGCGACGGAAAAGTGCATGATCTCCCATCCGTACGCCTCCGCCGTTCGTTCGTCGCCGTCCCCCAGCGCTTGGCCGACGAGACTGCTGGCGGCGAGGCCGAACCCCCATCCGGGCGTGTTCAGGAGCCCCCAGATCCGGCGACTGATAACGTACGCAGCGACGACCGACGGGCCGAACAGACCGACGATGGCGAGCATGGGAAACCGAGCCACCGATCGAACCATGTTCCGTCCGATAACGGGCAGGCCGATCCCGAGGAGATCACCGATCGTCTCCTGCTCGAAGTACGTTCGATCCGGGTCGACGTAGATCGGGAACGAGCCGATCCACGGAAGCCGGCCGTTGATCAGCCCGATGACGAAGGTCACGGTAACGAACACGTTCGAAAGCACCGTTCCGAGCGCCGCGCCGACGACGCCGAACTGGAGACCGAAGATGAACACGGCGTTCAGAACCACGTTAGTTACTGCACCGCCGGCCCGGATCACCATCGGCGACCACGCGTCGTCGGCACCGATCAGAATCCGCCCTCCGATGAGGTTGACACCGGCAAACGGGATCCCAAACGCGAGTACCCGGAGGTACGCGGAACCGAGGCGGGTCGCTTCGGGATCGTTGGACAACAACCCTATCAGGTACTCTGGAAAGAGCCAAAACACCGCCACGATCGGTAACGTGAGGAGGATCACGAGGACGACACTGGACCGGACTGCCTGTCCCATCCGCAGATACGCCTCCGCCCCGAACCGCTGAGACACGAGGGCGATCGTGCCTGCTCCTACGCCGCCCCCGATCGTAAACGCGAGTCCCCAGAACGGCGACGCGAAACCGACGCCAGCGATCGCGGCAGAACCGATCCCGACCCCCACCATCGCCACGTCGACGGCACTTTTCGACATCCGCGCTAGTCCAGTCACGATTCTGGGCCAAGCCAGATCGACGATCGGCTGTACGCGGTCGCGTTCGACGAGTCCGATCCTGGAGAGTCCGACGCCAACGGCCAATATCAACATCCGGACTGGGTTCTTGAGGCTAATCACAGATGAGTCGAGCTACCAAAGACACCGTCTTAGCTTTTTTCCCTCATCCCCGACGCGGATCGAAACGCAGCGGCAGCCGACCGGGGCATATCGTAAACGTGAAGGGATCCGCCGTCCTCGGCGCTATCTTATAAGAGGCCACGTATGAGGATATTTTATTGCCCCTTTGAGGTCAAGATATTACAGAAGTAGGGACGTAAATCCACATATGGTATTCTATACCGTACCAATGTACGGTGGCGGCTCGCCATCGGAGGGGCCGTGACCACCGTTCCACAGGCAGTCCACTATGACGAAAATATTATATAGCGGGGTAGTATTACAACCACCATGGGACAGAATAGCACGATTCTCTCCACGACGGCGAAATCGCTCAAAATCTTCGAAACCGTACAGCAGATGGACGGGGCGCGAATGTCGGAACTCGTCGAAAGGATGGACCTTTCCCAGAGCGCGATCCACAAACATCTGAGTACGCTCGTGGAGAACGGATATTTGGTGAAAGAAGGAGAGATATACAACGTCAGTCTCAAAGTGTTCCACATCGGTGAATACGCGCGATACCGAAAGAAGGGGTTGAAGCTTGCCGAACAGAAAGTCAGCTACCTATCGCGCCGGATAAATAACAACGTGAACTTCTCCGTGTTGGAACACGGCAGAAACGTCGTCGTGTTCAGTTCCGAAAACGATCGGAAGAGCGAGGGCTTTCAGGCGGGGAGATACGACTACGCACACAGTTCAGCGGCCGGCAAGGCCCTGTTGGCAGACCTCTCCGACGAGGAAGTCAACGAGGCGCTCGACCGCTGGGGCCTTCCGGCAGTAACGCCGAACACGATCACGACGAGAGACTCGTTGTTCGACGAGTTAGGGGAGATCCGGGAGCAGGGATACGCCGTCAACAACGGCGAGGTGATCGAGGGTCTGAAAGCGGTCGCGGTGACTATCGACGATCCCGGTGATGGGACGTTCGGCGCGCTGGACATCTCCGCGCCGATATACCGGTTCCCGGACAACGATGACTTCATCGACTTGCTCAACGATCTCGCCGATGAGTTGGAGGAGGAACTGGACGCCGCGAACCTCTACTGATGTATCTACCCGTCGTCGATCGTTTCGGGAAAGTAATTGAGACTGAACGGATACTTCCTTTTTGCGTACTTTCTTTCTGCCTGTGTGTGCTAACAAAACACAAAATAATAAATAGCGCCGGACCACATGTGGATTCGGATATGGGAAAATTCGGGCGTTACCTAGCAATCAGGAGTCTGTACAGCATCCTCATCTTATGGGGAGTGACACTCGTCGTATTCGGCGTCACCCAGATATTACCGGGAGATCCAGCGACGATGGTCTTAGGCCCCTACGTGTCAGAACAAGGCATCGAACTGGTTAACGAACGGCTGGGACTCAACAAGCCGCTCCCGGTCCAGTACTTCGACTGGATCACGGGCATATTTGTCGGCGACTGGGGGCTCAGCTTTCAGTACGAGCAGCCCGTATACGATATCGTCGTTCCGCGGATGTTGCGGACGGCCCAGTTGGCCTTGGTCGCGTTTCTGTTAGTCGTCTGCATCGGCGTCCCGCTCGGCGTGGTCGCAGCCATATACCGGGGAAGCTACGTAGATACGGTCGTAAGCGCCGTCACATACGTTTGGCTCGCTGTCCCCGGGTACGTGTTCGGCATCCTCTTCATTCTGCTTCTGGGCGGACCAGTGTTCTATCTGTTCCCTAGTTCCGGATACGTAGCGCCGTCCGAGAGCATCAGCGGCTGGTTTGGCCACATACTACTGCCGTCGGTGACGCTGGCGCTCATGATGGTCGCACACGTACTCCGACAGACCAGATCGGAACTGATAGACACCTTGCAGTCGGAGTACGTTCGCACAGCCAGATTAAAGGGATTAGACGAACGGACGGTGTTAGTCAAACACGCGCTCCGCAACGGGATCATCCCGACGGTGACCCTCCTGGCACTGAAGTTAGGTTCCCTGCTCGGCGGGACCGTGCTGATCGAATACGTCTTCTCCTATCCGGGCATCGGGACCCTGACCGTCGAAGCGATCCACAACCGGGATCTGCCGGTACTACAGATGTCGATCCTGCTGATCGCCGCAGCCTACGTGATAGCGAACCTGATCGCTGACGTTCTCTACACGTATCTCGACCCCCGGATCGAATACGGAGGTGCCTAAACATGGCGACCGGAAGGCCCGACGATACGTCTACGTCACACACGAGGATAGAACTTCCCGCGAGAAGGGAGGAGTGGATCCATCTAGGTCGGCAGATGCTCCAGAACCGGAATGCCCGGATCGGGCTCGGGCTTCTGGGACCGATGATCGCGATCGTCATCGTGGCTCCCGTCCTGCCGTTACCTGACCCGACCGCAACGGACGCAGCAAACGCGTTCGCCTCCCCGAGTGCCGAACACTGGTTCGGAACGGACCATCACGGACGGGACCTGTTCGCGCGCACCCTCCTCGGAGGGCGGGTGAGTTTGCTGTTCGGGCTCGGGTCCACGGCTATCGGCCTCCTCCTGGGCGTCCCGATCGGGTTGGCTTCGGGGTACTTCGGCGGGAACGTCGACGAGGGCCTGATGCGGTTTATGGACCTGTTCCTGGCCTTCCCGTCGCTCCTGCTTGCGCTGCTCATCCTGGCCGTCTTCGGCGGGAGTATGCAGTACGCGATCCTGGCGGTCGGGCTTGTGTTCACCCCGCGGATCGCTCGTATCGTCCGGGGGAGTACGCTCTCGGAACGGAACGAAACGTACATCGAGGCGGCGAAAGCTCGCGGGGAGTCCCACACCCACATCCTCGTCCACGAGCTCCTCCCGAACGTGAAATCCCCGATCATCGTGGAGGCGTCGATCCGGATCGGGTTCGGTATCCTGATCGGTACGTCCCTGTCGTTCCTCGGACTCGGCGCGCAACCACCCAATCCGGACTGGGGGTACATGATCGCGGAGTCACGCGACTACCTCTACAACAGTCCCTGGTTCATGCTGTGGCCGGGATTGTTCCTCTCGATCACCGTCCTGGGGTTTAATATGCTCGGGGACGGTTTACGGGACATATTGAACGTGGAGATCGAGGAACAGTGATAGTCGATCGGGAATTCAACTACACGAAACAAACATGAGCAAGAACAAACGCAGTCCGAGCAATCAAACGATGACCAGAGCACGAACCGCTCAGTCGACCAGCGATCGGTTGCTGGAGATCGACGGCCTCAGTGTCGAATACCAGTTGCCGGACCGGACGATCAAAGCCCTCCGCGATGTCAGCATGTCGTTGGAGGAAGGGGAAACCCTGGGTATCGCGGGCGAAAGCGGGAGCGGAAAAAGTACCCTCGCACTGGCGATCCTCCAGTACCTCGGGGACAACGGGAACGTTAGCGGCGGGTCGATTTCGTTCAAAGACACTTCGCTGCTGGACGCATCAGACGAGGATCTCCGTTCCATTCGAGGGAACGAGATCGCTCACGTCCCACAGAACCCGCAGACATCGCTGAACCCGAGCATTACTGTCGGGGAGCAGATCGCAGAAGTGATCAGGTTACACCAGGGGAAATCCTCGACCGAGGCGAAGGAAGACGCGATCGGGATCCTTCGACAAGTCAACATCTCCGATCCCGAGGAGAACTACGAGCGGTATCCGCACGAACTGTCCGGCGGAATGCAACAGCGCGTGCTGATCGCGATGGCGTTATCGTGTAACCCGGAGCTGCTCATTCTGGACGAACCGACAACCGGCCTGGACGTTACAACCCAGTCGAAGATACTGAGCCTCATAAACGAACTCAAGGACGAGTTCAACACCAGTATAGTTTTGATAACCCACGACCTCGGAGTTCTCGCTGAGACATCCGATCGCGTCGCAATACTGTACGCCGGGGAACTCGTCGAAAAAGGGACCACTTCCGATATATTTTCGAACTCAGCGAACCCCTATACTCGAGGACTACTCGCTGCCACTCCGGATATCGAAACCGAGAGGGAGTTAAAACCGATTCCGGGGAACATCCCGAACCTGGATCGCGTACCCGACGGATGCATCTTCGCGGATCGGTGTGAGTTCGTCGAGGATGAATGCCGGACGGGACAGATCGATCTCGAAGCCGTCGACGACGGGTCGGGACACGTCACCCGGTGTCGTAGATGGGAACACGTGGTCGACGAACCGCTGAAAACGAGCGAATCCGAGGGGACGACAAGCGGACCAGTCGACGAGGCGTACGACAGCGATCGGAAACTACTCGAGGCGAAGAACCTGACGAAGACGTTCGGGGAGACTGGCCTTCTCGATCAGGTGTTCGGCGGCGAGCAGCCGGTCCAAGCAGTCAACGGTGTCGACATCGATGTATGCGAATCGGAAACGGTCGGGATAGTCGGGGAGAGCGGTTGTGGTAAGAGTACGTTGGGGCGGCTAATGGTCCAGCTTCTGGATCAGGACGAGGGAACCATCGAGTTCAGGGGCGAAGACATATCCAGCACCTCCGACGCGTTCGACGAGTTCAGGAAGGACACGTCGATCGTTTTCCAAAACCCGGATTCCAGTCTCAATCCTCAAAAGAGGGTGTACACCATCTTGGAACGGCCGCTCGATCTACTCGCCGACGGTGCGGAGCAGGATAAAGACGAGAGGATCGCAAAGCTACTCATGCAGGTCGGCCTCGGACCGGAGTACGCGACTAAGTATCCGGGCGAACTATCAGGCGGGGAGAAACAACGAGTGGGGATCGCGCGTGCGTTCGCTTCGAATCCAAAGTTCGTCGTGTTGGATGAACCCGTCGCCTCCTTGGACGCGAGCGTCCAAGCGAATATACTCGATCTCCTACAAGAACTGAAAGCAGAGTACAATACCTCCTATCTGCTGATCAGCCACGACCTCAGCGTCGTCAACCACATCTGTGACCGGGTGGCGGTCATGTATCTCGGGGAAATCGTGGAAACTGGCCCGAAATCGGACGTGTTCAATCCCCCGTATCACCCGTACACGCAGGCGTTACTGTCGAGCATCCCCTCGATGGACCCGGAGGACGACCGCGAGCGGATTCATCTAGAGGGAGATGTCCCTAGTGCTCGTAACCCGCCAAGCGGCTGTTCGTTCCACAGCCGATGCCCGAAAAAGATAGGGGAGCAGTGCGAACAGTCCAAACCGGAACTGGAAGGGACCAATGCCGGAGGTCAGGATAATCGCCATCGGGTATCCTGCCATCTAGACGAAGAGCAGATGAACGAGCCAGTACGGGAGACGTAACCTTCCCGGCTTCACCCCTACAGATTAGAAATTAATAATATTTTATATTGTATGGAAATCTACATTGATCCCACGAGTGGTCAAAGAATTCACCGAGGAGAATCGTTCTGGAATCACTCATTTCGATCTATTCTAAGCAAGCTACAATCGCCACAGAACCTGGCGTGCGCATCAGATCTGGTGTAACGAATGCCTTAGGCGATTGGTTCTGAACGTTCCTTCCAATCCGCTCGTTGAGGTGGCTTTAGTCCGATTGGCCGAAATAAGTGAGGGTCTCGAGTGTTTGGCCTGCATGAGGATCTCGTTAGAGACGCTGTAACCCGATCTGCCGATCGCGTGAGCGCTGTCGGTGATGCTGTCGTTCGAAGTACCGGTGGCGAGTATGTGGACAGCTTTTTGGCCGGTCATCAACTATGTAGTCCCTGTCGAGTTCGTCGAGCATCGTCTCCAGCCACTCTCTGGTCTTTGGCGCTTCCAGCAGCGTCTGGAGTTCTTATTGTTCGCGAGCTTCTCGCTCGCGGGGAAATGTCGACTTCCTCGTGCTCGACGTCACCGCGGCGGAGATTATCCTCGCCATCGAAAGTGGTGACTCAATCCATCGTGACTCCCAAAACCTCGACACGCCGTAGGAGACGGTATGACGGGCTGTCAACCGCCTCGAAGACGGAGGCCCACAATGATGGACGGTCTCTCTATCTCGACGACCGCGTGAGAGATGCAGCACGCTAGCTCGTCGCCGCCAGCACCGGCGTCAGTCCACCCACAGATCAGTGACTGGCCGTTCGCGTTCACACGGATCGACGCCGTCTATGAGTGGACATAGGGCGGCTACCAATTCGGTGGCGTCCCAGACGATTATCCGCTATTCCTTGTTGTCCGTGAGAAGAGTGTCAACGGCTGGAAGACTTTTTTGAGGCGTTCGACCTTTCCACCGCATTCGAGCGGGAGCCCCGAGACGAGCGGGCAGGACCGCTGCAGGTCGTCCTCGATCCGCAACTGGGTAGTGTTCAGATAAGCTGATTCCATGCGAAGCTGAACGATCTGAGCCAGTCGTCGACAGTTTCTGCCTCGGCGTTGCTGAAACAGTTTGAGAAACTGAAAGTTCGTCGTTTTATTTCTCTAAAGACACGTTCAGACAGTATTCCGATTTCCATGTTTCTCGTCTCTGAAATCGAAGCCGTGATGCTGACATGCATCTTGTAACGAGTGCGATCCATCGACGAGAAACACGGCGTCGGAGACGTCGTGTTTCTCGGAGAGTTCCGTAAGAAACGAATGAGCGAGAACCTTCGTTGTTGTCGGTTCAAGCTTTGTATGGAGTAATTCGTTTGTTTTGGGATCGACTGCGGCGTACAGCCAATATTGCTCATCGTTCAGTCGGATCACGGTTTCGTCAACCGCAACGTGATCCGGACACCGACCAGAATCAGGCTGTAGATCGGCCTTATGTACCCAATTGTGAACGGTGGATCAAGCACGTTCGACACCAAATATCTCAAGAATAGAGACAGTATTCGAAAGCGAGAGTCCAGCGAGATGCAGCTGAATACTGAGCTTCATCAGCAGTCGCGGTGTTGCTTCTCGTTCAACAAACTCTAAGTTGATCTCGGTCTAAACACCGTTGAGGCGGTCGTTTTCGGCATAGATCACTCAGAAAACGAACCGCCTCACTCTTCATCCTTATCTGAACACCGCCCTCTGATTAGATCGCGGTGGCAAAGATCATTATTAATCAATGAAGTTCGTCATTAGTGGCTCCGGCGGGCCTCAGTTGATAAGATCTAACTCAATCGAACACATCGCACGGCACAGTTCGGGTATTCCTAAAGATAACCCCACGCCTACTGCGAGTCGGTCAAAGTGTAGCCGCCGTCCTTCCCAATGGTTTTATCGGTCATCTTCTCCGGAGCCTCTGGACTGCGAGTCCGACGGATTCATCTCGCTTTGTGGGGTGTGACGCTATTCTCTCTCGAGACACGTTCCGTGATATCGATGCTAGCCGCGATCTCCTTTCGATGACCGAGTATCCCGGTCGGTTGCTTCAACATCAGATAGATCAGAACGAGCCCGACGATCACGAACCGAAGGCTGGCCAAGTTGCTGAGTGTGTAGGCGAGCAGCGGTTCGACTCTCAGAGCGGCGAGCCCAGCCACAGCGTCAGGGAAGGTATTCGGCGCAGTACCGAGTGAGAAAACCGTTTCGACGATCCGGCTGACGAACACCGGGCCCTGAAACAGCAGTCCGGCGAACAGTGCCCCGCCGATGACACTGCCGGTGTTCGAACCGGCACCGCCGATAATCAGCGCGATAAAGATATAGAACGTGAGCATCGGCGTGAACTGGGTCGGGGTTATCAGCGACTGACTACCCTGCCACAGAATACCTGCAAACCCCATTAACGCGCAGCCGAGCATGAACGTCTTGATCTTGAACCAGCGAGTGTTTTTCCCGAGCGAGCGCGCGACGAGTTCGTCGTTTCGGATCGCTTTGAGAACTCGCCCGAACGGGGAGTTAGCGATCCGTGACAGGAGGACGTAGTACAGGACCAGAAAGCCGATGAGGATCAGCGTGTACGTGATATCCACCACAAGGGCCTCGTCTAATCCGATGGCACCGAACGCTCCGAAAACCATGCTTCCGAACGCCGTCGTTCCCGCTGAGTAGTTGGAGGGATCAGTGTAGTAGAGAGACAGGACGGGGTTGGTCGGAGCGGGAATGCCCCGCGAAGCGCCGGTACCCATCTCGAATCCGGCTACCGAAAACGTCTGGAACAGCTGCGAGTTGTACGTGATTCGGATGATCTCGGCGAAGGCGAGAGTAACGATAGCGAAGTAGTCGGCCTTCAGACGGAGCGCGGGCAGTGCGACGACTCCACCGGCAACTGCTGCGACGGTCATGCCGCCGAGGATACCGACCCATATCGGAAGCCCGAGCCCGGGGACACCGCCAGCAGGCGCATTGACGGGCGCAGTGAGCATCGCCATGGTGTACACTGCGACCGCCATGAAGCCGGCTACGCCGATGTTGAGTAGTCCCGCGTACCCCCACTGTAAGTTGAGAGCCAACGCAAGCAGGGCGTACACCGCCGCGAAAAAGGTGATCTGCTGAAGGGTACTAACAATGCCTGCGAAGTTGAGACCCAGGACGGTGCCGAAGACGGTGAACAACGCGTACAACCCGGTCATCACACCGAGCATCAATGCGGCATCGTCGGTGAGGAGCCAGTCCCGAAGCCGGTCAGTGTACGACATTAAAGCGCCCTCCGTTGGATAACTCCGGTGGGTTGCTCCGGCGTGACGCCGAGAGTTCTCGCTGCTCGGTTCAGCCTGACTCTCCGTTGGTTTTCCATCGGTGATGACCCCGGGAGCAGTTTCGTCATGCCGTGGTCACCCCCCCGAACAGCCCGTTCGGGCGAACGATCAATACGACGATCATGAGAGCGAACGCGGCCGCTTGAGTGAACCCGGAGGGCAACCAAACGAGCGAGACGGTGCTCGCTACCCCGATCAGTAGCCCGCCGAAAATAGCCCCGTAAATCGAACCGATCCCGCCGAGTATCACGGCTGCGAAGATCAACAACAGCAGCGTCCAGCCCGTGTTGAAGGCGAGCGTTCCGGATTCGAGCGTCATGAGGTAGCCGGCAGCGCCGGTTAGTCCACCGCCGATGACCCACGTCGAGCGAACGATTCGGTCTGTCGGTATCCCGGTAACGGACGCGAGGTCGCGATTGTCCGCCATCGCCCGCATCGCGATCCCGAGTTTCGTGTACTGCAACAGGTAGTGGACGGCGAACATCAACAGCAGAGAGCACACGGCGACCGTGATCTCGTGAGCATTGATCTGTAGCCCGATACTCGAGACGCTGAACTTCGGCTCTGCAGTCGAAGTGAGTCCAGTCGAATTCTGCCCCCAGACGAACGCGATCAGATATCGCAACACAAGCGCCACGCCGAGACTCGTGAAAACCAGCGTGATCCCCTCTTCGTCGCGCAAACGGCTGTAGATCAGTCGGTCGATCGCCACCGAAAGGAACACGGTAAATACGATCGCGACGAGGAGACCGGCGAGGATCGCGATGGGCGTCGTAGCGACACCGGCACCGACACCGACAGTAGTTGCGTCTCCGGCGATACCGATCAAAAAGAGGTCTCCGAGCCCGAACGCACCGAATCCGGCGATCATGTACGACGTCATCCATCCTGCGAACGCTCCTGTCGTGAGGTAATCCCCGTGTGCGAAATTAGCAAACCCGAGAATACTGTATATCATTGAAAGACCGACCCCGGCTAATCCGACGATGAGCCCGAGTACGATCCCGTTTTTGAGAAATATCGCCAGATTGCGTGCGGGCAACGCGCCGCTACTCAGTTGCCGGACCAGATCAAGTAGCAGAATGAGTACGCACACCCCGAGGACAACGAGAAGGGGGCGGTCGCCGACACTGTCCCGTAAGCCGGAGTAAAAATCACTCATCTGCATCTACTTGCTCTGTACTGAGGCACTCATTTAATCTCTATAAAACTTGGGGCCACGGCATGTTGCAAGCAGTGAAATAATCCCGTGGCACCCGGCACTTAGTCCAGTGGTAACGACGTCGGTACGGGGAGAGCATCTATACGGTATCCGGCACAGACCAATCAGTCGATACTGATCTGGTCTCCAGTTTCGAGGGCACCGTCGGAAGTGAACCAGTACTCCGAATACGTCCCCGATTCCACGTCACCGTTGTCGTCGAACGTGATATCGCTGGTCACGCCCTGATAATTGATATCGTCCCCGTTCATGGCCATTTCGACGCCTTCGGCCAGATTATCAGCTGTGACTTCCGTCCCCTCGGGATTCGCTATCTGTCTCATGTTGTCCTTGATAGCGGCCCCGTCGTTGGAGTCAGCAGCGGCGTTCGCGAGCATCAACGTCGCCGTCGCATCGTACGCTTGCCAGGTGAACTGCCCCGGTTCGCTCCCGTACTCGTCGTTGAAAGCCTGATTGAAGTGGTCTAACGAGGGACCGGTCCCGACAGACGTGACTCCTGTGATGTTGGTGAGATCCGCGTTGACGTTCTCGGGAATCGCCGGATTGTAGATCCCGCTCGTCGCTAAGATCTCCGTGTCGGAACTGAAATCGGAGTAGAAGTCGCGGAGTATTTTGATCCCGTTTTCAGTGAACGCGACGATAAACAGCGCGTCTGGGTCGCCCGACAGCGCTTGAGTTAACTTGGAAGTGTACGAGGACTGGCCGCTCTCGAAGGAGACCTGTTCGAGAACGTTCCCATCGAACGCGTCCGCAAACGCGTTGGCGAGTGACTGCCCGTACGAGTCGTTAATGGCAAACGTGGATATGGACGACACGTCCATCCCTTCGTTCGCGAGTTGGGCGACGGCCTGGGACATGAGCGCGTCGCTCGCCGATGTCCGGAACAGGAGATCGTTGTCGTCGACGTCGGTTATCGTGGGCGCTGTAGCGAGCGTACATTCGGCGATCTGATTCGGCTTGCAGACGTTCTGTAGAACTTGGAGGGTCGTTGCCGTGGACAGCGGGCCGCTGATAGCCGGATAGTCAGCGTCCACGAGCGACTGTGCGGCGCTGACTGCCGCTTGCGGGTCCGTCTGAGTGTCTTCCGTTTGGATATCGATCTCGGCCTCGATATCGGCGTCGTTAACTTGTTGAGCGGGTAACACTGCTGCGTCGCGAGCGGGCTCCCCGACGGAACCGAGTGGTCCCGTGAGCGGTTGCATGACTCCGACTTTGATCGTGTTTCCGCTAGCGTTTTCGTCACCGCTCAAACAGCCTGCGACCCCGAAAGCACTCACAGCCCCAACAGTGGCTATGAACTCGCGGCGCTTCTGATTCGCTACCATAACCCATGAGATACTGTGAAGGGATATATAATTAATGGGCGACGAGCCCCGCTTTCGGTTGCAAGAAAAGCGCTGCTCGCCGCTTCCGCCGCCCGAACGACCGAAACGGCCTGAGTTTCCGACGAGAGTTTTCGGTGCCGGCGTCGGTCAGGATCGATTCACTAGCGGTTCGTTTCGTACGGTCGCGTCGAAGCGTTCGTTTTGGTACTCTACCGTAACGCTAGTTCCGGCCGCAGTGTGCTCCGGTTGCAGGTACGCGTAGGCGATACAGGCGTCGATATCGTACCCGTATCCGGCGCTCGTCACGTGACCGACCCGACGTGTTCCATCAAACACCGGAACTCCGTCCATCACGACGGCACCGCGGTCATCGAGCGTTAGACAGGTCAGTTTGACACTCGAATCGGTCTCTCCAGTCGGACGCAGCGCCGCACGACCGACGAACTCGGTGTCGAAGTCCACTAAGTCGTCGAGACCGGCCTGGAACGGTGTGAACTCCGCGTGTACGTCAGTTCCGTACGCTCGTTGCCCCGCTTCGAGTCGGAGGGTGTTCAACGCGCCATCGCCGACTGCGACGATACCGTGGTCTTGGCCGGCCTGCCAGAGAGTATTCCAGAGGTTCCCGCCGTATTCTGTCGGAGCGTGGAGTTCCCACCCGTCCTCACCCGTATCCGAGTCCCGCACCGCCGTGACGGGGACGCTCTTCACGTGGATGTCGCGCGCTGTCGAGCGAGCGAACGAACTGAGGTCGGCGTGCATAACGGATTCGAGCGTCGCTCGGGCGTTCGGTCCGTAGATTCCGATCACACAGCTACCGGATACGTCGTCCGAAACAGTTACCGAACTGTCGTCCGGTGCACGCTTTCGGAGCCGATTGACCTGGCACATGCCTGCAGCGCCACCGTCGAACGAGACGCGGAACCGGTCCGGTTCTACTCGCGAAACCGTCCCGTATCCGACTACACCGCCACGTTCGTTCAGCATCGTGGTTTCCGCGACACCTCCGACCTCGAGATCCATATCGTTCGTGAAGACCCACTGTAGGAACGGAAGCGCGTCTTCTCCAGTGATAGTGACGGTCGTCTCGCTCGTTCGGTCGGCGATACCGACACGGCCTCTGACGGCCTGGTGTTCGGCACCTTCTATCCGCGACCAGTGTTTCGCCTCCCACCCTGATCGCGAGGGCACTGCGTAGTCATCCAGAAGAGAGTCGTTCGCACCGTACCAGCGGGGCCGTTCCCAGCCGGCATCCTCGTAGAACTCCGCGCCGAGTTCCTTTTGGTGCCGGTAGACCGGGCTCTGCCGGAGATTACGGTGGGTCTGGAAAGACCCGCGGGGATGGTGGATATCGTAGACGGTGTCGTACACTTCGTACGCGCGGTCGTGAACGAACGAGGGGCTTTCGGCGTGGGACCCGAAACGCGTGATATGCATATCGTCGATATCGAGGTCAGTCTCGCCGTCCTCCAGTAGATCAGCCATCACTCGACCGGCACCGCCGCCGTGAGTCAACCAGATAGCGGCCGCAACCCAGAACCCATCGACGTCGGGGGATTCGCCCATGATAGGCATGTGGTCGGGTGTGAACGAGAACATACCGTTGAACCCTTTGACGATCTCCTTCCCTCGAAATCGGGGAAGAGCCGCGTCGCCTCCCGCCAGGCATCTTCGAAATCCGACTCGGTGAAGGAACGCGACGACGGCTGTTTGAACGGGTCGTGTCGAGAGCCCTGATTCGGAACGTAATCGTACACCGGTTCAGTCTCGATCGCGTCGTCGAGGCTGGGGATATCAGACGAACCGACGATTATCGGGTCGTGGTTGTAGTTGCCTATCCCGTAGCCATCGCCGTGCTGTCGGAAGTACAGGTCGCCGTCCCAGTGGCGAACCCAGGGTTGCTCGACGTCGTGTTCCCAGCCGTCGAGTGCTTCGATGGAGTCGGTTACTCCATACTGGTGGGCGCAGGGAACGAGCGGGATCGGAACGTCGACCATCTCGCCGATCAACGGTGCCCAGATGTTCCCCGCGACGAGGATATCGTCTACCCGTACCCGTCCCCGGTCCGTGACCACTGTCTCGACGGCTCCGTCCGTCGTTTCGATATCCGTTACTGTCGTTCGCTCGTGGAACGATACTCCCCGGTTCTCGGCGTCGGTTTTGAGCCCGTCGAGCAGCGAGACTGTATCGATACGACCGTCGGTCGGGACGTGAAACCCGCCGATGAGGTCCTCCGTCTCGATAATCGGCACGTGTTCTTTCACCTGGTCCGGGGTCAGCAGCTCCGCCCCGTCGATATCACTGGTACGTGCTTGGTCCATCCGACGGTTGAGATACTCCCAACACTCGTCAGTCGTCGCGATTTCGATAGCCCCGTTCTCCTCCCATCCTCCGGCGGCATCGTATATCTCGCGGGTCTCCTTGGCGATCGTAGCCAGGGTGCGGTCGGGGCTCGTCTGGGTCAACCCGGCGGGGGCGTGGACGGTCGAGCCGCCTGTTTTCGGGATCGGCCCCTTGTCGACGACGACGACATCCGAACTCCCTTTCTTCGCCAGGTGATACGCGGTGCTACAACCGACAACACCCGCGCCGACGATGAGGGTCTCTGCTCGGTCGGGAAGCTCGCTCTGCTCGCTCATGAATGAAAGCTATTTTCCCCGTATGGATAATAAAACTAGCGCGTTCCGTTCGGTCCCCCGACATTTGTAAATTGGCTTCACTCGGAGTTGATAGTCGCTATCGGCGCAGTGCCTGCTCAAAAGCGATCCAGTGAAAAGAGATCGATATCGTGAGAGGTGGTCCCGTCAGCGGCGAGGTCGGCTGCGATCTCACCGACGACGCTCGCAAACTTGTAGCCGTGTCCGGAGAAACCACCAGCCACGACGACATTGGAGTGGTTCGGGAGTCGGTCGATGACGAAGTTCTCATCCGGGGAATTCGTGTAAATACAGGTCTTTAGACCCATCGTCGGGCCTGCACCGTCTCGGAGATAGCTGTCCGCGAAGTTGCGAAGGACTCGTTCGTCGCGGTCAGTCGGCTCGCGGTCCATCTCATCAGGGTCGACGTCCTGTTCGAAATGGTGATGGCGACCGATCTTCACGCCGGGGACACCGTACACCGGGGTCCCGTAGTGGAGGTTCTCCCCGTCGGACACACCGAACGCAGGGAACGAGTCTATCGAAAACAAGTCGGGCTTTTCGGGTTGGATCCAGGCGAGTGCCTGGCGCTCCGGAGAGAGGCTGAAGTCGTCAGTCTCGACCAGTTCCCCGGTCCATGCACCAGCGCTAATGACGAGACGGTCGGCGGAGTACGACCCCTTCTCGGTCGTGACGCGAACTCCGTCCGTGGTTGACTGCCATCCTTCAACTGCCTCTCTCCCGTGGATTTCTGCGCCGTGAGCGTGCGCTCGTTCGACGTGCGCAACGACGCTGTTCTGGGCGTCGACGAACCCACCGTCGGGCTGGTACACCGCCTCGAATTCGTCCGGAAGCTCGAACCCCGGAAACCGTTCGGACAGTTCTCCGGCCGATAGCTTATCGTAGGGGAGGGAGTGTTCCTCACAGGCCTCGGTCGCTCCGGTGACCAGTTCAGACGTCGGTGGACCGGCGGAGACGGAGCCGGTTTTGTACAGCAGGCGTTCGTCGCATTCCGTCTCTAACTGTTCCCAGAGTTCGTATGCACGGTGCAGAAGGGACACGTAGGACACATCCTCGTGGTACGCCTTCCGGATCACTCGCGTACTCCCGTGTGATGACCCTTTTGAATGCGGTATATCGTACTGTTCGAGCCCGAGAACGTCGATCCCTCGCCGCGCCAGGTGATACGTGGTTGCGGTTCCCATGCCACCCATACCGATAACGATGACTTCGAATTTATCTTGGTGACGGCTCATCTCTGCATAAGTAAACTTGGAAGTAGCAATAAAAATTGTGGCACCAGGGCTACGTTTCGTCTACTGCCGCTACTTCTCCCTGCCATCCGCTCGGTATCGGGCTACCTTGTCCTGAGCCTCATGTTCGTTCTTGTCTTGATCCACACGTTCGTTCGGAACACCAGAACACCGTAAACGCGAGGCCATAGATTTAGACTCTAATATAGCGGTTTCTTCGGTTCGGACCGGTTTCGTTCACGAGAACAAAACACGCCTGGAAGTAGTGAGAGAGCCATATGTAACAAACAGTCATCTCAGACCGTGTTTATCGACGTCGCACACTCCGTATCTGTGTCACGCAGTGTATTTCGATCAGAGCGGCAGCCTTATTTACACTTCTATGGCTGTAATTCAGAGCAGTCATCTCATTCAGGGGATCGTCTCAGATATTCGTTCGTTCGTATTCCTCGATCTTTTCTTCGAGTTCAGCGGCTTTGTCCCTGAGCGCTGTCGGAATCTTTTCGTGCAACAGATCACCCTGGATTCGGTACGCAGGTCCCCCGACGGACAGAGCCCCGAAGACGCTTCCGTCCGGGTTATTGACGACAGTGCCGACACCTCGCAGTGAGTCCGCCGCTTCCTGGTCATTGTACGCGTATCCCCGCTTTTGCACCTCCTCTAGCGTGGCGTAGAGTTCCTCCGTCTCCGTGATCGTCTGTTCCGTGAATTCGGGGGTCCCGTGCCTCTCGATGACGAGTTCTACGTCCTCGCGCGGGAGAGCCGCGAGGATGGCTTTCCCTGCCGCTGTGCTGTGCATGTGAAAGTAGCCCCCGGATTTGAACGGATCGTTCGGATTCGTGGAATTGTGAATCGTCAGTAGCCTTCCGTTCTCCACGACGGTGAAATCCGCGTTCTCGTTGACCATTTCGGCCAGGTCCTCGACGGTCTCCCCTGCTAACTCGAACTTCACGTTATCCCCACGAACGTGCTGTCCAAGATGAAATAACCGCAAGCCGAGATGATACCTGTTGTTCTCTTTGGCCAGTAAACCGTGCTTCTGGAGCGTCGACAGGTGGGCATGGACAGTACTCTTCGCGATTTCCAGTTCCTGAACCAGGTCGGAGATAGTCGCCCCATCCATCTCTTTTACGGCTTGAAGAACGGTAATCGATCGCTCTGTTGTCTCCAGGACCCTTCCGATTTCCCGTGTTCCCTCGTCGGCCATGAGACTAACCACCATCCATCACGTTAAGAATGTTCGGGTCTCGTGAACGGGTAGTGATCGATCGAGGAGACGAGTAACCGGATCAGTCTATTACTTTCCACGGACATCCCACTGTTCTACGAAGAGAGTTCCAAGGGGTGGAGCGAGAGGAGAGCAATCTGGCCTCACGCCGGCAGGTTCTATCACAGACTCTCGACTTTTCCCCCACTCTGCACCGTGGTTGACCCTCGTTAGAGACTATGGGACGCGGAATCTCGTTCCTACATTTCCGCGATCACAACGTATATTTGGTTGAGTGTGTCATACTCATTTGGCGACGGTCAGTGATTCATTCACACCCACAGTGATCGTCGTCGTTTGCACCCCAACGACGTTGACAGTTGCACCGCCTCCCCTACGTACAGTACTCCGTGACTGCAGTAGAGACGTAGGGGACTTACGCTATTTACTGCAAGCCACAAGTACATACGATTACGTCGACGGGCGATCCCAAACTCCGGAGTTCGCTGAATAAGTGAAGGAGAAACTATCGGTGAACATTTCCGGCCGAGACGGAGACCAGAGTAGGGGACAGATGGTCGCTGGGACGCGTATCCAGAGTTTATTCGGACATTGCTGTAATCAGAATCACTGGTCTCCCAGTCAGCAGCACCGGGGACCCTCCGTGTCTTACCTTGGCACGGGACAGGACACGCAGGGTGATGGCAGACGGGATCGCCAATGCCGTTGTGGTGCACTTGAACGACGGCCTCCTTACTGGCAGTCGGTTTACTGTCCGCCGTTCACTGCGGTATGGTACCGCAACCCATATGAAAGTTACGTTAGAGGCAGACGTGGGATCGTGACTCCTGTATTTCTGAAGGGAGACGGAGATCGACGAGATGCCGTTGCAGTATTCTGGTCTGCTCACCGACAATTAGCTAGTCCGTTACAGCAAGTTATCCGTACTGCTAAGCGGTATCAGAAAGAACTGATGCGTCCACATAACCGAGAGACCTTAGACAAAGTCTACTAACTCCGAGGAATTGAGGTCATACCACCGACGTAGTCAAAAACCGCTGTAGTCAAAAACGGGAGTAAAGAACGCTTCGGAGACTTTACCCCGGTGGTCGCATTCGCGTGGTAGGGTCGGTACTTACTCGGAGTGATGTAATAGAAGAAGTGATCCCCGGGTAGTGGTTACAGCCCGGAGCTACTCTTGGAGAACTCGTCTCGATGAAGACGGACATGACGGAGTTGCACCGGTCTGCCGAGAATGAGTAATTATCGTTCGAGACTAACCTCACCCCCTCCCCCCGTGATCGATGTGTAAAACCATGAGGAGAGAGTGGGGGTCAGAGTGCGAAGACAGTATACAGACTTAGAAGCCCGGTATACGCGGCGGACAAGCTATCAAACCATAGAATAGCGTCCATAACTTTACTTGCTTCTAGTATGCCCTAGCTTTATGTAGCAGGCGTAATAATTAAATCCGTAGTAGACCTAGTTGCGAGGGTTGAAGGAGGGTAACTCCATCTACCCGAGTGCTTGTCTACCCTTTCATAGAAATCATCTACCGTGCGTTCTCTCCGATTTCACATGTTTCGTGGCCTCTATCTCCAACCGAACCTCTCACACCGCTTTCGGGTACCCTCCTCACCTTGGCGTTTACACTTCGATCACGGGGGGAGGGTGTCCCACAAACGTCAGGACCCAGTCTTCGCTCACGTTTCTAGGCAGTCCGACCAAATACGTCCCGTTTCTCGGTTTTTCTTGTGTCAGTTGCGCTTCGCAGGCTTCGAGAGACGCTCGTATCGGGTAGAGTTTGGACTACACCTGATTAGAGACTGAGTTTGCACATCGACTACGGGGGGTCCCCAGATGTTCACTCCGAAACCGTCGGTCCACGAACCCGACCGTTTCCTTATTGATCGTGGAACTCCTTCAGTTGGGAGTTAACGACGGTCCGGAGGAGTTCATCTTGACTGGCTATCGCTTCTAACCTGGTGTCGTCGACTATCCGGTCCATCATCGCTTCGGGATCGCCCGTGAACGTAAATTCCATGTACATCCCGCCGCCACGCCCTCGGCTCTTCCGGGAGGTCGAGATGAGACCGTACGTGGAGAGCTCTTTGACGTACTTGACGTAGGTTTCGCGAGTCATCTGGTCAGCATCGAGTTGATCGGTCACCCATTGATAGACTTTGAAGCCGACAGGACTGGGAACTGAACTCCGGGAACGGTTCGAGTGACAGGCAACGACAGCTGTCGCATACAGCGAGATCTTTTTCTGCGTCGTCAATCCCTCTACGAGTTTCAGCGACCGGTCTTTGTCGATTTCCTCCTGGGATTCCCGAACGTGATCTTCGGTAACTCTCCCATCACGGCGATCGTCGGCGAGATCGCCTGCGCCCCGGAACAGGTCGATCGCCTTCCGGGCGTCGCCGTGGCTCTGTGCCGCAAACGCCGCTACGAGCGGTATCACGTCGTCTTCGAGCGCATCACGACGGAATGCGTCTCGGCGATTCTCGAGAATTTCCCGCAGTTGCGTGGCATCGTAGTCGGGGAAGTAGACGTCTCGCGGATTGAACGAACTCTCGGCACGGCCGTCGATATCTTCCATAAACTTCGGGTCGTTCGTCAGGGCTGCGACCGACACGCGGCCTTCGATATCGTTGGTGTTACTCGCTCGCGATAGCTGGTACAGGAGTTTCGAGTAGGCGGGTTCGTCGTTCGCTCGCCGGCCGACCAGGAGGTCGATCTCGTCGAGGATGAAAATCACCGAGTCGTAGTGCTCGTTGATGAGTTCGTACAGGCGTCGATACTTGCATTTCGTGGACACGCCCGTCTCGGGGACTCCGACCCTCGCATCGACGTCCGTCGCGACGGTCTGGACGAGTTCGTACACCGCCTGGTCGAGTGTATTGATAGGCTGACAATTAACGTCGACCACGCCGAAGCGCTCGCCTTTCGATTGATAGAGTTCGATGATCTGTTGCGTGACTGCTCCGATGATTAGGGATTTCCCCGTCCCAGCGGGGCCGTACAGCAGCATATTCGGCGGACGGTTTCCTTGGAGCGTCGGACGCAGAAACGAGACGACGGATTCGAGTTGGTCGTCGCGACCGACGATTCGTTCCTCGTCGATGATCGTGTCGGGTTCGACGAGATCACGATTGATGAACACCGACGCCTCCCCTTCGTCGTCGAGCATATCACGGATCGACCGTTGAGTGCCGCCCTCAGCAGTCTCTCCGTCCGCATCTGTATCAGTCTCTCCGGCAACTGCATTGCGAGCGGCTTCACTCTGTGTTTCGTCAACTCTAGAACGAACCCCTTCGTCGAAGGTAGATTGTCCCGTCCCGTCCTCCTCACTACCGGTCATACGCTTTCTGCACGCCGGAGTGTTAAAAAGATTCACCTCCGTCGATGTTTATCCGGGGAATACGCCCAGGCTATCCCCCGTATTCACGAGTTGCCTATTCTCCGGGATACGACCGACAACGAAGTCTATACGAGACGAGCCCCCGTGATCGAAGTGTAATCGCTCTCCTGCACGCCCCCCGTGATCGAAGTGAAAATCTTCGGTTGACACCGATAAGAATAGTGGGTGAGGCCCATTTACACTTCGATCACGGGGTGCGAATCGATAGAATAGGACCTCTTCCGACCGCATCCTCTCTATTCGTCAGAATTGACCGGTCCTATGTACGGAGAACGAACTGAATCGCTCCCGCCACTGCCAGTAGTCGTAGTGGTTGCCATTGGTCTCCTTGATTGTGACAATCGCCTTCGAGGGGCGTCATGGGGGAGGCCGTCAGAACGCTTTTCGATCACGTTTTCGTCGTTTTCCTCGGGAACGTCCTCGGTGTGTCGTATTAACCAACACATCCGCTGAAAACGCAGTTCTGTTGGTTAAGATACTGTCCGACTCCGAGCCCTGCATCCAGAAGTTGACAGTTCGGCTCGGATGGCCCCGTCGCTGTGTAATGTCGAGATACGGCCTCGAAGGCACCGAAATCTTCGTCGAACACAGCGGTTCCCCCTATCCTGTTACCTCTCTACGGACGCGAAGGAATAGCTACAGAAATGCGACTCCCAGTGTCTCGCTCAGCGCCCGATCGTCCCTTGTCGAGTGATCGGGGCGTCAGGGTTGATACAGAAGGCGACGATGGTCGCGTCTTCGGTGGCCGTCACGGACACGTCACCCTTGTCGGTCACGAGTCCGCTTTCGGTGTAACCGATCCTGGTTTGCTCCTTACCGGCTGTCACTGCACCGTCGAACACGTAGAGAGGTGTCCCACTCCGGGCGGGACGGCAGCGTGACGGTCGCGCCGGCGTCGAGCCGACAGTCGTAGAAGTTGACGTCGTTCCGGACGTAAAGCGGTGCGTCGCCGCCCTCAGGGCCGAACAGGTGCCGCCACTCGTTGGACACTGAGTCCCGTATCGGCTCGTGCTGGATGCCCGGTTCGAGATCGAGGCTATGCGGCCGGACGAAGATCTGGAGCATCCGCAGCGGCGGGTCGTCCTCGTACGTTTCCTCTGCATGCCAGAACCCGCTACCGGCGTTCATCACCATCAGGTGGTTCGAGTCCGTGACGAGTTCGTTGCCCTGACGGTCGTCGTGGCGCATCACGCCGTCCGGCACCCACGAGATGATCTCCTCGTTGCGGTGTTGGTGCATCCGGATCAGCGTCCCCGGATCCATGAACGACTCGACGACAGTCGCCAGCGGGCCGTATCCGTGGTCGTCGTGACCTGGGACGGCGCGGCCGGGGAAGTCGAGATGGATCCTGAACCCACCCTGGTTCTGCGAAACGTCCGTTCGCGCCGCTGTATAGATCCGAGGTTGCGATCCCGCTGACGTTGAATCGGTCATTCCCCCCGGTAGGTCAGCAGGTGCTAAGAATGTTAGGCCGTCGCTGTAACCCAACGGTTATCTCTCTCAGACCCCGAAGAGAGATATGGATCTCTCTATCGTCGACCTCTCTCCCGTCCCCGACGACGGCACCGCCAGTGATGCCTATGCAAACACCGTCGAAGCCGCACAGCAGGCCGAACAGCTCGGATTTTCGCGCTTCTGGGTGGCCGAACACCACGGCATGGCGGACTCCATCGCCGGCACGACTCCCGAGGTGTTGCTCGGCCACCTCGCCGCGGAGACTGACTCGATTCGACTGGGATCGGGGGCGGTGCTTCTCAACCATTACAGTCCGTTCAAGGTCGCAGAGGAGTTCGGTGCGTTGGATGCGCTCGCGCCCGGACGTATCGACGCGGGCCTCGGACGGGCGAACGGGTCGCCTGCCGCCGACCGAGCGCTCGGGACGGACCGGCGCGTTCAGAATCCCGACGAGGACCACGCGGAGAAGATCGAGGCCGTCGTCACTCACCTCTACGACGACTACCCCGACGGACACTCCTACAGTGATCTGACGATTCCGCGCTCCGGTCGAGGGACCCCCGTGCCGTGGGTCCTCGGATCGAGCCCATCGAGCGCCTCTCTCGCTGGCGAACTCGGGCTCCCGTACTGCTTCGCCGCGTTCATCCGGCCCCAGTTCGCCACCCAGTCGTTCGAGCAGTACCGCGAACACTTTCAGCCGTCACGGTTGGCTGGCGGTATCGACGAGCCGCAGGGGATGATCGCAGTGAATGCGGTCTCTGCCGAGACCGATGAGGACGCGGCACGACTTCGCGCAGTGGCCGAAGCGTCGTACAAGCGGATGCAACGCGGCGAGGTCGGAACGAGACCATCTGTCGAGGAAGCAGTCGACGAACTCGGTGGAGTGCCGGAACCGACGCCTGCCACACTCGATTCCGACGAGTGGCCGCGCACGATCTCCGGAAGCCCGTCGACGCTCGCCGGTCTCCTGGAGCAACTCACGGAACGAGTCGGCGTCGACGAGGCGATGATTCAACATATCGTTCCGGAACACGACGACGCGCTCCGTTCGCACGAACTGATAGCCGAGGGCATTGGACTCATGTGAACTGCCTCGGGGGTCAAGCCCCGAGGCCTTCGGCCTGTAGAACCCGGCCTCCCAATCGAGCGATCTGGTTGGAACGTCCGGGTATCCACTTGCTCTCGCCTACTTCTCGTTCCCTTTGCGATCATTATCGGGAACAGGACATATATCTTCGAACGCACCGAAACGGTGTGTATATCTACACTTGTGCGTCTCCAATCGGATCTACTGGCTGGGTTGAGATCAGTAGTAGCTACCCCTTGTAGAATCACACATAACGGTGGACAGAGGAGAAAGTGGTATCTCTCCTATTGTGAGTGTCGGGAGATGGACAAGGCAATCACCAAATATGAAACTGTATAGGCTATATGAATAGACAAATTTCCTGATGATACTGGTACTAAGTGAACAACGTCGGGCTCTATATTTTTCTACTTACTTCCACCAGTGCGAGAGTGGACGAACGACTCCCATCTCGTTTGAGTCGGAACTTCCGTCTCGTTTGGCCACGATACCGGTAATGATCAGCGTTTAATCCTGTGCAACCCGCCGAATGCAGTGAAGTGCCCGCCTGACGCACCAGCGTACTCGTGACCGATGACTCGAGCGTGCAGTACGAATTCTAGGGGAACGAGATGGGCACTAGTAATCGGTGAAAATGACTTACAAAACGACTCAAGATAGTTTGGCAATGAGGTTATCCCCGTAACGCCCTTCTGGAGAATTATGTCGAGAGGACTCTCCAGTAAGGATAAAGAACAATCCAATACTGTCGAATACGGACTTGATCCGGAGTTAGATGCCATTTTCCGATTACTGTCTAGTCAGCGTCGTCGCTACGTCCTCCATAGTTTGAAGGAATATGAGGATCCTCTGACGCTGGCTGATCTCGCTAAAGAAGTCGGTGTCCGAGAAAAG
This sequence comes from Salinibaculum litoreum, assembly GCA_009789175.1. GTDB lineage: Archaea > Halobacteriota > Halobacteria > Halobacteriales > Haloarculaceae > Salinibaculum > Salinibaculum litoreum. The sequence continues at coordinate 61,113 of CP046867.1, forward strand.
GACGGAGCCAACTCGGACGTGTCTGTTGAGGAAGTGAAGCGGATTTCAATTTCTCTCTACCACACGCACATCCCGAAATTGCGGGACGCAAACATCGTTCAATACGACCAAGAAACAGAGATTGTGACGCTTTCAGACAAGGGTGTACGGTGGGAGGAGTACGAGGAACGGCTTCAGGTCAAAAACCCGGACCCCGCTGAGTAACCAAGTGGTACGTCGCAGTTGACCCGACCAGCAGCGAGATCCATGTACGTAGTGATTACGCAGGAAGCCGTAGAGGGGGAACACGGGATGTTACCATCTGTTAGTTAGGCTCTGTTGAAATCCTATTTTCGGGATACTTTCCCGATGAATCAGCCGTTAGGTAGGACTGCGAACTGATCACCAGCAATCATACCCGTTGAGGTATGTATTCTTGATGCTGTGCAAGATACAAAACGCATATCCTTATCGGCAAACGGGCGGCTACGAACACCAAGCCATCGAGGGTAATTCCCGCAACACACCGCGTACGGTTCGGCACTCTTCGAAGGGATAGATTGTATCCAGGCTACTTGATGGCGGACTTGAGGTATGTGTAGAGGTCAGTTAGCGCGTGTGCGATCTTTCGCCGGGGACGTGATTTGGCGTCGACCTCCATGCCGTGACTCTTGAGCCAATGCCGCATTTCGCTGCTACCGGCTTTCCGCTCGATGCCGACCTGCCGGAGGTGTTTGATCGGGTGTCGCAGCCAGTTGTACTCCTCGTGGGCGAAAACGTCGATATACTTCGCCGAGTGGGCGATGAGGATGACGTGGAGCTGTCTGTCGGCCAGCAAGCCCCGTCGATATGTCCAGCTACCGTTTGGCTCCGATCCAACCGGCGGCTGGTGATACCATGCCAGCGGATCCCACTCGAAGCCTTGTTCCTTGAGCGCCTCTGTGAACTCGTCCAGCGGCTGCTGGACGGTGCCGACGTATTCGGTGTCCTGAAGGCGGTATTCGGGCTGCCCGAGAGTTCGCCCGAGCCGGGTAATCCACGGGGCGAGCCGCTGTCTCACGTAGTAGGGAACGTCCGGTTGGAGAGTCTGGACGATAGTCCGCATTTGGCGGCCATTGGGTTTCCAGTGCCTCGAATGTGTTGCAGGCCCAGCGAAACGCGAGCGACACCACGTCAGGGGTGAACAGCGTAGAGTCACATTTTGCTGACTACACCCTCTGTATTCAGCATACAGTTCTTGACAAAATGTATAGATATTGCGCTCCGTAGCGTTACATCGTTCGCCTGTATCTAACGTTCAGAGTGTCTTGTCGATGTTATAGGTGAGACAGCCAACAGCGAGTTCACGGAACTGTTTCCACCAGTGTCGTGAGCGGACGAATGCGCCGTATTTTCGTTTGAGCCGTGAGTTCACGGTCTCATTCTGACTACGTTGACCGTAGAGATCGACGTCCAGTCGAGCGTTCCACGCCTTGTGAAGCGACGAAAACTCGCGGTGCTTGATGAGCGGACGAACACCTAACCACGAGCTAACGCGCGAACCTTCTGGTCGTCGTATCCTTTCTCGCCAAGGAGAACCGCTACTTCGCCGGTATTCCGCTTGATGAGCGACGGCGCAATCTTTGAGTCGTGCTTTCGTGTCGTCGTTACGTGTACGTCGATAATCGCGTTCGACCTCGTGTCCACCAGAAGTGTCACCTTCAACTGCTGAATAGTTAGCTTCGTTCGCTTCGTGTAGTGTTTCGAGGCGTGACTCCGGTCAAACCCTGAAGCGTCGATCCCAACGATACCGTTAGTCGGGAGAAGCGTGACCGAGAGGTTAAGAAGAACACGCCAGACAGCCATATCGAGTCGGTTGAACACTTTGCACAAAGTTGAGGGTGACGGGAGTTCGTCCAAGTTGATGGCTCTCCGAACGCGGGGCATCTCGATGAGTTCGTCGAGAAGCGTCCGATACGTCGTGTTCTTCCGAACTTTGAGACAGAGTATGGTGATGTACCTGAAAGACATACGCGGGAAGAGCCGAGCAGCGCGGACTGCAACCCTGTGAAGCGTGTGTAAACCGACTCCATGATAGATGAGACGATGTGTAGAAGGACTGGTATAGACAGTAATTATAAATACTGCTCATAGCCGCATTTCGGACAATACATGATCTCCTGCTTGATCAGAAGGTGACCCAGATTACATTCACCACAGGGGCCTCCAATCGAGATCCCAGTCTCTCGTGCGAGCGCGTTTACGGTGTTTTCTAACCTGTCTATCTGTAGTTCATTTCTCTCGAGACGGTCTGCCATCTCTTGAAGTCGCAGTACTTCTTGGCACCGCCGATCCTCTTCTGGTGATGAAGGATATGGGTTCACACAAGAGATAGCCGGTCATGGAGAATAAACACGAGTTCGAATTCACTGATGTACTTACACGATTTAGACCGTGATAGAACCTCAACGGGATTCGATACAATAAAAAAATGAAACGGTACGATCAGTCAGCGCCAGCTGCTGCCGCCTCCTGTTCTTCGATGTAGTCAACGATCTCGGTCGTTTCCTCCCTGAACTCGTCGAGGTCGGTTTCTGCACCGTGGAGAATCGTCGAGAAGTACCGAACGGTAGCAGCGACGTTCATGGCTTCGGTAAGACCGTCCTCTGTCACCCCTTCTAGTCTCGCCTCTTCCTTATGGAAGTGTATACAGTAGGGACATCCCATTGCAGTTGCGGCTGCAACCGAAGCAAGCGCTTTCTCTCGGTTTGGTAGTTCTGTCTCTCCGAACTCAAGGTCACGTACGATTCCCCAACTGTGGTCAGCGGCGGGCTCCGAGAGCGCCTCGAGCCAGTTTGGAACTTGCCCGAGGTACTCTTCTATCTCTCCTTTTGTTTTGTCTGATACCATTGTCGACTCCCGGATTTCCTGAACGTGTCCGCAATACCCCGTGTGCACCACAGAACGACTGAAATCCACCTACAGATACATCATGAACAATGATGGTAGTATCTCATGTAGTCGCGAATAAGGTGGTGTGGGATTAGCAGAACCCGGACTGAAGAAAACTGATCGTGCAACTCTGGCAAGTTGGCATACATATGAAAGATCACTATAATGTCATATGCTTTGGGGTGTGTATACTATTTGACTGCCGTCCGGGGATCGTACAGGTGTCACGGATTACGAGAAAGTCCCCGTGCAGCGACATCCATGCAAACCATATAATTGGGGCGAGTGGTACTCAGTAGAAGATGTCAAGCCCTCTGCTCCGACGCACGATACGCCGGTGCTCAGCAGTACTCGTGATTTCCAGTATGCTATTTCTTCTCCTCTTTGAACATTATCTCTCTATCCAAGGGATCCCTACGAATCCGGCTATTCACTATATCGCACTGTTCCTTTTCAGTGGGGCAGCATTCTACCTCCTGGGGAGTGTCGGACGATCTATTCTCCCCACTGACTGACTTTCGTTTCCGGAAAAGGGTTCTCAGTATCCATTCACCGCTTTGCTGAATTTCAACGCTTTCTATTGAGACGAACGACCTGACCAAACGCTTCGGCGACGACATCGCCGCCGTCAAAGACCTCGATCTCACGGTCACGTCCGGCGAGGTATTCAGCTTCCTTTGCCCGAGCGGTGCTGGGAAGTTGAACCCTCCAGTTCGGACCGTCAAGGAGAGATCACACGCACAGGGGTGGGTATCGAACGACTAGCAAACACTAGCCTGCCGCCGGCTAGTGAACCTATCAAGGCGGTCGAGTACGTCCAAGAACGGGAGGAAGAGCGCGAGACAGAGAGTGGACCGTCCACCGACGAGTGACGACAGCAGATCGCATGGTAGGATCTGATGCGGACGTTGACCGATACCCCACCGCTGACAACCGAGCCGGGTCTCGTTCGGCATCCTGCGGCCATCAGAGGTGTTCTTGCTATCGGAGCTGGCGGTTATCTGCGGTCGAAACCCTGCGTCTTCTTAGGTGCCCAACCATCAAACGAATGGAGTAGAAGCAAACAGAACGCGACCGTGAGGCGAGGCATACTCATCGGCTTATGTGATAGCAGTGATTAAAGAAGCGGAGTAGCTCGGTTCATACAGGAGATAAGCGTATCGGCAGGAGTGTCGATCTATTTGAACTCTGTTAAGAATGGGATGCTGAATATAGAGGACGTGGTAAGCATGTTAGCTTTGCTTCTTTCGTCCTGTATAATTATAAGTAAAATATTTGGTTGTTCTCCTCACGTGTTTGGTTGGGTTGCAGCAGGAAGCGTGAAGTAAAACGTCGAACCATCGCCGGGCTCAGACTCGACCCAGATTTCGCCACCGTGGCGCTCGATGATCCGCTGACTAAGTGCGAGTCCGATACCCGTTCCCTCATACTCGTCGTAGGTATGGAGACGCTGGAACACTTCGAACACGCGGTCGGTGTCGTCCGGGTCGATACCAATGCCCTCGTCGCTGACTGAGACGATCCACTCCTCGCCGTCACGTTCGGCTTCGACGCGGATGCGCGGACGATCGTCGCCCGAGTACTCGATAGCGTTGTCTAAGAGGTTCTGAAACACTTGCCGTAGCTGAGCGATGTCTCCCTCAACCTGGGGGAGAGATTCCGACATGATCTCGGTGTTAGTCTCCGCGATTTTCACCTGCAAATTGTCACGGACCTCGGTGAGCACTTCGTCGAGATCGGTCGATTCCAACGGCTTCCCCTGCGTCTCTACCCGTGAATACGCGAGCAGCCCCTCGATCATGTTTCGCATCCGATCGGCACCGTCGACCGCGAACTCGATGAACTCCTCCGCGTCCTCGTCAAGTTCATCGGCGTAGCGTTGTTCGAGCAGTTGCAGGTAACTTGTGACCATCCGCAGGGGTTCCTCCAGGTCGTGGGACGCAGCATACGCGAACTGCTCCAGACGCTCGTTCGATTCCTCGAGTTTCTGCTGATACTCTTTGCGATCGGTGATATCGTGTACGTAGATCGATAGCCCTGACTCAGAGGGATACACGTTGTAATGGAGCCACGCATCGACTTCTTCATCGTACAACTCGAAGCTGGTTGGTTCTTGTCTCTCCACCGCCTCACGGAACTCGTTCGAGAGCTGCCCGTCGTCTCGATCGGGGAAGACCTCCCAGAAAGACCGTTCCGCTAATTCGTCCTCCGACTTCTGAAATAGTTCCGCTGCGAACTCGTTGTAGTGCGTGAACTTCCAGTCTTCGTCGAGCGCAAAGAACGCATCAGAGATGCGCCCGAGGATATTCCCTAATTCAGTCTCCAGTTCCGTCTTGCGTTGTTCGAGTTGTTGTTGACGCTGTTTTTGATCGGTGATATCCTCGATAGAGATAACGATTCGGTCAGTCTCAGAGAGACCGCCCTCAAGCGGGACCGCGTTTATCGAGAGCCATTCGTGATCAACCCCAGCCTGATCGATACGACACTGGAAGTCGTAGACCGACTGTCCGGTCTTGAAGACCTCTTTCCATGGTCTGTCGTCGCCGGGAATGGGAGTGTCCTCTGAGTCGTACAGTTCCCTGGATGTTATCGATAGGTCGCCAAGGTCGGTCTCATTGATCTTGAGGAGGTCGAGTGCCTCTTGGTTGGCTCGCGTGAACACTTCGTTCGCGTCGAGCACGCAGATGCCGACCGGGATCGTTTCGAAGATCTGCTCGATGAGGTCTCGTTCTCGCTGGAGTTGGAGTTCGTACTCCCGCTGTTCGGTCATGTCGCGGGTCACTTTCGTGAAGCCCTGGAGTGTGCCATCGATGTCCCGGATGGCAGTGATTACGACGTTCGCCCAGAACCGCGAACCGTCCGCGCGGACCCGCCACCCCTCGTCCTCGACGCGGCCCCGCTCGGTGGCCTTCTCGAGGTTCGTCTCCGGGACTCCCTCTGCCCTGTCTTCCTCGGTGTAGAACGTTGAGAAGTGCTGGCCGACGATCTCGTCTTCGGAATATCCTTTGATTCGCTTGGCACCCTGGTTCCAACTGCCGATGGTACCGTCGGGATCGAGCATAAAAATCGCGTAGTCCTTGACTGCACTCACGAACGCACCGAACTCCTGCAATTTGGCCTGTTGATCATCTTCCTGAGTCCCGTCAGATGGCTGCCACCAAATGCGAGTTCCGGTCTCAGGTTCCTTGGTCTGTAACTTCCCACGGTCTGCGAATGCTGTCAACTGCTGCTCTGCAATCTGTTCTGGACACTCCCACCTCTCGGCAACCTCAGCTGTAGTGAACGGCGTACCCGATGTATCTCCGTTCGAGAATAGACGATTAATATCCTCTATAGAAATATCTGACTCTGAGCGATTAGGGTCCATAGTGTATGTGTCGACGTTGACTCGTAAACGGGTGACGGTCGGTGACCTGTTCTGTTAGAATAGCCGGGTATGGCATTGTCTTCGTGTGACGATGTGTAGCTCGGCTATACCTATCGGCTTATTCGAGACAGCAGTGACTGAAGAAATGGAGTGGATCGGTTCATACAGGGGAATTAGCAATCATACCACGGTTCAATCGTGTTATCTGGGTGCAGCGTGAGTCCGATATCTTTCAGTTCGCATTCGAAATCGGCCGGCAAATCAGGATCGTACTGCCACGTCTGGGAGACGCCATCTGCGGTGAACGCATGCACTCTCGAGGGGGTCGTTTCGATAGTACCGCGTGACATCATCTTTCTGGAACCGAGAGTGAACACGCGACTGAAAAGCGTCCCGTCCTCACTATCTATCACACGGACCGCGATCTCCGCCATCGAAGAAGTCCTATTCTCGACAATCACCTCGCTGGATTCCTTGGCCTTATTGGAATCGTTCCCGGGGAGAACGTCACTACAGCCAGCAGTCGAAACGGAAGTCACGGCCCCAAGAGTAGCAAGAAACCGTCGTCGAGACGGTCGTTTGTCTTGGAGAGAAGCTAGTAGGCGATCGGAGGCCATGCTAACTGAGTATGTAATCGCCGGAATAATATTATCGAACCACGCACGCTGAGCGTTAGCTACGAAGACATACTAACCAGTTAACAAACTCCGTTATAGTTACGCGCAGTCTAGGAATAATCAATAGGAACAGTGCTACATGCAGCATGAAAAGCTTCTGAAATACCTCTCAGCCGATCGGGAGTACTGGAACTCTTTCCCCTTCTAAATCACACAAGAACTGCAGAGGCGAATTCCCAGAGAAGAGAAAATAGGTCTCCTCAGGGATACCGACTAGTCTATCGTCATATCATCATCATTATTCCACCAGTCATCGACGTCGAGGATACCGTCCTCCTCCTCCTCGTTCACTGGGCTGACTTGGACGGTGATCAGTTCCGGATTATCGCCGAACGGCGTCCACTCCTTGTTCATCTCGAAGAGTTGGGGTTGATTCTGATCGTCATCGGCGTCGGTGACGAATCCTCGGTTACCATCGAAGCTCCCGAGGTTTGCCTCGTGGGCGGCCCAAAGCGGCACTACTTCACCCGTGTTCTGCCACCGAATCATCCGGGTGTTATACTCTGAGAAGAAACTATCCTGGATGTCGCCATAATTTGGCGTCCAATTGACAACGTCGGACACTATCGCGAACTTCGCTTCCGGATGGAAGTTACTTGCCTGTATCAGGGCTTTCCAATTATCGTCGAGACCACCACTACCTTCTTGGGCGCTTACGGTGCCAGACGCGGCCAGACCTGCGCCGGCCGTTGCCACTGCGCTCTTTTTCATAAACGAACGCCGCGTTTCGTCATCTACTATCCGCTCAAGCAGATTGTCATTGGTCATACTGAGTTCCCCCCTCCGCAGGCGTTTGTTGCAAAGATACGCAGAAAAAGGGATCGTCCGTTTCGGCGGAAATAGTATATATTCCATCACTAGAACAGAAGATAGAGCGGATTTCCTCCTCGGTTTCTCCTCCATTGTCCGCTTTAACTGTACATTAACTGATTGAGACACCCGTTACGGCAGTGAGTTCCGGGAAACGTGATGCCACGACCCCTTCGCTGTCCAACAAAGGATCTGGTCTGCAAGCGGAAGGAAATGCATTTTTCTCATATTACCATATTCCTTTCGCCCTGCAACACACGTAAGGCAATTCTATCAGCGATACTGGTGCCTAAGACGAGGGCACTGAATCATGACATGCTCGTCCCGTTCTCAGTTCCGGTTCATTCACATCCGACTCTCCCTCACCGGTAGGACCGCCTCCACTCAACTCCTCGCCGCGGCCGACCTGTGGGGGTCGGAGCGGTCCAGAACAGGAGACTATTTGACACGACCTCCCGAAGCGCTGCCGGACTATAAACACCGTCACGTTTCTCGAGTCGATTCTCAGATGCTTTCATTGAATCCTCTTGAACCCTGTTGGCGCTGGTAGATCCCCGCCACTTTGATCAGGACAGGGAATGCCGATAATTACGGGAATATACTATTATGATAAAATATTCAACCGGGATTCACCGTATGTGTCTTGTTTGGAAGCCAGGGAAATATACCTGGTATTACATTACTTCCACCAAGTGCTTAATAGCTCGTGGTTTAAAGGGAGACCAATGGAACCATCGGATCCGTCCCCAGATATCAGTGTAGATGATATTCGGGGATTTTTTACCCAATTAAACCAGCCGACATCCCCGGTATCGATCACGGAGGTCACCGAGTTCCTTGATTGTACACCGCAGACGGCACAGCAGTACCTAGAGGAACTCACGGAACGAGATGAATTACGAACCAAACAAATCGATGGGTCAACCCGAGTTTGGTGGGCTGCTGGGGAAAGTAGTATTGGTCGTGAAGATGCAGACAACAAGCAGTTCGGAGAATTCGTGAGAGCGGTCAAGGATTACGCTATCTTCATGCTTGACCCCGACGGCAGCGTCGCCAGCTGGAACCAGGGGGCAAAGCGAATCAAAGGCTATTCAGAGGACGAGATCGTCGGCGAGCACTTCTCCACGTTTTACACTGAGGACGATATCGAAAACGATGTCCCAGAGACGAACCTCGAAACCGCCGCAGAGGAGGGACGCATCGAAGACGAAGGCTGGCGGATTAAGAAAGATGGTTCGCGCTTCTGGGCGAACGTCGTCATCACCGCCATCCGCGACGCCGACGGCACGCTCCAGGGATTCACCAAAGTCACGCGGGATATGACCGAACGACGTGAGTACGAGCAACAACTTGAAGAACAGGCTGAGTGGCTCGAACGCCAGCGGGACGAACTCGAACAGGAACTCGACGACATCTTCGAGCGAATTGACGATGCCTTCTACGCCCTCGACGACGAATTCCGCTACGAATACGTAAACGAGCAGGCCGAAGAGTACCTCGGCGAGCAGGAGGGGAACCTCATCGGGCAGAAACCGTGGGAAGTGCTTGACGTCGACGAGTCGGACCCGATTTTCGAGCGGTTCGAAGAGGCATTCGCAACGCAGGGACCGATTCGGTTCGAACGCTACTCGGAGCCGCTCGGCATGTGGGCGATGGTCAGGATCTATCCCTCTGAGTCCGGTCTCTCAGTGTACTTCGAGGATATCACCCAGCGCAAAGAGCGCGAACGGGAACTCGAACGGGTGTACGATCTCTTGGAGCGGGCGGAACGCATTGCGGGCCTTGGCGGTTGGGAGATTGATCCGGACACGCGCGACGTGTTCTGGACCGACCACCTCTTCGATATTTTGGAGGTCACCTCCGACGAAGAACCGCATCTGAACGAAGCCCTTGATGTGTACCACGACGAGGACCAACCGATCGTCGAACGTGCTGTCGAAGCGGCGCTTCGATCCGGCGAGTCTTTCGACATTGAAAGTCGGTTCCAAACGACCAGCGGTGAGGTGCGCTGGCTCCGAATCATCGGTGAGCCCGACATCGAGGACGGAGAGGTCGTTTCGCTCCGCGGAGCCGTCCAAGACATCACCGAGCAGAAAGAGCGCGAAGAGGAACTCCAACGTGTCCGGAATCGGATGGAGTTTGCCCTCAACGCCACGGATGCGATCGTCTGGGACTGGAACGTCGACGAGGATCAGACGTCGTTCTATCCCTCGGCTGAGTCGTTATATGGGACCACGGTCGAGGACTGGGATGATTTCATCGAAATCGTCCATCCCGACGATCGAGAGCAGGTCGAAGAGAGGATCAAGGAATCACTGGAAACCGACGAGCCGAAGTCCGATGAGATCCGCATCGATCGGAACGGGGAAAGGCGGTGGATCGAAGCCCCGGGTCGGCCAATCCAAGACGAGGACGGATCGACGAGGCTGGTCGGCGTGGCGCGGGACATCACTGAACGGAAGATATTCGAGCGCAAGTTACAGGAGTCGAACGAGCGCCTCGAACAGTTCGCGTATGCGGCCTCTCATGATCTCCAAGAGCCACTCCGGATGGTGTCGAGCTATCTGCAGTTGCTCGAAGACCGCTACGGTGACGAACTCGACGACGACGGTCGAGAATTCATCGAATTCGCTGTGGATGGTGCCGACAGAATGCGAGAGATGATCGACGCTTTGCTCGAATACTCCCGGGTTGAAACTGAGGGTGACCCCTTCGAACCAGTTATTCTAGATACCGTCCTTGAAGAGGTCTTAGCTGATCTCCAGTTGCAGATCGAAGAATGTGATGCTGAAATCACGGTTGAGGAGTTGCCTACGGTCGAGGGCGACGATACCCAACTCCGACAAGTGTTTCAGAACCTACTGAAGAATGCGATCGAATATAGCGGTGATGCGCCGCCTCGAATTCACGTCTCGGCCGAACGATCGGGCGAAGAGTGGATCGTATCGGTTAGCGACGAGGGAATAGGAATTGACCCCGATGACCAAGACCGTATTTTCGAGATCTTCCAATCCCTTCACACTCGTGACGAGCACGCCGGAATGGGCATTGGGCTCGCACTGTGCAAGCGAATCGTAGAGCGGCATGACGGCGATATTTGGGTCGACTCGGAGCCGGATGCTGGGACGACGTTTTGGTTCTCACTACCCGCAACGGACAATACGTGACCAACTACATCGCACCATTGCGAATCAACCACCCCGCGAGAACGATATTCGTCCACGCATCAAACCGTGTGTCTCGACTCGATCGAAAATACGGTCCATTCACGAAGCTGGTGGCAGCAGTTTCGTGAACTCGCTCTCGAGTGTATTGTAAGAACCTCTACCAGTTACTCTGACGTGGAGTTCAAAGAACGTCGAGATCAGCCGAATCAGTTACTCATCTGTGCAGTGGTATTCGATTTCCATCGAGTCGATTGCGTCGCTTTGGTCGTTTTCAGCGAGTAGTGTGAGGCGGCCATGGTGTGGTGGTGAGCCAATAGTGAGACGGTATTCACGAGCATCGGTTGTGGGGATTTCGTTTAGGAGATCGCCTTCAGAGTTCTCGAGTAGAACTGACTCGATAGGGGATGTATCACCAGATTCCTGCAACGAAATCAGCAGCACAACTGATTCATCGGATATCATAGCACTCGCTTGCTGTAAGACATCTCCGTCACCGTGTTCGAGAGCGGTCGTCGTACAGTCGGGGGAATCAGAACTGGCATCACCTGAACACCCTGCAAGCCCAATCGCTCCAATCACTGCACTGGATGTGAGGATTTTTCGACGTGACAACGCTTCGCTGGAGGGCGTATGGTCGGGGGCCATACTGCGACGTTGACAATTTAAAATGATAAAGTTTCTGATTGACTTGATTGTACTCGTCGTGAGTACGGCCTTTCTCTTTACACAGAGAATGCGCCTCGACGGGGTAAGTCGCATTGAAACCGACCACGAGGGCGACACGGTCGACGTTCTCGTTGACGATGACGTGTCCGACGGGGCCGTGACTACGGCGGTCGAAGCGACCGGCTACGACGTCGCGGCAGAATCGGCTTCCGTCTGTCTATCTCCGATTCCACTACCCCGCGTTTTCAACGGCGAACTCTGAGTTAACGGCCTCGTCCGAGCGGAGTTGTCCGGAATATCGTGGTTTGTATCCTCATACACTTTTCAGCGTACTCGATAGGATCTCACATACACCCGGGCCCCCGGGGTTGTCCGCAATTCCTCGACAGTAAAGGATATGCTGATAACGCAGTTGGTAGAGTAGTTGAAGCAATAGAGGAGTCGGGAGTAGTCGAAACACGTGGTCTCAGCCGTTAGTAGCGGTAAGTACGCGCCATTCCAGTTCGAGAGTACTACCATCTGGGGTGGACAGATGGATTGATGGACGTATGACTCCCCCCGGGTGCGTCCGCAATACCACGGCAGATGTCTACTCCCTTCCGACTGCCGTCAGCGAGTTTTTACTTAAACCCGTTCGATATAATCTCTAAACTCCTTCATTAGATCTATTACCTACTACTTACTACTATTAATAGAAAAATTTATTATATGCGTTACCAAGCGGGATCGACGATTACCACGTCGATTCCGTGAATTCCGCGTGCAACAACCACGTTGACCTCGCTATCCCTACCCCCACCGTTTTTCAGATAATTGCGGACAACCCCGGGGGCCCGGGTGGGGGACCCCCGAGTCACTTTTCGTTCGTGCCAACGTCTCACGTTTGTCGGCCGGGTAACGCCTATTCCGGACAGGGTGGGGGGTTATTCGGACAAGCCGGACATCCCGGACAGAGGGGGTTTATGTGGATAGAGAACACGGCCTATACACGATGGACTCGTCCCCGTACTCGACTACCTCCGAGATCTTCGCGGTCGGCGGCGAGGACTACCTCAAGGAGGGCCACACCCCAACGACACTCCCCGAGCGACAGGAGGAGATCCTGAAGCTTCGGCGGTCACTGAAGCCTGCGGCTCGTGGTGCCGGCGCCGAGAACACGTTTCTCTCCGGTAAGGCCGGCCAGGGAAAGACCGCAGCAGCGAAAGCAGAGCTCTCGGAGCTAGAGGCGTTCGCTGAAGCCCAAGCTCTCGACCTCACGACCGTATTTTTCTCCTGTGAGGGTATCTCCTCGAGCTACACGCTCGCTTGCGGGCTCTGTGAGAAACTCGGTGGCGAGAACCCGAACGGCCACCCGATGCAGAAGGTGCTCGATCATCTCTGGGATGCGATGAACGACATCGGCGGGACGATCATTATCGTCCTCGACGAGATCGACAACCTGGGGACTGACGACAAGATACTCTACTCGCTCCCGCGAGCGCGCGATAAGGACTACGTCAACGACGATGTCTACCCGTCGATCATCGGGATCAGCAACGATCTCCAGTGGCGGGACAACCTCGACCCGGCAGCGAAGGACAGCCTCTACGACGACTCGATTTTCTTCGCTCCCTACGACGCCAACGAACTCCGAGACATCCTTTCCCGTCGTGCAAGCAAGGCGTTTCGCGAAACGACGCTTGTCTACCAGAACCCCGACGGCGAGGAGTTCGAGATCAGCGTCGACCTCGATGACGATGACGATGCATCGCTTACTGAGTGCTTCGAGAGCGTCGACGCCGACCGAGACGACTGCACGCTCGTCCGGGTCGAGTCAGATGTCCTCTCTGATGACGTCATCCCGCTCTGTGCTGCCTACGCTGCACAGGACAAAGGGAGTGCCCGGCAGGCGATCAAGTACCTTCGCAAGGCTGCAGCTATCGCCGAGTCTGAAGGCGATACCCGAGTAGAGGAAGAGCACGTCCGGACCGCTAAGGGGGAGGCTGAACGTGAACTCATCATCGAGGGAATGGAGCAGCTCACGACTCAAGGCCATCTGGCCCTGGCTGCAGTGACAATCCTCGAACTCGCTGGTCACTCCGGAATTCGAACCCGCGACGTCTACGATGTCTACAAGGCCCTTTCCGACCACATCGACGCCGATCAGTTGGCGCAACGTCGGATGCGAGATCACCTGATCGAACTCGACATGCTGAGCATCATCCGTGCGCGCAAATCTGCATCCGGCTCAGTGGGGGGTGAGGCATACACGTTCAAACTCCGCGTCGAGCCGTCGACGGCTATCGACGTGCTGGAAGCGGTTTCGCGCTTTGACTCGGTTGACTTCGACGATCTCGTGAAAAACTGGCTGACCGAACAGCAGACGTTGGGGTAGAACCCCCCGGGTGTGTCCGCAATCCGTTATCGGTCGGTGATTTCATCGACGGTGTCAATGCCAGTGACAGGCGTGGCTGTAGTTCTAGTATTAACGAGGATGAATGGTTGCTTAGACATCTGCTGGAAGGATAGCAGACCTACCCAATAGATTGTGTGGATTGGGGATATGTTGGTTAATCGCCGTTAGAAATCCATCTCTTGAGGAGGCTCGCCGGTGGAGTCGTGGGTTTGTAGGACATGGGCTGCTCTTGTGTTAACCAACATTCCCCGCTAATCTATAGATTTGTTGGTTAAGACGATGGACAACTCTCGTGCCTGCTCACTGTAACACTACTCGAAATATCGCCTTGCGACGAGGCCGTCGAGTCGGTCGCCGCGGCGTTTCAATCCCGGTTTGGGTTTCTACTGCATCGTGACCGGATCTCCAGGGACGCCGCCCGGAGCGAATGCTTGTTTCAATCCCGGTGTGGGTTTCTACCGCATCGCGACAAAACGCCATGCAACTGGCCGAATCCGAAGACATGGAAGTTTCAATCCCGATGTGGGTTTCTACCGCCTTGCGACTTCGTCGTCAGTGTAGGTCGTGGCGGTCATTACTCCCGTTTCAATCCCGATGTGGGTTTCTACCGCCTTGCGACTAAAGACCACGACCTGAGCGGCGAGTACTCGTTTGAGGTTTCAATCCCGATGTGGGTTTCTACCGCCTTGCGACCCCGGCTCTCCGTAGATGTAAATTATCGGCGCAGGGTTTCAATCCCGATGTGGGTTTCTACCGCCTTGCGACGAGTAGCACCCAAACTGAGGCGATCGCCGATGTGTTTCAATCCCGATGTGGGTTTCTACCGCCTTGCGACTTATTCCGCGGGTACCCCGATGGAACAGAGATCAACGTTTCAATCCCGATGTGGGTTTCTACCGCCTTGCGACGGGCCAGCATGACGAAAGAGTGAGTCCCCGCTACAAGGTTTCAATCCCGATGTGGGTTTCTACCGCCTTGCGACAAGGGCTACGGTGCCGAGACGTGGGGGCAGGGAGCAGAGTTTCAATCCCGATGTGGGTTTCTACCGCCTTGCGACGCTCGGCCCACGTCCCGACGAGTTCGTCGACGTCGGGTTTCAATCCCGGTGTGGGTTTCTACCGCCTTGCGACGGTCAGTCCCGCACTCGGTCGTCCCGCTGCTGAATCCGAGGTTTCAATCCCGATGTGGGTTTCTACCGCCTTGCGACCTCCCGTCCCTCCGTCTCTCACGGTCGAGGCTACAGTTTCAATCCCGATGTGGGTTTCTACCGCCTTGCGACCCGTCGGGTCGTGAAGGTAGGATACACGGGCGGTCCCGTTTCAATCCCGATGTGGGTTTCTACCGCCTTGCGACTCGACAACGGGACAACCGACCTCTCCGGGGGCAAGTGTTTCAATCCCGATGTGGGTTTCTACCGCCTTGCGACGCCGTAGTAGTTCGTTTTTGATCCGGTCTCCTCTTTGTTTCAATCCCGATGTGGGTTTCTACCGCCTTGCGACGCCGTAGTAGTTCGTTTTTGATCCGGTCTCCTCTTTGTTTCAATCCCGATGTGGGTTTCTACCGCCTTGCGACGTGGTCGGACTGGTCGGAGCGGTCGCCACCGACAGTTTCAATCCCGATGTGGGTTTCTACCGCCTTGCGACGAGACCACGGAGGCAAACTGATCATGGCTGAGGATCTGTTTCAATCCCGATGTGGGTTTCTACCGCCTTGCGACAACGGACGTACAGGCCGCGACACACCTTCTGCACCGTGTTTCAATCCCGATGTGGGTTTCTACCGCCTTGCGACCTGGCATCGAGGTCTCCTCTCTGACGTATCGGTTCGTGTTTCAATCCCGATGTGGGTTTCTACCGCCTTGCGACCACACCGGAAGTGAAACCTCCGAACCTATCAGAAATATACCCGTGCATGTTTCAATCCCGATGTGGGTTTCTACCGCCTTGCGACTCAGCTTCCGGGTCGAAGAAGTCGGAGAGCTTCTTTTGCGCCTCATCGGAGTAGCGTTTCAATCCCGATGTGGGTTTCTACCGCCTTGCGACGGTCCTGGTCGATCCGGTCGCGAAGCCCGGACGGGACGTTTCAATCCCGATGTGGGTTTCTACCGCCTTGCGACCATCGCGATCACCCACCCGGTCGCCAAGCACGTCACGGTTTCAATCCCGATGTGGGTTTCTACCGCCTTGCGACATGATAAACGGCCACGACATCGACCCGGAGACAGGGTTTCAATCCCGATGTGGGTTTCTACCGCCTTGCGACGCGCGACTGGCGTACTGGCCGACGAACTCGTCCGGGGTCGCCGTCATCCGTCATGTTTCAATCCCGATGTGGGTTTCTACCGCCTTGCGACAGGTTCGGGAACTCTACTGTTCGACTACGAGGACATTGTTTCAATCCCGATGTGGGTTTCTACCGCCTTGCGACCCGCGTTCACGCTGGACGAGTTCCCCACACTCCTGTTTCAATCCCGATGTGGGTTTCTACCGCCTTGCGACCGCTCGTGGCCGGTGAGTACGCCGTCTGCAAGATGTTTCAATCCCGATGTGGGTTTCTACCGCCTTGCGACCCGGTACGGTCGCGGCAGCAACCGCCAGACAATCGCGAAGTTTCAATCCCGATGTGGGTTTCTACCGCCTTGCGACCCTTGAAGTAATCTAGCGAGTAGTGCGAGTCTGCTTGTTTCAATCCCGATGTGGGTTTCTACCGCCTTGCGACGACATCGCGACGCGGGAGTTGCTGTTCGGATTCGTCGTTTCAATCCCGATGTGGGTTTCTACCGCCTTGCGACCCGCCAGCAATGGCTGACGACGACTACCGAGCAATCCTGTTTCAATCCCGATGTGGGTTTCTACCGCCTTGCGACGTTCTGGAGCCCCGAGCAGCGCCAGACGCTTCTTCGTGTTTCAATCCCGATGTGGGTTTCTACCGCCTTGCGACAGGGGGTGTAATTTGCTTGAGCCGGTCCATAAACCTTTCTCCACCTACGAGGGCGACGCTCGCTTTCGTGGACCCCCGCTGTACACAGCTTTGAAAAAGGTCGACGAAGGTTGACGTCAGATGACGTTCGATTGCTCGTCCGGTGGTTCGCTCCCGATATCTGTCGTCGCCTCTTGGCAGGCTTCGCAGAGCCGATACAGCCGGATTCGATCACCGTCCGCCGGTTCGATGTGTCCTTCGAGTTCATCTTCGAGTTCGACCCGCTCGCTCTTCGACACGTTGAGTTCGAAGACGCTGTACTGTCGCCACGCTCCATATCGTTCTAGCGTCCGGTACACGCGCCGACGATTCGTGTCGTCGCTGACGTCGTACGTCACTGCGAGTCTCATCGCGATACCTCCAGCGCGTGGTAGTCATCGAGCTCACCCGTGATCGCTTTCCGCAGGAGGATCACTTGCTGTCGGATCGCCTTTCGGCGACTCACGCGGTACTCGAAGTGCGGGTGTGTCAACTCTTCGCCCATGTAGCCGTCGAACTTGTCCAAGTACGTTTGGAAGCCGTCGTCGGTGAGTCGGTTGTCGTTTCCGAACTGATCGTGCGTGATCGTCCCACGGTTGATTAGGCGCGTGACGAATGCGTCACAGAACAGCGGCCGAAACTCCTCTTGGAGGTCGAGCGCGAGCGATGGTCGTCCGTGCCGATCGGCGTGGAGTACGCCCAGGAAGGGGTCGAGGTTGTAGCAGCGTAGCGCGCTCAACACCTCGTTCTTCATCATCACATAGGTCAGCGACAGCAGCGAGTTGATGTGGTCTTCGGGCGGTCGTTTGCTGCGCGTTTCGAACGTCCAGCCGTCGACGAGCGTCTCGTCGAGTCGGCCGAAGTACCGTTCTGCGGCCTCGCCCTCTATCCCGCGAAGATCGTCCTTGTTCGACGCGTTCGAAACGCGTTCACCGAGATCCTTGAGGACGGTCGTCCCTCGGACGCCTTTCCGCGAGAGGATCGTCCGCGCGTTCCGGATCTTCGCCGCGATCATCGCCTTCGCGATCGCCAGCTCGTCGCAGTCCTCGAGCGCGTACTGCGCCCGGCGGACTTCGGCGATCGTGTTACGCTCCGGGACAAAGCTCCCCCGATACTTCCCGTTCTGTGTGAAGTAGTTGAGCACGATCCCGTGCTCGTTCGCCGTCGCAACGAACGGCGTCGAGAAGTTCACGCCACCGAAGACGTTGATCGTGTCGAGTTTCTCGACGGGGAACGATCCGAGTTCACCGTCGTCACCGTCCACGTCGTAGATGACGACCTGACCGCCGTCGATACGCACCTGCGAACCCTGCGTCGTGACGTAGACGACCGAGTCCTCGAACATCCCTTCGCTTGCCTTCATACGTATTCCTCCCACTCTGGACTCGGCATGCGTCCGGGTTCAAGCTCCAACGTCTCCTTGGGGAGACAGTACGACCGAACCGAACATGCGGTACACTTTTGCGGATTATCCGTTATCGATGGAACATCGTCTGGAGACATTGAACGCATCTCCTCAACCCGTTCGCGAACCGCGTCCCGGTGATCCTCGGTAATTCGTACGTGCATGCGCTGGTCAGTCTCATAGAGGTAAATCGCCCCCTCTCGAACCGGCTCTCCCAGATACGATTCCAACAGGAGACAGTACCCAGCGAGCTGGAGTTCGTCGCTCCAGTAGTAGTCTCCTCCTTCTGCGCGTTTACGCTCGATCGGGATCAGGTCGTCATGGAGTTCAAGGATGTCTATCCTCCCTTTAAGTCCAAGATCCTCGTCTTCGAGGTAGAGTTCGTCGACCCACCCCCCGCGCTCCGACTTCGATCCGTGGAGAGATGTCCCCTCAGTACGCTCGTAGTTGTCTCCCTGCGTGTCAAAGAAGTGGAGATACCAGTAGCGACGAGGGCAGTAACTGTACTGATTCAGGTCGGAGACGTTGATCAGTTCCTCGGTCATATTTGGCGGCGCTCGACGTCTACGGACGTGACCCGATCCTGTTGGATATATGCGACGTACTGGCCGTATCGGACTTCGATCGGCACCACCGCCTTCGGTAGCGAGAGATCGGAGAAAAACTGGCGGAGTACACCTTCGTCGACTTCTGTCTCGGTGAGGTCTGACTCCTCGATCTCCGGGTAGATCCACCGGGAGAACATCTCCTCGATCTCGCTGTTGGAACCACTGTAGTCACGCGGTCGATTATTGTATCCGGGGAATCGAGCGGTGATCGCGACCGGTTGCTCCGAGTTTCGACGCTCGACGACGAGTGTCCCGTCAGACTCGATATTCTCGATGTCATAGTATCGAAGCGTCGTCAAGAGGTCGTATGACGTGAGCGCCTCTCTGTCACCCCGTGGATACCGAATGTCAACCGGTAACGAGCGGCCACGGAGGCTCTCGAAGGTCCCAAAGCAGTGTCGTGCGAAGTCAAGTATCTTCCGGGTGGAACTGTTCTGCATGATTGGGGACCCGAATTCGCCGGCACTCTCTAAGGTCGAGTCAACGGCGCGGAAGAACGCGCGCCACTTTCCGTACTCGGAGACCGACTCGAAGTCCTCGAACAGTTCCGGTCCAAACCACTCGTCATCGGCCATCCGAGAGTGAATCGCGTACGCCCCACGCATCCCGACGAGACTTCGGAGGGTCGCGATCTCCTCGTCTCGGCTTCGATGCGCTCCGAGCGCGTCGTAAATCGAGTCGACAAAGTCGAGATAGCTCATTTCGTCCGGCCACGCCATATCGTCAAGGCCGAACAGGTGGACGATTGCTTCGTGCTCCCGGCCGGCACGTCCGAACCGCTGGAGGAACGCGCTCGGCGTTGCCGGAGTCTCCATGAACAGCGTCTGAATGTCGTAGTCCAATCCGACTTCGCCCTTGCTTGTCGTGTTGAGAACGAAGAAATCCCCGGACTCGAGATCCGCGTCCGGATCGTTCGTGTCGAACCCGTTGTCCTTCACGGCGTGTTCGAATACTTCGGAGAACTCCTCAGCAAGGTACGCGTGGAAGTCGTTGCTCGCGGCAACGCTGTTGAATACGAGCGCGACCTGCGGTTCGTCAGGGTCGTTGGCGTCGTTGACAAGTTCTTGGAGACGCTCCGCGACGGCTTCCCGCTCCTCGCCGATCGTACGCACCTCGTGTCTGTCCACGGTCACCGGCTGGCGGAACTGATCGCCGTCAGAGACGTACTCGGCGGTGACGTCCCGGACTGGGATCGAGAGCTCGTCTTCGACGAATTCGACGAACGACTCGTTCGGCGTTGCGGACGCGAGGAGGATGTTCGTTTCGCGTCGGTCGTGCATGACGTGCATCTGCAGGAGGAGCCCGCTTGCGGCGATATCGTCGTAGAAGTGAAACTCGTCGTAGACAACTGCGTCGAAACGGTTGAAGAACGCCATCGGCTTCGTCGAACCCTGATACATGTTCTGAATGATCGCCTGCAGGATATCGGGGTTTGTGACGACAACATCGTGGCCTTCGAAGCGGTCGGCATGCTGTAGGAGGTTCTCGACGCGTTCGTCTCCGTGACCGGTGAGCGTGTCGGCGTTGAGCGGTTCAGCGCTGACGTCCTCCCACTCGCGGAACCGTTCGAGCTGTTGGTCAAGGAGCGCGTTCGTTGGGTAGACGACGAGCGTCAGGGCGTTCTTCTCAACCACCTCGTAAAACGTCGCGGTCTTCCCCGCACCGGTCGGTGCTCGGAGGACGCCGACCGGTTCCGCGGCGTCGTCGTGCGCCCACTCGGCGATGCGGTTCTGGAACGCCCGGGCGTGGTCGAAGTCCCGTTCAGCGAACCCCTCTGCGGGCGGTTCGGTCGCAATAGCGGCGCTCTGCACACGCATCTAGCTCACCTCCGGGATGATTGTCTCACGTGCGTACTTCGGATCAACGCCGACGAAGTGCTGGAGTCGAGGGTCGTTACCGCGCTTGAACGAGTCGCTCCGCTCCAAGAGTTCGCTTAGCGTCTCGGTCGGGAGGTCGTAGACTTCCTCAAGGAGGAACTCGTTCAGCACGAGCTGGTTGAGGTCGGTTTCGCTCGCGCGGAACTCCCCTGTTTGTCCGATACCCATTCGAAACGACGGCCGCTCTGGAAGCGGTTCGTCACTCCAGACGGTGAATTCAAAGGTTGATCCGGGCGAGAGGCCGTGATATCGGCGGATGGTCTGCCAGCCAGCACCCGAGCGTTCGAGAACCTCCGGGACTGACTTCCCACCGGTCACCTGTTCGGCAACGTCCGGATCCGCCGTCGTGAAGTGCCGTTCGGAGCGGTAGTCGGTACTCCGGAACGTCCGTTCATCGGCCTTGACAGCGACTGGACGCATGTCGCTCACGAACAGCGGTAGCTCGCGGAGGTGATCGTACGAGGGAGATGTCGCGTCGTCGCCAACGAGCGCGTACCGCTTCTCGAGCCCGCAGTACCGGTAGCCGATCGCGTGCATAAGTGCGGTCGCGGATAGCAACGGCTGGGTCCGTACGGATCTCCCCTCCGCGCTCGAGTAGAACAGCGGAGCGTACAGCTGTGCCTCGTACGTCTGCTCAATCATCGGAACTGAACACGTCCGTCGCCGCTTCGGTAAGACGACCGAATTCCTCTAGGAGGATCTCGTCGGCGTCGTCAGTCTCCCGCGACGCAACGGCCCGCATCTCCTCGTACCACTCAGGGAATGCGTCCGCACCGTCGAAGTCGCCGTAAACCTCCCAATCGGTTCGGCGGACGTCCTCGACATATTCAGCAATACTGTCCCCGACCGCGTCGTCCTCCTCGTGGTATTCCATCAGGAGCTCCCCCGTCGAAAGCGATGTGTCGTGCTCGCCGAGGATAACGCCACGGATCGAGTTGCGGACATTACGCCCGGTCCGCGTCTCGCGGGCTCCGTACCGTCCCGTGTTGAGAACGTTGTGGAGCGCGTAGAGGAGCATCGGACCCGTCGCGGCTTCGAGCGTGATGAAGTGGACGAGCGAGTTCCCTGGTTGGACTTTGACGTAGTCGAACAGCGCTTCGGACTGTTCGTTCTCGTCGGTACGCATCGTCCCGGACTCGTACACCGCGTTCCGGGTCTCCTTGTTCATCAGGTCGTACTCGTCGGTCGTGTACGTGTAGCCCTCGATGACGCGGGACTTGATCGCGAAGTCCTGGTCGCCGGTGCCGGCGAGGCCGTACGTGATCGTTCCGACGTTGATCGATTCGTCGAGCGTCGCGGGTTCGTTATACGTGTATTCGTCGCCGACGAGTTCGTCGTCGAGCGACCGGAGCAGGTCGAGACCGCTGAGCCGCTCCTTGCTCGTGAACTTCTCGCCGTTCACCTGTGCGTGCAACTGGTCACCGAACTGCTGGGTCTCCGCACGGTCGTTGTTGGAGTTGCGGAACAGCGTCGGTTCGGTGATCTCGCGTTCGACGACGAGCGTGACGCTCGGCTTCTCCGTGCGGTAGATTTCGAACGAGTCGACGAGGCCGGATTCGGGGTACGTGAGAGTCATTGTGGATCAGTTAAGGGGATTAGTTATCGGACGATTCGGTGTCGTCGTCCTCGTACAGAACCTGCTCGTAGGCGTACAGGTACGAGTTGACGAGCGCGTTCTCCCAGTCGGAGAGTTTCTTGAGTGAGTTGAGATCGTTCTCGACGAGATACGCCTGTAGGGCGTCAACGAACGCCTCCGCCTCTTCTACGGTAACGTAGCCGGCGTAGTCTTCGCGGTCCGCCGCGTCGTACACTTGTGCCGCTACGTGTTCGCGGAGGTCGTCATCGGACATCCGCTGGTTCTTCCCGCTGAGGAACGCGTCGATCGCCTCGCGGAAGATCTTCGTCTTCTTGTACTTGCTGTCGTACTGTTCGCCGAAGAGATCGACTCCTCGTTCGGCGACGGTTTTCATGTCCATGAGTTGGTCCATGTGGTAGGTTTCGAGATACGACTCGAGGTCGGAGAGGTGAGTCGCGTTCTCGTGGTTCTGTACGGCGAAGTTAGCGAGGTGGTGAAACGTGTCTCGGTCGAGTTGGAGATAGGAATTCCGCATCCCCGCCTCCTGTCCGACGGTAGCGATGATCTTGCAAAGCGCGAGCGCACGTCGGAGGTGCGACTGCTCGTGTCCGTCGTCACGGTCGGCGAACGGCGGGAGCGGTCCGAACCGATCAGCTACATCCAGATCGAGCAGTTCCTGCTGGCGGATCGCGTCCTCGTCGACGAACGCCGCATTAGAGCTCTCGAAGCGCGTGAACGGGCGGCCGAGGACGATCTTCATGCCGGCGTCCTGTGCCGCCTGCATTAGCTGTCGAACGATGACCATCCGGTGGTTTTTTTCGCCCATCGCGGGATGTCCACCGAAATTGAACGGCTGGATATAGTACTGGGGTTTGAGAAGATTCGTTTCTACCTCCGTGTCGCTGAGGTCGATCGTCTCGCCCTGCTGGAGGCCGACGCGTCCACCACGGAGACGGATGTCCCCCAGGAACTCGTCGAAGTAGTAGTACGCAACGCCGACGTTCGAGTTCAGGTTGACGTCGGCGCGTTCGCACGTGTCCGCGAGGAGCGCGTACTCGAGGTTACACACCTCGCAGATCTTCTTGTACTTCGCGTGTGGGCGGACACGTCGCGAGAACTCCTGGGTTCGATAGACCGCCGATAGCCCCTTCTGGTAGTCCGTCTCCGCCTCGGTCCCGCAGAGGAAGCACATCTCCCCCTTCGAGCCAAGTGGCGCGGACGTCGTCGCGTCGAAGAACCGGTCCACGACGGAACCGATCGCGTCCGATTCCGCTTCGAGGTCATCGTGCAGACGGGGCCGAACGTTCTCTCGAAGTTTCTCGAGGAACTCACGGTGTTCCTCGAAGTTCCGGAGGAGGTACGCGACGAAGTGGATCTTGACCTTCTGCGGGCCTTGTTCCTCGTATATTTCGTCGTACGCGGCCTGCACGTCTTCGTCGTCGAACTCCGATTGGCCGTCGATGTAGACCGCCTTCGCGAGGACCGAGAAGTACGGATCGAAGTCGTCCCGGATGTGTTCAAATCCTTCGACGCCGGCGGTCCCGTCTGAGAGGAGGTCTCGGAACGTCGTCGCGATGATCTCCTCTTTCTTCTCCGGGTCGAGCGCAAACTCGGAGAGGATGTCGTAGTCGAACGAGTTCCAGTTCAGCTTACACGAGAACGAATACCGCTCGGTCTCGACGAGTTGCTCACTCAGGTGGCTCCCGACACGTTCTCGAAGCACGTCGCGGTCGACCTCGTCACCGAGATACAGCACGCGATCGGGCGTACTCCCGACGACGACGCCGTACTCTTCACCATCGTCCTCTCCCGAAATGACTTCCTTCGTCGCGCCGAGGAGTTCATCGTTGAGGATCGGCTGCTCGACCTGCGTCAGCTCGATGAGGTGGACCTCGTCGGCGTCGAGTTTCTTGCACAGTTTGGCGGACCCACCCTTGATACCGTCTCGAAGGATAACTGACGCAACTTGGTCGCCAATCTGACAGTAACGATCGAGACCGGCGAACTCTGTCTCCGTTCCGCGGGTTTCACGGCTGTCCTCGTTCACCTCCGTCCGCTGGACGAGATAGTGGAGGTCGTCGCGGTAGCCCTCGCCAAGGAATTCCTCAATGCCGAAGTCGTCGCCGTTCTCGAAGTAGGCGTCGAAGGCCTCGCTCGTGTTCCCGTCCGTTTCGACACCGTACGCCTCGCGGACGTACTTGTTCGTGTCGTGGAGCGCGAGCGCTGCCGTGAGCACCGAGAGTTCCTCTTCGAGTTCCATGATGTCGCGGCCGCCGTCGACGGCGTTGTACACGAAGGTGTTCACTCCGACCGTCATCGCGTTGATGATGTGGGCCGCGAGTGACGTCGTCTCCTCCGGATCCGTCTTCGCGTCGTACTCGCCCGCGTGCTTGAGGACGTTTCCGACGAGCGGCGTGTCTACGATATACTTGTGTGCATAACGGGCCGCTGAGGCGGGTGTGTCGTGGGTCATTTCAGCTTCTCCTTGGTCGATAGACGTGAATCCAGTGTATGATCCTGCTCCGCTCGTATCGTGCGCGAGCTGGATTGACCATTGGTCCATAAAGACTGTAGCACTGGATCCACATATAGTTTAGGTGAGTGGAAGTGCACAACCTGCAGTTGCCTATCATAACTCCCATATGGGTGTGCCCCATCATTTCCCATCAGGGCCCAAGACGGGATTGAAATAGTGGCAGTGCCGATCCTGTTACCTAAAAACCCATTCTGGACCCTCATTCTTTTACCTCCACAGCAACCGTTCCACAGCCGCGCGAGACAAACGCGCCGATGCCGGCGTACTCGCTGAAGAGCGCGAGCGCCGTCACCGCGGTCCGGATGGCTTCGCTCGCGTCCTTGAACTTGTACGTGCAGTCGGCGGTGAACCCCTGGCGGAGGATCGGACCGCCGTCCTCGCCGCGGTTGACGAGGATACTGTCCGTCTCGTAGGTATCCGCGTCGGGTTTCTCGATGAGGTTCGTCCCGAAGTCTTCGCGGGTCATCGCGATCTCGAACTCGTCCGCCCGCTCGTCCGGTATCGTCGCGTTCCACTTGCGCAATATAGAGGCGAACACATGTTGCCTCGCTGGAAACATGTTTGTTATATCGCTATTCTCCTTGACGCACGTCAGCGTCTCGAAGCGAACTTCGATCTCGAAGGTGTCGTGGCGCCGGGCGACGATCTCTGAGGCTTCGGTGAGGAGGTCCTCGTGGGTCGTATTCGTACTCGCGAAGTCGCGCACGTGGAAGTCGCCGTCCGCGAGTTCGATGGTGTCGCCCTCGAAGACAAAGGCGTTCGCGAGCGCTTGGAAGACCTCTTGGTCGCGAGGGTCGGCGATGCCCAACCTGAGGTCGTACGTCTCATCGCGGATTACGCGTTTATGGTGGTCACGTTGGCTCCCGTCGAACGTCCCGAGGAGGCCGCTGTTCGTCAGGCTCCCGATCGAGGAGTCATGGACCCGCATACTGACGTCCTCGTCGACGCCGTCGAGCGCCGAGAGGACTGCGCCGTAGATCTGGTAGCCGTTCGCAGTCGGCACCGGGAACGAGCCCTCCGGCTCGAGCGTTAAGTCGACCCGACGCATGGCACCTCATGACGGGAGGCGATTGTATGTCGATTCACGACAATATCTGGATCGGTCACCCCCTTG
The DNA here is from genome assembly GCA_009789175.1 of Salinibaculum litoreum. Lineage (GTDB taxonomy): Archaea > Halobacteriota > Halobacteria > Halobacteriales > Haloarculaceae > Salinibaculum > Salinibaculum litoreum. The sequence continues at coordinate 87,179 of CP046867.1, forward strand.
AATCTTTTTGCGATTCTGAAAACGTATTCAGTTATGCGGGATCGTAACCGTACGATTACACGATCACGAAACCAAACCGTTTAGTCGCACTCGGTTGCAACCGGACGTATGCGCACGTACGTCTCTACGATCGGGCACTACAGCCCGCGGGTGATGCGCCCGATACTTGATAACGGCCTCGACGCCGACGACGTCATCGTTCTCCTCCGACCACACGGCGACACGAGCGATAGGGCAAAGAGCGCGATTCAGGACGTCGACCAGACTGTCAACGAACTCGGTCCAGGATCGGACATCGTCGTCGAGGAGGTCAGCTACGAGGCATTCGAAGCCGCTGTTCTAGAATGCATCGACGTCCTCGAAGCTGCTAAGGGAACGGTGGTACTCAACTTCGACGGGGGTCCGCGAGAGATCTTCCTCCCGCTAACCGTCGCCGCGATCGCCCGGCCGGACGTCGTGGACCTCGCACTCCAGTTCAGGGACATCGACGAGGAGATCGAAGAGATCGGCCTCCCGAACCTGATGAGTCGCCCGTCCGACGCGACCCTCGACACGCTCCGGTATCTCGTCTCTATCGACGAGAGTACGACACTTCCTAGAATTTCCGACGAGACAGGGAAATCGAGGAGTACTGTCGGTCGACACCTCGACGCGCTCGAATCCGATGGCGCCATCGAGACGTGGATGGAGGGCAAAACCCGCCACGTCGCACCGACACTTGCTGGCCGACTCCGCGCGTGAGTGCTAATCTTCGTCGACCCTTTTCAAAGCCGTGTATAGGTGGGGTCCATGAATGACTCCCACGCTCTCGCGTCTCCAGAGAAAACTATAGGTGCTCTCCCCGAGAAAACACCCCCTGTCGCGATGCGGTAGAAACCCACACCGGGATTGAAACGTCGTTGCCTCGCTCTCGTTTGTCGGCTGGTCGTTGTGTCGCGATGCGGTAGAAACCCACACCGGGATTGAAACTTGATGGGACGCTCGTTTCCCAGTTCCCGTTCTCGGTCGTCGCGATGCGGTAGAAACCCACACCGGGATTGAAACTTCAACGGCAGTTTCCTCAAACCCACGCTGCTCACGTCGCGATGCGGTAGAAACCCACACCGGGATTGAAACAAGCGCGCACAATGCTACTGGTCGAATAATTCCAGTTGTCGCGATGCGGTAGAAACCCACACCGGGATTGAAACTTCTGGAGTTGTATCTCGTGTTCGGGGCCACGCACGTCGCGATGCGGTAGAAACCCACACCGGGATTGAAACTCGCCGGGGACGGCGTAAAAGTCACCAGACATGGTCAGGTCGCGATGCGGTAGAAACCCACACCGGGATTGAAACTCCCGGTCGACTCCGTCAAGGTCGATCGCCCGGTCGGTCGCGATGCGGTAGAAACCCACACCGGGATTGAAACAGCGGAAGTGAGCGACCGCCCGACTCCGACCGACGGGTCGCGATGCGGTAGAAACCCACACCGGGATTGAAACCTGTACCTCGGCTTCGCCGACGCCGACAAACCGTCCGTCGCGATGCGGTAGAAACCCACACCGGGATTGAAACGAATGGGTTAGTCGTCGCGCGGGTCTTCGACCAGCTCGTGTCGCGATGCGGTAGAAACCCACACCGGGATTGAAACTTCCACATCCGCTTCGAACAGAACGGTGAACAGGATAGTCGCGATGCGGTAGAAACCCACACCGGGATTGAAACACGAGTGATGTCCCACGCGACCGAACTGCTCGCGCTGTCGCGATGCGGTAGAAACCCACACCGGGATTGAAACACGACGACGACCCGCGGGTTCTTACCGTCGGAAAACCGTCGCAAGGCGGTAGAAACCCACATCGGGATTGAAACATCGACCTGGAGGACGAGCTAGACGGCAACCTCGATCGTCGCAAGGCGGTAGAAACCCACACCGGGACTGAAACTTGCGGCTCTATAGCAGCATGCTTCATCTTCGGTTTAAAGGCTGGCTCTCACGCCAATTCCTCTACAGACACGCAAACCAACAGCAGGAGCGTCGTTAGACAGCCAGTTCGTCCAGCGCCTCTCGGTGAGTTCGGACGGTTACCGGTGAGACGTTCGCCACCTCTGCGTCGTCTGACTGTGTGAGCAACCGGCCCTGTTCGCACCCTCTTCTGGGGGAGAAAAACTGCTACCGGCGGCTAGCCGTTAACCAACATCGGTTGCTACCGTATGGGGTCATGTTGGTTAATCAGGCTGGTTCCCTGTGAGGGTTGCTACGTTGTCGGCTCAGCACGGATACCTCACAGATCTCAGTTCAGTACGGGTGGTAGCTCGGCGCTATCGAGAGTGGTCATTATTCGATATGCTGTCGTCTCGTTGGAGTCTTTCATCTGGTTCACCTCTGGGGGTACGTTCGATTCCCCCGCACCCCTTTGGGGGCGAACAACTATCCCCGGCTGTTACCCTCCGGCGTTAATGGGTGGTTCTACTCTCGAGAACAGCAACGATATCGGAGAGATCGAATAGGCGGAGATCATCACGCTCGTCTGCAGCTTCCTCGACGGAGCGTTTGAACCCAGAGCGGCTGAACAAGGCGAATTCATACGTCGGCTCGCCACCTCCGGTTGGTGTCCAATCGATTTGCTCCACGTCGTCTTCGAGGTCCGCGAGCACGTCATAGCCGAGGGGAGTGTTGGTGAATTTCGCTTCGCCAGCGATCAGCGTTGACTCGTCAGTTGGTGCGACGACATCTACTTCTTGGCCCTTGTACCACCACTGGCTTGGCATCTGTGTGAGCTGGTAGTCTGCATAGAGCGTCGGCACCGCCTGGTGACAGAGCGATTCGAACGTTTCACTGACGAAGTCGGGCAATTCCGGTTCGATGAGATCCGTGTAGGCGTTCTCGCCGTAGAGTTCGTACTGTCCCCCGCGGCCGTAGAGATACCGGAAGTAAAACCGGAATACGGGATCTCGAATCTGGTACCGCGTCCGCTTGCTACGCGCCGGATCGGCGAGTGCCGGATGATGTTTCTCGATGATCTGGAGGGTGTCTAGCCGGTCGAAGTAGTACGACGTGTTGGTGCTCTCGATGCCGGCTCCCTGAGCGATCTCGTTTCGACTGCGGTTCCCGCTGGCTATCGACTCCAGAACCGAAAAATACGTGTTCACCTCGTTGAGCTCCATCTGGAGGACGGTTTCGGGCTCGTCGTGGAGTGGGCCATCTGGGTCACACAGCAGCCGCGTGATGTTTGCTCCGAGGCTCTGTGATGGATCGAGAGGGCTGAGATATCGGGGTGTGCCGCCGAAGACGCCATAGACGAACACCCGTTCTTCGGGATCGTACGTCGGCACGAACTCTTGGATGGAGCGAAACGGCAGCTGGGTGAGTTCGAGGCGGCCATTCGGTGTCTGGGATACCCGGCCGTAGAGTGGCGCACCGCCATCGAGGACGTGGGTATGAATCATGCCGATTGCAGAGCCTGTGAGTACGAGTGTTGCCTGACTCTCGCCGACAGCTGTATCCCACAGGTGTTGGATGACCGAGGGAAGCCCCTCGTTCGATTCGATGAGGTACGGGAATTCGTCGATGACGATGACGGCGTCTCTGTCGGTGAGGTACGTTAAGAGCGGTTCCCACTCTTCTTTGACGGCCGTGATGTCTGGATAGGTCGTCGCTGCGGCCTCGACGAACCGCCTGAGCTGTGTCGTCGCTGTTCCTTGGACTGCCTGATAGTACACGGCATCGTCGCGGTCGGCAATCGATCGGCGGACGAGTCCGCTCTTGCCGATCTGGCGGCGGCCATAGATGATTGCGAGTTCTGCAGTGTCACTCTCATAGAGGGTCTGCAACCGATCGAGTTCCTCGATACGATCGACGAACTGGTCCATACCTCCAGGTCGTGCGGGAGATACATATGTGCTCCGAAGTTAGGAACCAGACTATAATAGTCTGAACTATAATATTCTACTCCCTAATACGACGGATCTCTAATTCGATCCTTCATCTACTAAGGCTCCGACAGACATCCCCGAATGTTCCGTCAGTCGTCCTGTGAGCGGATTTCGCTGGCCCGCTTTCAAGCGGGTGGAGGATCTGGATGCACTGCTGATTCGCGTTCTCGTAGTCGACGCAGGCTCGGAGCGTCTCCATGTCGTGAATCGTCGCAATACCAGCGTTGATGAGTCGGGTGTTTGGTGGTTTCGAGGGAGCAGACTGAATGTCTGCCTGCGGAATAGCGATCTTCTTACCGGGAACGGTCAGAACAATCCGATGATAAATCCGAGGCCCATAATGATGAGTACGGCCGCAGAGAACGCCGGCAGGTACGGGGTGTACCGTTCGAGTTTCTCTTCGTAATGCTGATAGCCGGTGATCAACAGCATCGTCAGCCCGACGATGCCGATGATGACGGTGATTGCGTAGGCGCTCATCAGTTCGAGACAGTAGTTCGACCCGGTACACAGCGCGATGATCTCGAACTCTTCCTCGTGGGCGAACCCAAGTACGAACGCGAACCATGCGATGCCGAAGAGCCCACGTTCCGCAGCCTGATTTACGTCGTCGTGTGAATGGGAGTGACCTCCTACGAACGGAATCACGCCCTTCACTCGGGTGAGAAGGCCACTTTCTCCGTGGGTATGCGAATGATCGTGCTCGTGCGAGTGATCGTGATCGTGGTCGTGGTTATGTTCGTGGTCCTCTCCGTGGGTGCCGTGTGAGTGACCGTGGACGTATTCGCGGATTCCGAGCGCGATCAGCAACACGCCAGCGACGAGACTAACCGGCCCGCCAATGAAGATCGTCGTCAAGAACAGATCGATTGGGATCGGTTCGTTGACCTGTGTGAGATTGAAGTATCCCTTCGCGTAGAAAAACACCGCCACCATCGCTATACTACTGATGAGGTGGCCCAGGCCGAGAATGAAACTCGCCGCAAACCCGTAGACCCACTTGTTCGTCTGATCGAGAGCATACGATGCGGCCACGGGCCAGCCGTGGCCCGGCTCGATTCCGTGGACTGCACCGAGGAGAACTGCCCCGATCAGGAGCCCGAGCGCTTCACCGTGTAACATCGTAGGAGATACTCGACTAACGAGGTGCATAACGGTTGTTAATACCGTACCCGGGGATTCGTCATACGGGACGGGGGACTATTGTGGACTGGCGGCGAGGTAGAACGTATGCGAACGAGTTTCAACATTCCTGACGAGGTCGTCGCAGAGTTCGATCGCGTCTGGCAGGACGAGGGACTCGAGAATCGCTCCCGAGCCGTTCGAGAGGCGATGCTCGAATATATCGAGGCCCACTCTCGGCTCGAGAACACGTCTGGCGAGATCGTCGCACTCGTCGGATTCGATTATCGACACCACAACGTTATCCAGGAACTCCACGCCGTCCAACACGACTACCAGGACGTGATTCTCAATACGAGCCACACGCACCAAGGGGAGTGGTGTCTCGAGTCGCTCTTCTGTCGCGGGTCAGCTGAGCGGGTTCGTGACCTCACCTACCGACTCCGGGACTTCGACGGCGTTCGGCGTGTGAAGGTGATGGTCATTCGAGACGAAACGGCGTAGCAGCCGGCACACGCTTCTCACGACTGTATCGCTACGTCCGCTTGCCTGGCAATACCGCTGACTCGCCGCTCGGGATACGCAACTCCTGGCGCTTCCCGACCCGCTCGCCGAGCGTCTGCTTGAAGTACCGGAGAGTCGTCGACTGGGTGAACACACCCTTGTCGACCATATCGCCAACCGTCCTTCAGCGCCCGGAACTGCCTTCTCACGAACGCGGGACAGTTCCTGCGACTGGTTACAGCGACATCGACAGCAGACCCATTAGAGGTTGCAAAGAACCGCCAAGCTGAGCAGGCTGCCGACTAACTGACCCTCTTCACGATAGACGGTGCTCCGGTTAGCCGATTGTGAGTAATTAAACGGTATCTTGCGCCCAGAAACCGGTGTCCGCGAAAAAGCATCCTTCCTGACGTGAGCAGAAGGGGAAATCTCAATCTGCAGTTTGCGCATCAGTAGGTGGTGATACTTCTGGGAGGTTTGGGAACGACAGATCGACGCGCCGGAGCAATTGCGCGTTAATCGCGACGATCACCGTACTTAGCGACATCAGGAGTGCACCCACTGCAGGCGACAGTAGAACCCCGATCGGCGCAAGGACGCCGGCTGCCAGCGGGATGGCGAAGACGTTGTAGCCAGCGGCCCAAACGATGTTCTCCTGCATTTTCCGGTAACTCGCCTTGCTCAGTTTAACGAGGCGGACGACGTCCATGGGGTTGTTCTGGACGAGAATGACGTCTGCGGACTGGACGGCGACGTCGGTCCCGCTCCCGATGGCGATGCCGACGTCCGCCCGAGTCAGCGCCGGCGCGTCGTTGACGCCGTCGCCGACCATCGCGACGAGTTTTCCCTGATTCTGGAGTTCCTGAACCTTCTCGTCCTTATCCTCGGGCAGTACCTCGGCGAACACCGTGTCGATGCCCAACTCGTCGGCCACCGCGTCGGCCACGTCCTGGGAATCGCCAGTTAGCATCGCCACTTCGATGCCGAGTTCGTGGAGCGCGTCGACGACCCGGTAACTCTCTTCGCGGATCACGTCCGCCATAGCGAACGCGGCGATCAGTTCACCCTCACGAACCAGGTACACGACCGTCTGTGCGTTCTCACCGGCCTCTTTGGCAAAGGTCTGGATCGTAGCCGGAACGTCGCTGTCGAGATGATTCAGGAGGTTCGGACCGCCGACGTATATCTCGTCATCGTCTATCATCGCCCGGACGCCCCGCCCTTTCATCGCCTCGAAGTCATCAGCATCGGGCGCGTCGATCCCCCACTCGTCGGCCGCCTGCCGGATCGCCCGCGCGATCATGTGCTCGGAGTCACTTTCGACGGCGGCGGCCAGCGCCAGGGCCTCGTCCTCGTCGACACCGTCAACGGTCACCGTCCCGACCACGCCGTGTTCGCCTTCGGTGAGCGTCCCGGTCTTGTCGAAGATGATCGCGTCAAGATTACGTGCCTCCTCCATGGCGATCCGGTCTCGGACGAGCATGCCGTTCCGGGCCGCAAGCGACGTGTTGATCGCAACGACAAGCGGGATCGCAAGCCCGAGTGCGTGGGGGCACGCTATAACCAGAACGGTCACGACGCGCTCGATTACCTCTGCATCGAACGAGACTGCGACAGTCCATGCAACAGCGGTCACGGCTGCGGCCGCCACGGCGACGTAGAACAGCCAGCCCGCGGCGCGGTCGGCGAGGACCTGCGTCTTCGACTTACTCTCCTGGGCCTCTTCGACTAGGCGCATGATGCCTGCCAGCGTCGTCTCGTCACCTGTGGCACCGATCCGAACACGAAGACTTCCGTCGCCGTTGACCGTACCGCCGATGACCTCGTCGCCGGGATCTTTTGTGACAGGTCTGGACTCGCCGGTGATCATCGACTCGTCCACGTCGGAGTCACCTTCCTCGATGACGCCGTCAGCCGGGACACTTCCGCCGGGCCGAACGAGGACGAGATCGCCCTCCGACAGTTCGCTCACCGGTACCTCCTCGGCATCCCCACTTTCAGTGATCCGCTCCGCCGTGTCGGGCATGAGCTTCGCCAACTCGTCGAGTGCGCTCGACGCTCGGCGCACGGAGCGCATTTCGATCCAGTGTCCCAGCAGCATGATGTCGATCAGCGTCACCAACTCCCAGAAGAAGGCAGACGTCGTCGGGAAGACGACGCTCACGAGGCTGTAGACGAATGCGACCGTGATCGCCATCGAGATGAGCGTCATCATTCCTGGCGAGCGATCCTCTAGTTCTGGACGAGCCATCCGGAGGAACGGCACGCCCCCGTAGGCGAAGACAATCACAGCGAAGACGGGGTTTATCCACTCGCTGCCCGGGAACGCCGGCACCGTAAATCCAAGCCACCCCTGAAGGGTTTCGCTGTACAGAAGGACCGGGATTGAGAGAAGCGTCGAGACGAAGAAACGCCGACGGAACATCTGCTCGTGTCCCTCGTGCATCCCGCCGTGGCCGTCGTGACCGTCTCCGTGACCCATCTCGTGCTCGGTTCGTTCGTGGATCTCCTCTTCGGCTTTTTCGGCGTCCTCCCCTTCCTCCTCGAGTATTCCCTGTTCGACCCGGTCGTCGGCTATCTCATTCGGTTCGTCACTCGCGCCGGGGTCGGAGTGATCGTGATGGGTGTGGTCGACGTCGTCTGAGTGTTCGTGGTCGTCCATAGCTCATCGGTGTCTCTGGGAGTATGCGTCGGATCGTGATGGATGTAGGGGACAGGGAATCAGGTGTGACGTGTAACTACAGTGCTTCAGGCGTATGCCGTGTATCCAGCGTCTTCGACGGCTTGAACGAGTGCTGTGGTGTCGGCATCACCATCGACGCTCACCTGTTCGGCCTCTCGATCGGCAGTCGCGTCGGTCACGCCGCTCCTCTCGAAGCGCTTCTTCGACTGTCTGCTCTCATTCCGAGACGGCGCTGACAATCGCTGCGGAACCACTTCTCGGACAACTGGGCTTTGCGCTCATTGCTGTCGCGGCAGTTTTTTCGACCACGCTTCACTCGGACCGCGGCGGTCGATCTTTGGGGACTGGGCAGGCTTTCATCCCATCAGTACACTCTGCCGAATCTACTCAAGGCTAATAGATCTAAATATATTAATTGCTATTCCTATTATACCAATTACAGATATCCACATAATTAGATCGATTCCGAGTATATCTGGAGATGGGCTATCTATAATCACCATAGATATCGCCATTACTAATAATGAAATAGCTGTGATCAAATTCCCATAAATATGACGGCGTTCCACATTTCTACTATCTTGAATTGTGCTATAAAATATCTTCTGTTCTGTAGGATCGCTAGACGGCGACGCTACGATCTCGTTATCTTCGTAGAAACCGAAGAGACAGATTGTTCTAATATCTGAATTCCGCCTCTTCACCCGTAATTCGGCGACGAAGGCTAAAATCATTGTCGAGAACCCAGACGAACCCGCCGACCCCGAAGGGGGTGGCGGGTCCGCCGAATGGGTGATGCTAGCCCTCCAAGCCATCCGTATCGAACTGGGGAAGTCCTACCATCAGACGATTGATCTCCTAAGCGAGATGCCCGGCATTCTTGAAGAACTCGGTCTCACACGACTTCCCCATTACATGGTGTTGCGTGATTGGTTCGAGAAAATCCCGATGGAGATCTACCGAGCGATTCTCGGCGCATCAGCCTTCACGCCACTACGCTCAGCGAGCGCACTACCGCGTTCGGTCGCTGAAAGCCACCGTCCTCGTGGACGGGAAAACGCTGTACATCTTCGATGTTCGCTGCACGACCACAAAGAAACACGGCGCCAAGATTGGTCCGCAGGTCGCTCGGCACAACACCGAGAACCCTGCTCCTGCTGAGGCGACGAAAAACCACGCCAGACTGAGAATGTCAGAGAGTCGTTCATGCACCCTCGTTTTGCGTCGTGTGGCGAATAGGCTGAACGCTCAGTACAGAACAGCAACTCAACACTCCTGACTCGATTGTCAGCCGGAACACATTCCGGAGTTAAGCCAAACATCAACTTTCAATGCTTTTCTCCACCCGTTCCTTCACAATGGGGAACTTGTCATTGAGTTCCTGATAGATGTCTTCCTCTCCGATATATGGTTCAGATTTATCGATGAAATATTCCATTTTTTCGATCAGGTTCTTTTGTAGTTCTTCCGAGTCTCCCAAACCGTAGTAATCACTGTTATCTAGGATATCCGCAGCTTTTACAGCCACCCCACTTCTTCCCAGTTCAAAGCATCTTTCATAGATATCGTAGTGTTTTTCGAGATAGTCGTCAATATTCTCGTCGAAACTAGTGGCTTCCACGATATTTGCAACGTCTTTTCCGAACTGCGAACGAATCTCATCAGAAGTCGCATCTGTATCCTCTAATAGGTCATGGAGAAAGCCAGAAATGACGATGTGCTTTTCGTAATCTCTGTCGTAAAGATCCATTCCTACTCTTGTACTGTGGAGTATCACCGGTTTCGGATTATCTCCCGAAGATTCGAACGAATGCACTAGATATTGAATAGCTCGTTCGATCTCTTCATCTTCTGTTGGATCTCTCATTGTTATATTTAGAGAACGGATCGCTATAAATTCATTTTGACTCGACCTGCCTGAAATACCTTTGCTGAGCGACCCGACAACCTCGGGTTCACTCTTTGTCCTCGTGAGATTCGCACATATACTGAACAGATGAGCCAGTCAAAACGAGTCGAAATTTATGTCCTGGCAAATCGTTCTCTGGCACCTTCTAGACTGCTTACTTGTCTTCCTCCTCGGGTTGGATTTGGCGGGTATTCTCGGCGAGCACATGGATGTCTGTTCGAAGTGTCTCCATGTCTTCCCGGGCGTCTTCGAGCGTCTTCGCTTTCACCTTGGCCTTGATCTGATCTTCATCTCGTGTCCCGGTTCCGCGTTTGAACTTCACGGTCAGCGAGACACCGACGTCAGTATGCTTGACGAACTCCGTTGATGACGGCTGCTTGTGTTCGGACATGTATGGCTCTCGGTGATTGTTACTCAGATGGACGGTTCAACCGCTTTCTCGGCCGTTTCATGAAGGGCGGCGTCGATGTCACAGCCGGTGAGTCGCCAGCGCCGATCGGGACCCGTGCAGTCCAGTTGACTCACGATCTCATTCTTGAACTCGGTGTACTGAGCTAGAGCCCGACGGCAACGCCCACACTCTTGAGCAATCGGCTTCGGAACGCGCTCATCACTCACACCTCTCTCGTTAGTCTGTCGCCAGGAGCTGTTCTGCACGATTCGTACGCATTCATGGTCTGTGGCGTGATATTGTGCATGGTTAGATAGTGCAGGTTCGCGGGTCACCGGTTTGCCCGAGGAAGTATGCGAGCAGGACGATACCGCCGAGACGGAGGAGGTTCCCCTCGAAAGGAAGCATCGCCATTGCACTGACGAAGCCGAGCGCGCCGAGGACGCCCGCGCCACAGCTCGCACAGCCCGCGGCGAGCAGGCCGGGGATGATGCCGACGATTGTGGACGCACTCTGACGGCGGGCACGTCGAACGAGTGTGACGGTACTGACCAGTGCAACGCCGGTCAGGAGCGCGTACGCGGTGACGAGTCCGAGGCCGAGCCACCCCGTACTCAGGTACGTCTCTCGGGTGAGCGTCGCGACGGCGAACCCGAGATCGGTGACGTCTCTCGACAGCACCTGCATCGAGAACTGCGGGAACGTGCTCAACACCAGGACGACGTAGGTGAGACTTGTGGCTATTCCAGCCATCAGCAGTCGACGATTCGACGTGAGCGGGTACGCGAGTGCGTCGCGGAGGTCACGGCTCCACGCACGCACGTCGGATAGTCGATCGTTCATCGTTGTCCCCGGTTTCGTGGGTCGGTCACGCTTCACGCACCTGGTCGAGTGCGTCCGCGAAGTTCTCGTACGGGTGGGCGCCGACCAACTTCCCGGCCGCACCGCTCTCTCGGTTGTAGATGACGAATCCGGGCGTCCCCTGGATACCGGCTGAGAGTGCGACATCGACGTCGGCGTCGAGGTTCCTCCGAATTGCCTCACCCCGGGACGCCCTGCACTCCTCGACGCTATTCAGGTTGACCCCTGACGTCTGTTCGGTGATCTCCCGGAACGTCTCCTCGTCGGCCCAGTCGTTGCCGCCGGCTACCTGTGCATCGAAGGCGGCGCCGTTCCAGTTCCAGAACGCCATCGGGTCGGACTCGGCGACCTGCGCCCAGACGCAGCGCCCCACACAGCCGCTGGTTCGGAGTACTCGCCGATGTTAGGATAGCCAAGCATCACGAGCCTAGCGTCCCCGGTGTCGAGGTAGTTACGTCCGACCTCCGGGAGCGTTTTCGTCTCGAACTCCTTACAGAACGGACAGAGATAGTCCGTCCAGTAGTAGATGTCGAGGGGCGCGTCGCGCTCGCCAACGATCGGCCGGCCGGTGAGGTCGACGCCGTTGCCGAAGTCAGTTGTCTTATCGCTCGTGTAGAACGACGCGGGCCGGTAGTCATCCTCGGAGCCACCTGAATCGGTCGCCAGATAGGCGACGCCGCCGCCGAACGCGAGTGTCACGCTACCGGCAAGGAGTGCTCGCCGTGTTACGCTCTTGTCCTCCTCATCCATTGGTATACAATAGTACCCGTAGTCGTCTGAAGGATGTTTTGGTCATCACTCGACGTGTCCCTTCTCGGCTCAGCCGTCGCGGGACGGCGCCGTCACCTGCGGGTCATCCCTCGCGTTCGCCCTGAGTTCGGGGTGGGTCTCTCGCATCCAGACGAGCGTGTTGGTGCCCGAGACGAACATCGCCGCGGCCACGACGTAGAACGCGGCGGTCGTCGAGATGAGGTCGGCGGTCACGCCGATGAGGATGGCGCCGAAGCCGTAGCCGGCGTCGACGACTTCTCGCTGAATCGGTGGCCGGACGTCGACTACCAGCAGCTCGCGAGCCGGTCGACGTACTCGAGCTACGGCCGCGTCGGTCACTCGCCGGCGCGGTACAACGTGCCCGGCCGAGCGATCATCGACGAGTCGAACACATTCTTCTACGGAGAGACGAACCTCGACGGCGTCCTCGACCTCGTGTCGCGCTCGAAAAAGCCGGTCCAGGAGTTCGCGTGGGCGTCGATCGGGAACGTCCTCACGGCGATCCAGATCTGCGAGGCCCACGACCGCGGCGTCCTCGTCCCGTGGAACTTCTGGCGCCACGAGTTCTACCAGCCGATGGGGACGCTCCACGACGCCGACCGTGGCGGCTTCATCTTCGCGCCCGAGGTCGGCCTCCACGAGAACTTCCACGAACTCGACTTCTCCTCGTTGTATCCGAATATCATCTGTACGCGGAATGTCTCACCCGACGTCATCCGGTGTGACTGCCACAGCGACCGCGAGGACGTTCCTGGGCTCGGATACTCGATCTGCGACGACTGCGGCTACCTCGTCGACATCCTACAGCCGATCATCGACGCTCGCGATGAGATCAAGGCGGCTATCCGTCGCGAGAAGGAACGGGACGATCCCGACGAAGACAGACTCGCGGAACTCGAGGGGCGGTCGGGAGCGCTGAAGTGGATTCTCGTCGCCTGCTTCGGCTATCAAGGGTTCAGCAACGCGAAGTTTGGCCGCATCGAGTGCCACGAGGCAATCAACGTGTTCGCTCGCGAGATTCTGTTGACGGCGAAGCAGCGGCCGGAAGCTGACGGCTGGCGCGTCGTCCACGGGATCGTCGACTCCATCTGGGTGACCCCAGATCCAGACGTTGCCGACGGCAAACGAGAATCACTGGAGTCGTTGGTCACTGCAATCACTGACACCGTCGAGATACGTCTCGAATATGAAACCGAGTACGAGTGGGTAGCGTTCGTGCCCCAGCACGAGAGCGACGCCGGCGCGTTGACGAAATATTTCGGGAAGATTGCGGGCGAGGATGAGTTCAAGATACGCAGCATCGAAGCCCGACAACGGTCCACGCCCGAGTTCATCAAAGACATCCAGCACGACTGTCTCGAGATTATCGGACGAACACACTCTCCGGATGGGGTCATCAATCGGTTGAAACGGGCGATTTCGGAGCTTCACGCTGGCGACGTTGATCCTGACCGACTTGTCGAACGGAACCGTGTTTCCAAGCCTGTCGAGGCGTACACGCAGTACACCCATAACGTGGCGGCGCTAAAGCGGGCTCGAGACCAGGACCTCGCTGTCCTCCCGGGACAGGACATCGAGTACGAGATCGTCGATGACGAGAAGACCTCGCGAGAATGAGTCGCGTTGGCTCACGAAGAGATCGAGTCGTACGATACCTCGTACTACGAGATGCAACTCGTCAGAGCTGTCGAGAGTTTGCTGGCACCGCTTGGCTGGGATCGGACAGAGATTCGTCGAGAACTCACGGAGACGCAGGTGCGGGAGTTGACGGCGTACACGAACACAGACTCGAGGTAAATAATCGAAAAGACATATTGTGAGCTGGAATCCTCTCTAAAAGACTCATACTCTGAGATTTTGGCATCTTGGCTGGAGGAGTCGGGCATAAGAGGAATAATATTAAAATTCTTCGCTCAGCTTCATTCAAAATGACTCAAGTAAACGTAAAGCCGCTCATGGGGGTTGTTTATACACCCCGTCAAATGGGTATATATGGGACTTGGCGACCTCGTAGACTTCGACCCGTGGGACGAACCGGACAAAGAGGACTGTCGTGCGGTAGATGAGAACCTCTTGACCACATTACTTGTGAGTCAGGTTGATGGCCTTCGTCCTGTAGAGGCATCAGTTGAGTTCACTGACATCCGGCAAACTGCCCGGTGGTACTTAGCGTTCGAAATCAGGGGGTGGGAATCACGACGGCGGAAGTTCGCGCAGAAGAAAGTCGCCGAACAGAGCGGTAAGAAGCTCTCGGCGGTCCAAGGTAAAGTCCGAGATGTATATGCTGCTAAGGCTGGCCGAAAGTCAGCTCAAGAGCTGTTCGAGGAGGATCTCGAGGCCATAGAACAGGCTTACTAGAGCCATCTCAACGCCCAATAGCATAATTATGTCTACAGGTACCACCCGAGGATCTAAGGCAAGAGCTCATCGTGAGGCACAACAGCGAGATCTTCGCGAGTACTTCAGTCGTGGCGAGATGATCGAAATTTATATCCAGACCCCAGCAAGTGAAAACGGTGGAGAAGAAGCCGTCGCAGTCTACTCGCGTAGTCAAGTCCAAGATGCACGCGTGTTCATCGATCCGGGTCTGCACGAGCTTCATCGAGGCTGCTGCATACGGTGCCGGATTCGCTACTGTGCCGACAATTTCCTGAAAGCGCTTGCTGTCTACTGGATTGACTAGTTCAGCTCAACCTCGATAACTCACCTACCGATTCGGCCGCTGAAGAGATACTCGCAGGTTGATGTAGGAATTGACGGCATTCGTGAACACGGAGAACGGTTAACCAACACAACAGTTGTTCGGAGTGGATTTGTTGGTTAACCACGATCCCCACAAGGCCGAACCCCCACACCCCGTGTGCGAGATGAAATCAGGAAGACGACGGGAGGGAGTGGTGAGGAAGAGAGTCCACGAGACACCAGAAATCCACGATATCACGGAGAAGAGAACGCAAGGACAACAATATCGAGATAAGCTATGCTTCGAGGGAACCTTTATATAGCCACTCTGTCAACCAAAGCCGCACTAGAACTGGAGCCGGTCGAAACGAAACAGTACGTTTCGTGATACGACCGGTCCTTTGCCACCTCGAGGTTGGATTTCATCGTCTGTTCTACGGCTTCTCGTGTACTCTCTGGCTGAATCCCGCGTTTCCCGAGTGATTCACTTCTACCTACCCTCTCGTCAAATTCATATCGCACACGGGGTGTGGGGGTGACCTACCGGCGAGATCTCGTCCCACACGAGATTGTCGAAGGAATTTGTTCGGTACTATCCTGATAGAGACTACGTCTGATTTTTCATCTTGCACACGGGGGGTACCTCCAGCTAGCTCCTCTGAACTGCCTCGGCATCGACGGCTGTTCGA
Source organism: Salinibaculum litoreum (assembly GCA_009789175.1). GTDB lineage: Archaea > Halobacteriota > Halobacteria > Halobacteriales > Haloarculaceae > Salinibaculum > Salinibaculum litoreum. The sequence continues at coordinate 102,708 of CP046867.1, forward strand.
TGGGCGTTCCGAGATTTCATATCGCACACGGGGTGTCTCCCATCGAATCATCAGTGAATTCATCTCTCACACGGGGCCTCCCTCGAGGTGAGATCGAAATCATCTCGCACACGGGAGGTACTGACTCAACGCCATCACCAAATTCACATCGCACACGGGGTGTGATATATGATATTCTCGTCGTTAATGCCATTGCATTGGGATGTGGATGTCGTGGAGAAACGACGGAAACGTGGGGTGGGTGATCCGAGGCTTCCTTGTACTCCCCTCCAACTATCAACCCGGACCGGGTCACGAAACGACGGAAACGTGGGGGGTGTGATTTCCTCAACCGTGGCTTCATTCTCTCCACCGACATTGAGTTACGTCGGAAACGTAAGAGTGGGCATCTTCACTCTCCGAGTTTTATCAGTCTGCGTCGGTTGGACCCGTTCACACTGCGGGGTGTGGGGTGTCCTCTGCTATGCTGCTAAATGAGCTGTCCCAAACACCCGGCTACGGTCCACCTTCGTCTATTCATCGGGACTGACGGGACCTTTATACTGGGAACGCACCTTCTCTCCTTCTCGCCACTGCCAGTAGTAGCGGTTGTCGTTGATCTCCTTAATCGTCGCCTTCGCCGGAACGCCATCAGGAAGATCCTCTGGTCGCTCTTCGACCTCCTTCTCCTCCTCGTTTTCAGCTAGCCGTGCCCCCCGCTCGCGATGCTCAGCAAGCTCCTCGGCGAATCGAGCGACTTGTCGGAGTACCTCCGGGGATTGCTCATCAAGCTTGGAAGCAATGTCTGCTGGGACTTCTCGAGGTGGGTCTGGTGGAGAATAGGACATGGGGCAGGCTCTGTTAACCAACGTTGTTGGGCGATATCTTAGAATTGTTGGTTAATCCTCTCGTCTACTCAATCGAGAACTCCTCGATAACCCCAACCGTAGCTTTGAGTTTCCGTCGTCGCTCCTCGCGTTCTTCGATCTCTTGCCTCAGCTTACGAATTTCCGATGAAAGCTGTTCAACTACGTCTGACGTTTCCGGGAGACGGCCATCAGGACGAGGGACGTTTCCACTTCGAACTTCGAGATCGGCTCGCCGTAGATGCTTACACCCACCGTGTGGATTCCGCTTCGTGAAATCTGGACACGTACACGTCTTACTCGCGATATCGACCTCGTAGATGTTCCCTGATTCCGATTGTACCTCGTAGATTCCTCCTTTCCGGAGTAACGAGACATCCATCTCTTCGGTTCGCGCTCGCTTTGTGCGGGGCTCGAGTTCCTCCTGAGACGGGTCTTCGCCAATGGTGGGCTGTTGGACAGCTTCAGTAGGTGTCGAAGCTGCAGGAGCTGATGCTACAACTCCACCATCAGGAGAGTACACCCGCTCTTCGAGTTCTGTTTCGTCTTCGTCCTGTGTCTCGACGTCGTCAGTTCGTTCGGTCATGATTTGGCCTGAATCGACGTGACGAGTTCGCGCACGCCGTCGCCCTTCGACGGCGTGAAAAACCGTTTTTCAACGCACCCAGAACTGGACTAGTTTCGACTGTGACTACTGTTCCAGAGGTTGTCTGAATCGTTACTCCTCGAGTGATCCAACGATCTCCTGAGCGGTGGAACTGATTCGACCGAGGCGCTCTTGAATCGCTTCCAGGTCATCGCCTTGCCATGCAGCGAGATAGAATGCAGATCCGCTCGTGTCGAGTCCGAAATACCGACCGACGATGTACGCGACGGCTTCTGCTTCGACCTCGCGCTTCGCCCGTTCGGGCTCATCCTCGATATCGAAGTGGAGCAACGCGTGGGCGTACTCGTGGATCAGCGTGACAGCGAGATCTGCCTGATTCGTTCGGGCTTTCGCTTCGACGACTGGCTGGAGGTCGTGTAGACTCCGGTACTTACAGACCCCCTTTGCGTCGCCATGTTCCCAGTCGTTGGCATCGACGATGCGTACCGTCACACCAAGTTCATCAGCTGCCCCTTTGAGCGCTGACACTAGGCCGTCGGCGTCGCCCATCGCTGCTGTCTCCAGTTCGGGGAGCGGTTCTCCGTCCGTCTGGGAGACGTCGAAGACTGGTGCTGGTTTGAACCCGACGAGGCCTTTCGACCATTCGTCCGTTGGCGTCTCGTCGTACTCACAACCGATGTTCTCGTGGTAGCTAGGCGAATTCTCACACTCGGGACATCGCTTGGAGATAATCGGAGCCCAGATCCAGATGGCCTGTTCACCTTCCTGGACGTGCCGATCGAAGTCGTTCCGCCATGTGTTGTAGCCAGTAACCTTCGTTGCCTCTGGATACTGCAGTTTGATGAGGAGTGTATTTCGGTGCGAATAGTCGTGGAAGCGACTCTGGACGTCCAACCACTCCTGGAACTCCTCACTCGCTTGTGCATCGTCAACGTGGTCGACGAGGTCGTCGATCCACTCTTCGATGGTACTGTGCATTTCGTCGTGTCGTGTATCGGTTTCCTCGAAGGAGACCGACGAGTCACTGGTCGTAGCCATAATTTTCAGCAAACCGAGCTCACGGCGACTGCGTCAGTTCAGATCGCGCCGCACCCCTTGGGGGCGCACAAAAAACTCGCGCTGGCGGTCACCGCAAGGCTGCTTTCTCGTCAGCGAAGCCGACCGCGACGAGATACTCGAGGAACGCGTCGAAGTGATCAACGTCGCTGGGGGTGTCGGTCGCGATGTGTCGCGCCCACTCGATAGCCCATTGGAACGCAGGGTCGGTCCCGCCCTTCCCGTGGATGTACCACCACCGACCCGCTTTTAGAACCACGAGTGGATTCGTCGGTGGCTGTTCGCTCGCGAGCCCACGAGTGATCGTCCGGATCTCCTCGGGAACCTCGCCGGAATCGACCTCCCCTGATTGCGTGTTCGCGACATCGACTGGAATCTCATCAATCGAGACATCGTTCGTACTCTGTTGTTGACTCACAGGAGTTCACCTCAGTGTGAAGGCTCTCCATCGAGCCCTCGCCCTCTCCGGGGGCATGAAAAACCGTTCGTGGTTCATGGCGTCACGCGGGCGGGAGGTACACGCTCTGCTCGCCGGCGAACTCCTCAAGATTGTTCCGATGACGATGCGCGAAGTAGCAACCATAGCTGCAGTAGCCACAGATCTTGCCCGTGTCGTACTCAGCGATGTAGGGGCTGCGCCGGGTCATCCAGACGTTCACCCCACATTCAGTACATGCAGCACCATCGAGATCGGTCGGTGACGGACCATGATACTCGAGTTCGAGTCCATCCTCTTGGGGCGTCGACTCGGGCCAGACACCGTGTGCCTGCCAGAACTCGCGAATCCGGGCAAGGCCATGGCGCACGATCTTTCGAATCGTCATGTGCTCGGCGTCGCGACCGCTGTCGTCCCAGCCGTCCGGCGTCCAGAACTCACCGAACTGCGCCCCGCGATGGACACCGTTCCAGTCGAGGCCGACGATGTCGGCAGGTGGGTCACCCGTCAGCGTCGGTCGGGTGAGCTGGTCGATTACATCGAGCTGCTTGGGTGGACTGCCACCGAGAATATGGACACGACGTCCACGCCAATCGCGTGGCTCAGAAAACTCGTGGGCTAATCGATCAGCGTATCCTCGCGAATAGCCGACGATGAGGTCATCCGGGACAGCGTGAATCGCGGCACGGCACTTTGGGACGATCACGAGGTCGACATCTGGGATGCTCGCCTGAATCTCGCGTGCGGCGGCCACGTACTCGTCGACGTCGTCGATGTCGTAGGCGTCACCGATCACGCCGACCTGCGGTTCGTACTCGAAAAAGCGCTCGACGTACCGATCCAAATCGGGATTGCGAAAGTCGTTGTCCAGCATTCCGACTGGCAACTCCAAGTCCGTGTACTGGTGCTGTTGGTAGGTACAGTCCTCACGAAAGCCGGTAAGAAAACCAAGTCGGAACGCATCAAGCGCGAAGGGGACGCGATGAAGGAACGCTACGTGGTCGGCCTGCCGAGCGGCTGTAATTTCGTCGGCGATGCTGCTGGTCGGACGTGCTGAGAGTGCCATCTCGAATCACCCAGAAGATGCAGGGTTGATCGCCCCGCGCCCGCTCTCGGGGCGAGAAAAACCAGCAGTAGACCCTAATATTAACCAACAACAGCAGCTTTGCCGCTCCTGATGTTGGTTAACTCACCGCTGATATCGTGCCTCAAGTGGTTCGATCTCTCCGGCGTGGACGAGACTCGTCTGTGAGTCTGCCTCTTCGTGAAGAAGATCGACGAGTGCGAACTGCGCGCAGGCTGTGAACGAGCATTCCTCGTCGAGACACCAGACATCGGCGTAGGCAATGTCGGTCTGCTCACCAGGTAGATGGGATTCCCGATGCCAAGGCGAGAGTCGCAGTCGTCAGGTGGGCAGATCGGCTCGATACGCGTGAACGTGGGCGTGTCTTCCATCGAATTCATCAGTAGGGAGAATAATTCGGGATGATATCGCCGGTCAGGACGCTGCTCTCGACAGCATTGCTCTCGCTACCCTCGAGATCGACGATTCGATAGACGGCATCACCGCTCCACTCGCAGTGGTCGCTGGAACACTCCGCGCTTGCGTACGCGCCGTTCTCGTTGTTCATATAAACACTCAGGAGGTCGAGACGCTCGCTGCAGAAGCGGACACTCTGCCGGAACCTGTACATACCGATAGCCCGTCGCGACGGTGATGTCGTCCTGGTCCACCCCGACGCCGTGGTACTCCACGAGTCGGTCTCGGATCGCTGCCCTGAGATCGCCGAGGAGTACATGGTGCATTTCCTCATCGACGGGTAGCACAACGCCGTCGGCGGTTATCGTCAGCCGGTACGCTGTCGTCTGGGTTGTATCGTCCATTTTGGTCACCTCTGGGGGCACGTTCGCTTGCGCCCGCGCCCCTCTCGGGCGCTCAAAAACTATCTCGTGAAGAACCAACAGTGGCCTCTGCTGACCACTCTACCGGATCAGGAGTTTCCCCTACGTACGAATTCTTTTGGAGCTATCGCACGTCCGTTACTACGCCATGAACGTACTCATCGCTGGATCACACGGCGGGGTCGGACAGCATATTACTGAGGTGCTGAGCGAAAGCGATCACACAGCCCAAGCAATGGTGCGCGAGAAGTCACAGGTCTCGGAGATGGAGGCCTTTGGCGTCGAGGTGGTCGTCGCGGATCTCACAGAGGACGTATCCCATGCCGTTGACGTAAGCGACGCGATCATCTTCGCGGCGGGGTCTGGTGGCGAGGATGTCGAAGGCGTCGATCGAGATGGTGCAATCAGGCTAATCGACGAAGCCGAAAAGCAAGGGGTACCGCGCTTTGTCATGCTCAGTGCGATTAACGCCGACAAACCTGAGGAGAGCCCCGACGCACTTCGGCCGTATCTCGAAGCCAAACTGGCGGCTGACGAGCATCTCCAAGAAAGCGATCTAACGTATACGATCGTCCGACCAGGGGAGTTGACCAACGAATCCGCAACCGGGCGGATCGAGGCAGCCCGTCGGGTCGAACGTGGCCAAGTCACCCGCGCCGACGTTGCCCGCACGCTTGTTACCGCACTCGACACCGAGAATACCTACGGGAAGACCTTCGAGATGATCGAAGGCGACGAACCAATTGAGAGCGCGCTCGAAACCGTTTGATCAGATCCGCCCTTATCTGGAGCTGGTGCTATGTCCTCTCTGCACACTTCGTCGACTTCCTCACAGCGAACGACATCGGCGTCTTCCCGGAATTCATCTCGTAGGGACTATTCTATGACACCGTCCGCTACCGAGCAAGTGTACTCCAATTCTCGTTCAGCATTCAGGGCCGTAGACGATTGCTGACCGGCTTTCGTAGCCGCACTCCCGACACTCGAACCACCGTTCTTCCTTCGCGCCGTCGGCACTCTTCTGGCCGACGACAACATCGCCGTTCGGACACTCTGGACAGGGTAGGTCAGGCTGGGGGCGCTTTCGGAGTTCGTCGCGAAACGATTTTGCTTCCTTCGTTGCGAATCCGCGCGACCACACCGGGTAGCCGTCGACGAGAACCGCGGCCCGCCACTTGTGGATGTACGAGTCCGGCGCTCGGGTGCGCGTTGGTCTCTGTATTCCGATACGCTAGCTTCGGGGTACGGCTCTCACGCGTCCAATTTGTGATTCGTGGCATGGGTACTGGTACCTCCGCGTTCGGGAGGCCCGCAGTCGCTTGGTTCCTGTATTGAGTGGTCTCGCGAGTCGATAGCGCGCACCTCACCGACACTTAACCAACACAGCCAGTCAAACGAACTGGTTGTTGGTTACTCCTTGAAGAGACAGCGATCCGCTGCATCATCGCCGGCGAGCGTCTGCTGATCCTCGGCAGTATCGGCGAAGAGGTTAGACTGATCTCCCTCAGATGACCGTTCTACCTCCGGCCGGCCGTCGACGCCGAACTCACTCGCCTCCGGCTGATCGAGGCGCGAGTCCCGGTCACGGTGATCTACGTCCACACCGAAGTCCTCGAGCGAGGTTTCGACGCTCGTCTCGGTCACTTCGAGCTGGCCATCCTCGCCCAACGCGGTCTGCTGTTGAATATCTATTTCTGGTCGGTCGCTCATATGAATCGAGCCTCCACCCATTGGAGGCTCCGAAAAACTGCCCTACGAATGTCGTCTCAATCCTCCTCAGCGCGGATTTCGTTGGCCCGGTGTTCGAGTCGCCAAAGAATCTGGACTCGCTTCTGATTTGCGTTCTCGTAGGCAACGCAAGCCCGTAGTGTCTCCATGTCGTGGATCGTCACGATACCGGCGTTGAGAAGTCCTGTATTTGGTGGCTCAAGCCGCTGCTCTGGTGATAGGCCACCCGATACCGTGGATTGCTCTGACGAGTTACTCACTGAATATCGCCTCCGCTCCTACTGAGGCGACGAAAAGACAGTGCCGACGTTACTCTTCTTCTTCCTCGGGTTGGATCTGGCGGGCGTCTTCGGCGAGGTCGTGGATGTACTCTCGAAGCGTCTCCATGTCCTCTCGGGCATCCTCGAGCGTCTTGCCCTTCGCCTTCGCGACGATCTTGTCTTGGTCACGGGTGCCGGTTCCGCGAGTGAGCTTCACCGTGAGTGAGACACCGACGTCGCTGCGTTCGACGTACTCGATTGGCGACGATGGTTCATTGTTTGCTGTCGATTCGACGTCCGTATGAGACGGCTGTTTGTGTTCCGACATGTGTGGCTCTCGGTGATCGGTGTTCAGATAGACGGTGCGACCGCTTCGTCGGCCGTTTCTCGAAGGACTGATTCGATGGCGTTGCCGGTGAGTCGCCAGCGACCGTCGGGATCCGTGCAGTCCAGCTGGCTCACGACCTCGTTTTTGAACTCGGTGTAGTGCGCCAGTGCGACGTCTTCATCATCCGTGTAGTCCAGTAGGAGCGCGAGTGCGAGCTGCGCTGGACCACTTCCACTGTATCCCCATTCGAAGCCCGAAGGACTGTGATTCGCCAGTTCGAGACTCCGCTCTGGCGTGAGCTGTTCTTGGTCCGATTGGTTCTCGACGATGGCGCGGCCTCGATGACGGTAACCGACGTAGATGACGTCGGGATCAGCCGAGGTCCGTGACTGTACGTGCGAGCATGGGTCGCTGATTCCACTCATAGGTTGGTTCGCGGGAGGCACGTTCGATCACCCCGCACCCCTCTCGGGGGTTCAAAAACAGAACGGGGCTGCGTTCGGCAACGTATTTGACAGTTCCAACGTACTGTCCAGGTATATCGGGATGGCTGTACTGGAGGATCTCTCAGGGTTCGAGTTCGAGGACGTGATAGAGGACGTCTTCCGCAATCTCGGCTACGAGAACGTTCGTCAGGCCGACCGAACTGCCGACGAGGGCCGCGACGTCCTTATGGAGGAGGTCGTCGACGGCACGCGGCGCGCGATCATCGTCGAGTGCAAGCACACGGGGACGGTCGGGCGGCCGGTCGTCCAGAAACTCCACTCGGCGATCGCGACGTTCGACTTCGACGGCCCCAAACGCGGAATGGTCGTCACAACCGGCCGGTTTACGAACCCTGCCCAGGAGTACGCCGACCGCCTCCAACAGAACGACGACCCCCATCCAATCGAACTGCTCGACGGCGAGGACCTCCGGGAGATCGCCGACGAGATCGGCCTCGACCTCTACAACGGGCGCATCGAGATTCTCTGTGACGAGACGCTACGTCCCTACGACCCGGCGGTCGACGTCGACGCGCCCGTCGAGGATGCGTTCCGCGACATCGAGAACATCGAGGCCGCCGACCTCCCGACACCGTATTCGGCGGTGACGTTCCGTCCGGTGGTCGCGGTCACCGCGGACACGAACACTGTCTTCGAGACGTCCGTTGGCGTCATCCACCGGATCAACGACCGCACACAGTTCGTCGTCCGCGCCGAGCGTGGGCATCCGAAGGTGGCCGACGACGATGTCGCGACGCTGGTCACCGAGAACTTCCACGCGACGGTTCCCCTCGATACCGGGCAGTTTACCGAGGTATTCGACGACGTCGAGGAGCGCCGATTCGGAGAGACCCAAACGGAGTACAAGGAGTGGGCTGTTGACCGCCTTCAGGACTACCACACGACGACGGTGACCTACACCGGCGACAACAACGTCACCTACAACAAGACGTGTGAGCCGAATCTCTCGGACATCTCAGTGCAATCGATTGAGCCGGTGTATCTCCCTGAGGTTCGGCAGACGACAGCGGTACAGGAGTATTCGTATCCGTACGAATACTATGCTGCTGGCCCTTCACGGGTCACGCTGGAGGACGGTATCCACCGGTGCGTCCACTGCGAGACGAGTGGCGTCGACGAGACCTACACCTACTGTCCGAACTGCGGGGCGATCGCCTGCGACAGCCACATTAAGACCGAACGACTCGAAGGGAAACCGGTCTGTACGGGCTGTGCGGTTACCGAACGGTTCGCGCTGAAGAGGAAGTACTTATACGACGATGCGAACCTCGAGGCGTTCCGCGAGGAATACGCCGAGATGCCGCTACACGAGAAGGCGATGGAGAACAAGTGGCTGGCCGGGGGGAGCGTGGTCGCGACGATTCTGCTCGTCGTCGGATTCCTCGTCATCGGCGGCATCATCTGAGCGGGTTAGGTGTTCACGCCGGCTCAGCGACCATCTCTTCGAGCGCGTGCTCAAGCGGGCCGTTGAACTGCCAGCTAGCCCGTTCGAAGGCCTCGTCGGTCGGCCCATCCCAGCGCGGGAACGCAGAGTGACCACTCACCTTGACGGTCCACTCGGTCGGCTCGTCGAACGGGTTCTCCGTCGGAAGCTCGACGACGTAGAGGTACTCCTCGTCGCCGTGGATACCGTCAGCTGGATCCTCGTCGCTGTGACCCAGCAGGAACAGCGACTGGTCCAGATGCTCCATATTGGATGGCTCGAGGAGATCCGCTGGCTGAGCCGCATCGATCGTTCGCTCCGGGTCGCCATCCAGATAGAGTCCGACCGTCGAGAGCTTGTCGAGGAACACGAACGTCGCGGCCGTGTAGCCCGGTCCGCGCTCGGTACGGGTCGCATCGAGAAGCTCTTTCAGCTGGGTGAGGTCCCGGAGGACGCTTGCCGGGTACCCATCTGAATGCCGGTACACCTGCGCGGCGCGGTCGGCGCTGCCATCTGTCTCACCGGTCTGTTCGACTCGTTGGACGAATCGGAGTTGACTCCGTGTCGACATCGATACTACATCGTAGAACGATTCTCGCCGCTGTGTTGCCGAACACAGGTGATGTCTGTCGGTCACTGGGAAGGTACGTGCCGTGGGAACTTCTTTGTGATTGTTCACCGTAGCGGCCGGTAGTGACATGTACGATTCGATTCTGCTCCCGGTTGACGGCAGCGAACACGCAGCCAAAATCGTCCATCATGTGGCCGAGCTCGCGCAGTGGACTGAGGCGACGATCGAAGTGCTGTTCGTCGCCGATACAACTCGAGACAGCGTCACTGCTGTCAATGGGAACGTCGTTGACGCACTGGAACGGGAGGGAGAGACGATCGTCGCGGACGTTGCAGAGACACTCGAATCCCTCGATGTGGAGCACGGTACCGACGTCGTTCAGGGCAGCCCAGCACCAACAATTGTCGATTACGCCGAGCGATACGACCACGACCTAATCGTCTTGCCCACCCACGGCCGGACCGGCATCTCACGCTATCTCCTCGGAAGCGTCACGGAGAAAGTGGTGCGCTTGTCCGATGTCCCCGTTCTGACCGCTCGAATGCAATCTGATGAGCAGCTAGCATTCCCGTACGAGAATATTCTTATCCCGACCGATGGGAGTCCTGCTTCGACTGCTGCCGCCAAGCATGGGCTGACACTTGCAGCGACACTCGACGCCACTGTCCACATTCTTTCTGTCGTGGATGATACATCGCTGGGCCCTGACGTGCGCTCTGTGCTTTCAGATGACGAACTCGAGCGACCTGCAGTAGAGGCTGTCGAGGAGGTGGCCACGGAAGCCGATGAACACGATCTGGCATACGTCCAAACGTACGTCGAACATGGGTCGCCTGCGGAAGTGATCCGTGAACATATTGAAACGAATGAGGTCCATGCCGTCGTGATGGGGGCTAGTGGCCGCCGTGGCGTCAATCGAGTTCTTCTCGGGAGTGTCGCGGAAAAGACGGTCCGATCAGCACCTGTGCCGGTTATCACCGTCCACGATCGGTCGTAGCCGGTTGCGTTGGTCTTCACTCGATCTCGAGACTATCTGAGCCCCCCTCAGCACTCTTACTGTTCTCATCCCATTCGAGTTCGAATTCGATGCTTAGCTCACCGGGGCCATCGGCCGGCCCTTCCCGTTCGGCTTTGACTTCGAATGCCGGACGCTCCGGGGGGTCCATCGTGACGGACTCTTCCCCCGCCCTCAGGGTGATTGAATCTCCTTGCTCGAGCGTTTCGGCGACGTTCCGGAGGTACGACGCGATTTCGTCTCGGTTCTGGGTACTCTCGGATTTGAACAGGACGTCTTCAGGCATACACTCCCACTTATACCCCCTACTCCGATAAGTGGTCCTCTCAATCTCACAACGAAAATTTTCTCGTTACGCTAGGTGGGGGACCTCCTTAGGCTCCTTGACGTCGTCGAACTCTCCGCGCTCGACCGGCTCCCAGTCCTCTCCAGGTGCTGGACTCCACCAGTCGACTTTGTAGGCCCCCGGTGCGCCGAGGACTTTCACCCGTGCCGAGCCGTCAGGTAGGTCGCGACGGAGCTTCTCGTCGACGTGAAGGTTCCACGTCGAGTCGGTGTCGAAGCACGCGAGCACAGCCTCCTCGTAGCCACGGTTTTCTCGTGACTCTCGGAGGACGACCTGCGTGTTACAGTTCTTGCACAACACTCCCTCGAAGAGAATGTGGGTGAACACTTCTTGCCCGCAGACGGGACACCAGAGGAACTCGAACAGTGCCTCGTTGTGTCGGTCGAGTACTTCGAGACTCATTGTTGGGCTGACCCGGTTCGACCGGGTCACTCTCTCCGCCCGGCCGAAAAACACCCTGCGTGTGTATGTTCTCAGCGTTCAGAGCCGTAGACGATGCGCGAGGGGGCTTCGTACCCACAGTCCGGGCAGTCGTACCAGCGCTGTACCTTCGCTCCATCAGATGTCTTCTCACCGACGAGGACGTCGTCGTTCGGACACTCCGGACAGTTCAGTTCGGGCGCTGGCCGATCTCGAAGCGTATCCCGGAGCGTTGTCGCCTCTTTCGTCTCGAAGCCTCGCGACCAGATTGGGTAGCCGTCGACGAAAATCACCCCGCGCCACTTGTACCGGTATGAGTCCGGAGCCCGGTGTAGAACGGCTCGCGATCCAGTCTCGGTGTTTCGATACGCGAGTGTTGGTGTACGACTTTCCCGGGACCAGTTGGTGATTCGTGACATCGTCAGTCAGAAGTGAACGTCTGCGGGAACGATCCAGAGCGTCTGGCTGTCTTCCTCTTCCTCGAGGACACGATCGAGCTGATCGCGGTGGCGAATCCCCATCGCGTGCTGGTCGTACATCGGTACTGATGGCCCTTCGTAGGCGCCGACCTGATGGAACGCGTGTCGGGCGAGGTTCTCACCACGCATAAGCTCCTCATCGCTGAGCTCGTTGAGCGCCTCCTTCACGCGGTCGAGATTCCGCTGGAACTCTTCCTTTGTGGCGTTCCAGGCTCGATCGAGCAGTTCACCGCCCTCCTCTGAATTGATGGGTGCTGCCGTCGGTAGGTCTCCCCAGCGCGCCTTCCCGGCGACCGTCGTATCCTCTTCGTCGAAGGTGCAGTAGTAGTCAAACACGGCGCAGCCGTGGGGGTTCCCCCCGACGAGACGGTCGAAGACTGCTTTCCCTTCGACCAGGACGTCGTGCTGTGTCGGCTTCCTCGGAGCTCGGCTGGGGGATAGCCCAACAGATCTTCGATAGCTGGATTCACAAATCGGACGAGACCATCCGGATCGATGATGATGATGGCGTCTGCGGAGTGCTCGGCAATCGCTCGCAGTTGCGCTCGCGTCTCCTCGGCCTCCTGTTCGATCCGGTGTCGTTCGACCGCATTAACGACCCGATTAGCGAGAATCTCGTATTGGCCTGTTCCCGATTCCTTCTGGAGGTAATCGGTAACGCCGGCCGAGATAGCTTCGCTAGCCACCTCCTCACTCCCCTTCCCCGTATACAGGATGAATGGAAGTTCCGGATTATCGGTCCGAACGATTTCGAGAAAGCGGATCCCGTTCTTGCCTGGCATGTCATAATAAGAGATAATGCAGTCAAACTCGGACCGTGTGAGTTTCTCAATACCGTTCTCTGCCCTCGGTGCAGTTTCGATCTCAAACCGATCGTCCTCGCGTTTGAGGAAATCGGCTGCTAAATCGGCAAACCCCGGCTCATCATCGACGTGCAAAACTCGTATGGGTGCTGTCAATTGGGTCATATTCCAAGGGGTACACTCCAGGGCATTAAGAGTGTGAGCACGTGACGAGGGACCGTATGCTCACGAGTTGGAAAGGTCACTCAAAAACGAGGAGAAAACTCAGGAAATCAGTATCCACCCAAGCACTATGTTACCGAAACGGGCGTGTGAAGTACATCCCCTTAATACCGCACATTCACCAGTCCTCAGTCGGAGGCATTGTACCGTGCGGTAATCGCTCGCAACCGACTGTTATAGCTGAGATTGCCATCAAGCCCTATCGAGTCGAGTCAAAGAGGCTGCTGTCTCCCAACTTTGTCTGTCAGGGAACGTGGACGCGGACGACGTGGCCACCACAGCCGCACTGTTCGATATACTCCCACCCAACGTCCTCATCTCCAAACCGCTCATCAAGTGCATCGTAGAGGAACCCCTCGGGATGGCCGTGTGCCTTGTGCGTGACGAGATTCACGTGGTGACCGCTGGTCGTGTGTTCGACTGCCTCAATCCCGTGTCGCTCGAGTAGCGATCGGTCGTCTTCGTACTGTGGTTTCTCGAGGTTGGCTGACCAGGAGTTATCGTGGTTTCGGTCGGTGACAGGTTCGGTCTCACCGTGTGCATGGTCGTGGTCGTCGCCGTGTTCGTGAGAGTGACTTCCCATCTACTTATCTTGGTCTGCTATTCGTATAAACGGTTTGGTGGTGTCTCCTCAATTGGAGCGGGGGTCATCTGGGGTATTTCAGTACAGAGTACGCACTAAACATATGGACGACCACAAACCCGATGCGGATCGGGGGGACGCGAGACACGGTGAGTTCCCGGACCTCTATGAGAAAATTAAATTATTACCGGTCACGGTTGAAGCGGTTTCGTTCGAGGGAAAGCATATCGAGACGGAAGACAGGACATTCGAGCGAACCATCATTCGTATTCGCGGGGAAGGCGTAACCGGATACGGGGAAGACGTCACCCGGTCCATAGAGGCTCACGAGCGTCTTCGCGAGGACGAACTGCATCTTCCGACCGGTGACTGGACGATTGGAACGTTTTCGGACGCTCTCGATGCCAGTTCGGGTCTTTCGGCACGGACTCTGTCCAGAGAGACTCCCGAATATTTGCGCTGGGCGATTGAGAGTGCAGTTCTAGATCTGGCACTCAAACAGTCAGAGCGTACGCTGGCATCGGTACTTGACCGTACGTACGAGCCGATGGCATTCGTAGTCAGTTTGCAGCTCGGAGATCCACCCCACATCCGCCCCGTGAACCGGCTCCTCAACGCGAATTCAAATATTGAGTTCAAGATCGATGTCCCCGACACACCTAGCGACGGGTTACTCTCGGCACTATCGGATACTGGCGCGGTTCGAATTCTGGACCTGAAAGCACAGTACGATTCGGACGTTGGGGCTCCCGCCGATCCGGACCTCTACCGGCGGTTGTTCGAGACGTTCCCGAATGCACTCATCGAAGACCCGGCCGTCACGGATACGACACAACACGTGCTCGAAGAATATTCTGACCGAGTTTCCTGGGACGCTCCGATAACGTGCGTCGAACGCATCCAGAACCTCCCGTGGGAACCAACTGCTCTGAACATCAAACCGTGTCGATCTGGCACAATCGAATCCCTCTGTCGCATTCTCGAATATGGCTTGCAACATGAGGTCGAACTCTATGGAGGCGGAATGTTCGAACTCGACGCTGGCCGAGCCCACTCACAGGCAATCGCCTCCCTGTTTTATCCGGACAGGCCAAGCGACCTCGCACCACCAGCGTATCACACGTACCGAGCCGACAAATCCTATCCCTCAAGTCCGTTGGAGCCACCAGCCAAACCGACCGGAATCGGGTGGTATTCCAGGTGAGTCCGATTATCCTACTCCTCGAGAGATTCGGTTCCAGAGCCGGTTTTAAGACGCAAGTAATCTCAGAGACGACGCTCCATTACGGACTTTACAAACTCTCGAGACCAGAAATACATCGCGATTATTGACCAAGACGATGTCACCGGCGAGGTGAGTAACATCGGCGTCAAATACGATCCGGTGAATCCATCAGGTTACGAGGGGTTCCACCAGTTGGAAATTCAGATTTTAACAGCGCTGCAAGGGCCGACGAGACTAATCGGTACCCTTCAGACCTGCTTATATTCGCGTCTGAAGCCACGGAACTCCGTGCGGTGAGCCTCTTCGTCGCTCAGAATCGTGACTGCAAGATCTTCAGTAACTGGATCGTCGGCGTCAGTCGCGGCTGTAATGAGGTCGCGATACATCTGGATGGCTCTGTTGAAATCCTCGGAGAGTTACACGTTCGCCCGGTAGTCTGACCGGATGCAGGCCCTCCCAAAGTCGCAGTTACTTCGGTTCGTTGAGCAGGCGTATCACTTGTCACGGCGAGCTGTTGCTCGCAACTCCTCGAAGTTCTCGAAACGGCGATACACACGCCATCAACACATTGTCCTGCTCTGCCTCAAGGTGCGGAAGAATACGACGTACCGGACGCTTCTTGACGAGCTTATCGAGATGCCCCGGATTCGGAGTGCCATCGGTCTGACGGAACTCCCCTCTCCATCAACGTTGTGTAAAGCGTTCAACCGACTCGACATGGCGGTTTGGCGTGTCCTGCTCAACCTCTCGGCCACGCTCCTCCCAACAGACGGTGTCGTTGGGATTGATGCCTCCGGTTTTGACCGTAGTCACGCCTCGAAGCACTACACGAAGCGAGCGAAGCTGACGATTCAGCAGTTGAAAGTCACGCTTCTCGTAGACACAAGGTCGAACGCGATTCTCGACGTACACGTAACGACGACACGAAAACACGACTCGAAGATCGCGCCGTCGCTCATTAGGCGGAATATCAGTAGTGTAGCGGTTCTCCTTGGCGACAAAGGATATGATGATCAGAAGATTCGCGCGTTATCCCGTGAGGCTGGTGTTCGTCCGCTCATCAAGCACCGCGAGTTCTCGTCTCTTCACAAAGCGTGGAATGCTCGGTTGGATGCCGATCTCTACGGTCAGCGTAGTCAAAACGAGACGGTAAACTCTCGCCTCAAACGCAAGTACGGTGCATTCGTCCGCTCACGCCACTGGTGGAAGCAGTTCCGTGAACTCGTAGTCGGCTGTCTCACTCACAACATCGACAAGACACTCTGAACGTTAGATATAGATGAGTTATCTACCACTCGTTATTCCGGACTCGCAAAATTCGAGTGCTGACTTACTTTCCGGTGAACGACTGTACGCCGAAGTAAAGGCCGGTTAACGCGACCGCAGTGAAGTACACGAACACTAAGCTGAGTGGGTCAAGTTCTCCACGACTGGTGAGCCACAAGACCACAAGTACAGTGAATATGACACCAGCTTCTTTACCTAACGTGAGTTCCCGAACTGGAAGTGACTGGAGGGCCATACGGTGATGGATGTCCTGACATTTGATAAAACTTTCAACTACATTCGCACACCTACCTAACGGCTATTCCATCGGGACAAATGTTGGAACGATAGGATTTCAACAGAGCCATCTGGATGGCATCCTCTTCGGCATGCAAGACACCGTCAATGACCGACACGACGTCGGTGCTGTCCTCCGGAGGCTGAAGACTCTCCTGCCGAACTTCGAAATCGGCGGATGCGGGTGGGCGCTCGTCGAGTTGTTTGAGGCGGTTGCCCAACACTTGAGCGTGATTCAATTCCTCCTGAACGTCTGCCTCAAGGCTCTGTTTTACCTCCTCCGCGCTGACTCCGTCGAGGACGATGGATTTCGTCACTATACGCCCGCTAGAGGAGCTCGGTAACTCTCTCATCTGTCATACATCGAATATACGGTCCATATCCGTTTATAGCTGTGGATGGTGCATGTTTTCTAAATAATTGAGGGCTAGATCACCAAACGAGACCCGCCAATCGCCAATCGAGGGTATGCTGACTACGTTCCGTCGAATCTGGACATTCTCTCCTTCGGTAAGTCACTCAGGAACTTGTGGATGTCAACACGAACGACCAGATGTTGCCTTTAGTGCCGAAGCGTTTTGCTTATACGAATGAACGTGGAGTCCGACTTCGAGTGGGTCAGTCACCTATGGAGTCCCCGTCAACGCATTAAGTAT
Source organism: Salinibaculum litoreum (assembly GCA_009789175.1). GTDB lineage: Archaea > Halobacteriota > Halobacteria > Halobacteriales > Haloarculaceae > Salinibaculum > Salinibaculum litoreum. The sequence continues at coordinate 119,682 of CP046867.1, forward strand.
TATATTATTGATAATGATCGAAACGTAACCGTAACCTGTGCTGCTTAGTTCAGAGAGTTTTGACAGCGGAACTAGTTGTGACAAATGGAAGCCATGATTGCCGCAGGGCTGGCCGGGGTGGTCTGGTAATTACTGATGAGCTAGACTATCCCCACCCCCACGATTACAAGTCCTTATGATGTATGTGGTTTTCCATGCAAATCACGAGACGAACCATCGCAAAGGCCCTGATCACGGTCTTCGTGTTTAATCTGATCGTGATGGGCGGGGGAGCGATTTATTCCGCGCAGGAGGTCCCCCCAATTCCCCAAGAGGTTGTCGGTCCCGATGGCGAAACCGTCGCCACGCAGTCGGAAGTCCAAGCTGGGAAGATCGCGTTCCAGAAAAATAGTCTGATGAACCACGGGTCGATTCTCGGCAACGGCGCGTACTACGGCGTCGACTACACCGCCGATACACTCGACCTGAAAGTTGAGCATATGCGGGACTTCTACGCTCAGGAACGGTATGATACGCCGTATTCGGACCTAGAGTCGGCCGATCAGGGGAGTGTCGATCGACTCGTCCAAGACGATCTCGACGAACAGTTCGAGGAGGGTGCGGAGACGGTCGAGTACTCTGCCGCGGAGGTATACGCCCACGAACAGATCCGCGAGGAGTACGTCCAACGATACCACGAGGGTGCCCTTGAGCGGGGCGTCGCCGCCGACTTCATCGGCTCCGAAGAGGAAGCCCGTCAGTTCGCCGATTTCGCCCTCTGGACCGCGTGGATCTCTCACACCGATCGACCGGGAGGCGATACGAGCTTCACGAACGAATGGCCCTATAACCCCGCAGCGGGTAACACACCGACTGGCGCGACGATGATCTGGAGCGTCATCAGTATGGTGCTCCTCGTTGGTGCCGTCGGCATCGGCGTCTTTCTCTACAAGTCCGTTGAACTCCCGGAACCGAAGGTCAAAGGTATCGAGATCCCGCCGCCAGACGAAATCAATCTGACACCCAGCCAACGAGCAGCCACCCGATTCATCCCACTCGCAGGTTTATTATTCACCTTACAGGTCTTCTTAGGCGGGCTTCTCGCACACTACTACATCGAACGCCACGCGTTCTTCGGAATCGAGGAGGTGTTCGGCATCCACATCGTCGAGGTATTCCCGTTCGCGCTCGCCAAGACGTTCCACCTCGACCTCGGCATCCTCTGGATTGCGGCCCTGTGGCTCGGTGCGGGTCTATTCCTCCCACCTCTCCTCACCAACCACGAACCTGACCGGCAACGGACCTTCATTCACGTCCTACTTGGAGCACTTATTGTCGTTGCAGTCGGGGGCCTCGCCGGTGTCTGGCTCGGATCCCAAGGCTACATTGACGGCGAACTCTGGTGGATCATCGGCAACGAAGGGCTCGAATATCTCGAAGTCGGTCGGCTCTGGCAAGTCGGTCTGCTCGTCGGATTCGTGTTATGGACCGGCCTTGTGTACCGCGGGTTCAAACCGATGCTCGAACGTGAATCTCGCTTCGGACTCGCGCATATGATCATCTACGCTGGCGGATCCATCGGCCTCCTCTTCACTGCAGGGATGTTCTACACGCCGGAGACGAACATCGTGATGACGGAGTTCTGGCGGTGGTGGGTCGTCCACATGTGGGTTGAGGGCGCCTTCGAATTCTTCATCGTCGCTGTCATCGGACTCACGCTCGTCTCGATGGGGCTCCTCAGGAAGCGCTCGGCAGAGAAAGCCGTCGCGTTCCAAGCCCTGTTCGTGATGGGATCGGGTGTCATCGGCGCGTCGCATCACTACTGGTGGATCGGACAACCCGACATGTGGCTCCCGTTGGGGACGATCTTCTCGACGCTGGAGCTCATACCCCTCATCCTCATCCTGTTCGAGGCGATGGGCCAGTATCGAGCGCTCGCGACCAGCGACGAGACGTTCCCGTACACGCTCCCGTTTATGTTCATCATCGCGAGTGGCTTCTGGAACTTCGTGGGCGCCGGCGTGCTTGGGTTCTTCATCAACCTCCCGATCGTCAACTACTACGAACACGGCACGTATCTCACCGTCGGACACGCCCACGCCGCGATGTTCGGCGCGTTCGGCCTCCTCGCACTCGGGATGGCCACGTACATGCTCCGCATTTCGACGGTGCCGTCCAAGTGGACGGAAGGCCGCCTTCGGTGGGCATTCTGGCTCTGGAATATCGGCCTGGCCGTCATGGTGTTCGTCTCGGTACTCCCGGTCGGGTTCCTTCAGCTCGAGACGGCGTTCACGCAGACCTACGGTGCCGCTCGGAGTCTCGCCTTCTACAACAGCGATATCATCCAACTCCTGTTCTGGGCGCGTCTCCCGGGTGATACTCTCATCATCATCGGGACACTCGTGTTCGCCTACGATATGGTGAAAAAGCGGTTCACGCTCCGGGATGTCTCGGACCCCGCGGAGACCCTGGGGGAGGAAACTATTCCCAACCGGGTGATGGCAGAAGACGACGACTGACGGCCGTCCGCAGCGTCAATTCCAGGACGCTAATCTTCGATCCGGAATCCTAGCTCCGTTGCCCGAGGTAGTGGCTATCGCCACTGCTGAGCCGCTTTCTTTGCTTACGATTGCCGGTGAGCGCGGACGAACGCTCGTCGCAGAACGGTCAACAGGCCCGACCAACGAGGAACTCCAGGATCTTGTCGACCAGGGCCAGCTGCGTCGCGTCGAGGCCGGCGAGACGACGCGCTACCAGCCGGACTACACGCGACTGCTCTTCGAGGAGATCCGGACGCTCATCAAGGAAAACACGCGCGAGGAGTTGCGCAATGAATTGGCTGCGATCACCGAGGAGATCGAGGAGTGGCAGGCCACCTACAACGTCGAGACGTGGGAGGACCTCGAACAGTCGCTTGCCGACGGCGACCTCACAAGTGACGAGCTTCGTGACCGCCGTGACGTAATTTCGCGGTGGGAGGAGAATCTACAAGCCCGCCGGCTCATCAAGCACGCGCTGGCACTCTACTCGGATGTCGAAGCCGCTCGCGAACAGATGACTGACTACAGCAGTTCCCGGCGGCGGTAGAGCCGATTGCTGGAATACCGATATCGCTCCACTGGCCGGCGTACCTGGTAGAACCCCAGCTCAGAGATGGTCCTACTCAGTCGCGAGTTCGTCGTAGATTTCCTCGTGCTCGTCAAGGTCTTGGTGGCCGAGGAACCGGATGAGATATTGCCGTGCCTCCTCGGGGGACATCTCATCGGGAATCTCGGGTTGCTCGCTTTCAGCGGCCATCCTTACTCCTCCCTATGGGGGTCGTCGTCATAATCGTTCGGTTCGTGGGATTCCTGATCGACCGTGTCGTGGTCCGCCGGTAGCTGGTCTGTGCCTTCAATTCGTGTTAGCCACAGGTTGATAGTCGCTTCGTACTCCGGGGCAAGCGGCTCTGTGTGCGCTCGCAGATACTCGATCACGTCGTCTTCATCGACACTGCCCTCATCTGTCGCGAGCGCCTTCAGAATCTCTTTGACCTCCCGATCGTAGTCAAAGCGGCGGCCATTCAGCGCGTAGAAAATTCGGGTCGACATGAGCGCCGTTCGCTTGTTGCCATCGACGAATGGATGATTCGCCGCAATGAGCCGCAACAGCTGAAATGCCTTCTCGTGGAGCGACTCGGGAACCTGACCGAAATGGCCTTCCTGAATATGTTCAACGGTGTATTCAATATCGCCTGGCGAGGCGACACCAGCGGTTGTCTCCGCATTTTACTCCACGATCAACTCATGGATGTCACGGATATCAGCAGCCGATAGATAGCTGATCGACTCCGACTCCCCGTCCATTGTTGATATTTTCCGATACAACTCTTAACTACCTACTGCTTTGTGCACGTATCTCTCGTGACGCTGAAGTGGCACAATCTGCTCGCTGTACGTTGTCGAACTGCTGCAGAACGTCGCAGTGATTTCGAATCGTCGTTGTCGAAACGTTCGCCACGTCCGCGGCCTCCGATTGCGTCAGCCAGCGCCCCTCCTCGCGACCAGCCTTGTAGAGGCAGGCCGCAGCGAACCCAGCCGGATGGACGCCCGTCGTGACGCCGCGCTTCTCGGCCTGCTCTGCGAGCGTCCGGGCTCGCTGTCGGACCTCGTCCGGACACTCGAGGTCCGAGGCAAGTCGCGGCACGAACATGCTGGGGGAGACGGGCTCGGCAGGGAGGCCCAGCTCTTCGTTCAGCGTTTTGTACGCGTTCGTGACCCCTGACTCCGTGACGCGGGCCATCTCGCTGACCTCGCCTACCAACCGCGATAGGCCGTTACACCGGCAGGCCCCGTAGACGCTGGCCGCGGCGATGGCTTCGATGGATCTTCCTCGGAGCAGATCCTCATTCTGGGCGCTCCGGAAGAGCTGACACGCCTGGTCACGGACCGAATCGGAGAGTTCGAGAGCACTCGCCAACCGGCGCACTTCGCCTAGCCCGTGGGCGAGATTCCGTTCCGCTTTCGACCGCCAGCGACCACGTGTCTGCTCACGTCGCATCCGCGCGAGTCGCCGTCGCTTCTCTCCGAGAGTTGGTTCCCCTTCGCATCGGTGCCGCGACCGATTTCCGTTGACAGGCCGCGATCGTGGCGGGCGGCAGTGAGTGGGGCGCCCGTTCGTTCGCACTCCTCGTCGTCGTACGCCCGCCATTCCGGCCCGTGATCGATACGCTGTTCGTCGATGACTAGGCCACAGTCCTCGCAGACCGTTTCGACCGCGTTCGTGGTGACCCGTCCGTCGCACTCGGGACACTGGTTCGCACTCGATTCCGTTCGGACGTCTTCGTCGACTCCGCTCTCGTAGATGTCTCTGGTTGCCATGGTATCGTACCGTATTAGCGGGAAACTCATCCTCGAGACGAGCCCCTCACCCGTTATGGGGCTAACAAACTCTGCGTTTTCGAAGATCGGCACCATCCAACTGGACCTCTTGTCTGTTGAGGAGAATTAGCCGCACGAATGCTTGGCCGTCTCATACCGTTCAGGTCCCCATAGCTAGGTCGAACTGAGAACAGTGGGCGCGACCTGATATAAGTCTCATCAATAATGGACGGTCAGCCGAGATTGGAAGTCTTAATAATACAGTCGCAGTATATTATTAGTAATTAGCTAAAAATTTCGTATATTTCTCAGTCAGTTTAATAATCACGGCGTAACGAGTTCCCGATAGCATGAGTGATTACGAGTCCGGCCACGTCCACGACGGTTCGCACGACGAGCATAGCCACGGACATGGTGGCTTGTCCACGAGCAGTCGGAAGCTAGCCGCCGTCTCCGTCATCAACCTCCTCGGATTCCTCGCCGAACTCGCCGGCGGTCTGCTCTTCGGATCGGTCGCGCTGCTCAGTGACGCCTTCCACATGCTGTTTGATGCGCTCGCCTACGTGATGGCGTTCGCCGCCGCGCACGTGGCCGACCACTACGGCGACGGCGACGAGTGGTCGTATGGCCTTCACCGAATGGAACCCTTTGCGGCCTTTCTCAACGGCGTCCTGCTGTTGCCGATGGTTGGATTCATCCTTTGGGAGTCCTACCAGCGGTTCCTCAACCCCATCGAGATTGGAACGGGACCGACGTTGGTGATTGCGTTCGGTGGGCTACTCGTCAATATCGGCTCAGTGTATGTCCTGCAGGGCGGTGAGATGAGTCTCAACGAGCGCGGGGCGTTCTACCACCTGCTCGGCGACGCCGGCGGCTCGGTGGCAGTCATCGTCTCGACGGTCGCCATCGAGGTGACCGGCATCCGAATCGTCGATCCCATCACGGCTGCTCTCATTGCAGTCGTGGTGACGTGGTCGGCCCTGAAGGTGCTGCGCGGGAGCGGAGCCATCTTCTTCCACCGGACGCCGTTCGACACCGACGAAATCCGAACGCATCTCCTCGGTGTTGAGGGCGTCGAGGCTGTCGACGACCTGCACGCCTGGCAGATCTGCAGCCAGATTACCGTGGTCACCACGCACGTCGAAACCGCCGTGGACACGATGGCGGAGGCCGAGGACGTGACACAGCGCGTCCACGAGGAACTCGCCCACCATGGCGTCGATCACGCCACCGTTGAACTCTATCCCAGCTACGGCGACCGCGACACACACCTGAATAATCACGCCCACTAATTATGACTGATAATTCTCCCACCGATTTCACGACTACAGAACGGACAGCTTCCCCTATGTTCGAGATTCTTGAGGCGACCCGCGACGACGTGGTCGCAGTTCGGATGGGGCGTGGCACGCCCGCCGGGTATCGGGAGTTCTACGATATCCTCGTGGAGAAGAACGACGAGTACGGGACGGTACACGTCTACGAAGAGACGACGGGGTGGACGCTGGCGACGTATCTCTCGCACCTGCACGGCATCGTCCCCGACCTGCGAACCGGGCCGAAATTCGACATCGGCCGGTATGCCGCGGTCGGTGATTCCCGCTGGGCGAAACTGCTCTACCACCAGTGGCGGGCCATCGCCCCCGGCTGGCCGGTTGCTCCGGACGAGATGCGCTACTACGAACTGCAGGAACGCCGCCAAGCCCTTGACTGGGTGATGGCGGGCAATGCTAACCCTGATGAGAAACCATTCAATAGCTGAACAATAATGGACGCCGACATAGCGATTCACGACGCATACGTTCTCACGGTCGATGACCGAAATCGGCTCTATGAACGGGGTACGGTACTCATGGGGGATGGCCGCATCACCGAGGTGCGAGCCTCCCGGGACGATGATGCGGACATCGATGCGACCCGCGTCATCGACGGCGAGGGCACGCTCGTGATGCCGGGGCTGGTCAACGCCCACACCCACCTCGAGCTGACGCCGCTGATGTATTCACCTGGAAGGGCCGTTATCGACGACGATTTACGCCACACAAGTTGGCCACACTGGTTCTCCCGAAGAGAAGTTCGGTGACTCGGTGAGAGATCTCATCTCTTTTCTTCTATATTGAGGAGTTGTGACCACAGTTCCGACCTGTTTCATTACCCTACGGTTCACAGACTGAGTTACGCACGAATGCAGGATTTCATTGTGGATGAGGACTCGCGGCCTCGATCTATCGGGTTTGACGCCACCGACCGACAGGATCTCGTGGTGACTGTCGGTGTTCTTCTCAATCGGACGCAGGAAGCCACACTTCTCGATGACCTCTATCAGACGATATACGATGACGGTTATCGCCCGTTCCGGACGAAAAGCCGTGACCTTTCCCTCCCATCTGAGAGGGTTCAGGAGCTTCTTCTGCGGTGTAACGGGGAGGTCGGTATTTGCGTTCATCAGGACGATGTCAAGCTGCCATTTGCTGAGGCAGTCCACTCCGCGATCCTCCTTGACGAATTGAGTGTGACAACCGACGATACGATAGCCATCGTTGACGGTGATCAGGGCCGAGCAGACCAGCTGTATCAGACTGCCGTTGCAATTGACGTGGTCCCGCCATCGATCACAAACTGTGCCCAGTCAGAGCTCTACTATCCACACCTCTTGTTGGCGACCTTGTTGCTGGCGTTGTCGCAGATACAATTGCGGCGGACCCTACAGCTCTCCCTTCATCCTCGGTCGCCGGACCAGTTGAGATGATACTGGAGACGACACAGGAATCTCGGAAAGGTCGATGGGGACGTGGATACTCTGCCGCTGCGCGTGGGGAAGGAGAAGTTCAACGAGCGACATTCGAACAACGTATGCAGATTCCGTCCGAGAACGCGTCAGCTGTTGGTTCCACGGGACATTTGGAAAGACACATGCCCCACCTCCGGAGAGTGATGGCGTTCAACCTGTTGTAGGGCGGCTTGAGGCAATGGGGTGTAGCGATGTCGCTACGTGGCTTGCTGAGCAGTAGTGAAAAGGCACTGATTCCCGCCTCCACCCCCGTTTCCACGCAGGACCTCTCCGAGGACACAATTGTGATGTGATGCGTCCCCGTTCGGACCGCGTCTTACCGGGATGGCAGGAGCGGTGCGACGGGCTTCAAACGCCGGTGCCTGCGGCGCTCCACCTAGTACGTGTGGGGACATCCTATTAGAAGTTGTCCTTCATTTTCTGCGCTTTACAGTACATCAGTCAGTGCTACCGTTTTGTCGTAGTCGACGGCTGGGGATTACTGAGTGAGGAGAGCGAGCAACCCCAGCCCAACGACCACGCCAACGCCAGCACCAGTAGCGGCGGCTCGACGTACTTCGGGGTCCTCATGGATCTCCTCAGCGAGTGCAGTACCGATCCGTTTTCCTACTTCCTTCCCGAATTCTTGGGCAAATTCATCCAGTGGATCGGTCTCTTGATTGCTCTTCTGTACCTGGTTCTTCGTCTGTGCCGTTGGGACGGTGGTAGTCGTGTTGTTCGACGAGCGAGATCGTCCCGACTCTCCACGAGATGGCGACGGACGCCGGCGTCGACGACTTCTCGCTGAGTCGGTGGCCGGACGTCGACTACCAACAGCTGGCGAGTCGGTCGACGTATTCGAGCTACGGTCGCGTTGGCCACTCGCCGGCGCACAATAAACACCGCCGGAATACGCACTCGCTAGGCTTCGTCTCGCTCTAACTCAGTGACCTTCTCGTCGGTAATCGTCAGGTCACTGGATTCGTAGTCGGTCTCGAAACCGACTGCAAACGCCTCTGACTCGTAAGCCGCGTGGTAGGCCCGGTGCCGTTTGAGCGACCCCGTTGCCTTGAAGTGGAAGAACGCCGCTGCCGTGTACGGTTTGCTCGCGGTTTCGATCTGTGCCTCGACCGACGCTTGCAGTGCGATCTGCGGGGTGTCGCTGTCGACTCCGGCAGCGAAAGCTCTGGCCTCGTCGACATTTGTCTTCGAATGCGCGGGCGTCTCGGTCTCCTCAGTGAACAGGACCCCTTTGAAGGTGACCGTGCCGAGAATCGCGTCAGGGCCTAGCTCACAGTCCTTGAACGGGTCGTCGGGTGATTGTTCGGACATGGAATCACGGAGCCCCACAAGGGGGGTCAGTCCTACAGTTCCCGATAAACTGTTGTGTGGTGTAGCGGCCCTTTGAGCGAGGGTCAGCGGCACACTGTGCTCAAAAGTACCCTCGACGGCGCTTGACGGAGCAAGTTGGACGGTTTGGTTCGGGGCAGGTACCACTATTCAACGGGGCAGTCTCGCCACTAATTGAGTAGTCCCGTCAGTGGCGTGCGGTATAGACCGTTTTCCTGTCCCAGAATGGGTCACGAGTCGAATGGAATTCTTCTGCGCTGGTTTCGATGACTGAACACACCGTTTCCACGGTTACCGTGTTTTTATCAGTCCACTGAATGGTGAGCTTACTTGGATAGGCCATACACGATAACGTACTTGCACTCGGTTCTGGGTTCACGGCCAAGTGTAATGTTACCTTATGCGTTCCGACTGGGAGCGGATCCGTAAGGTTCCAGAATCCGAGGTCTGTCACACCGTTTGGCCGAATTACTTCTTTGACGACGCCAATTTGTTCTCCGTTGACTGCCAACTTCGCAGACGTTGCTTCAAGAAGCCTGCTAAAAATATCTAGTCGCCATGAATCATGTTTCTGATTGCTGAGATCAGCTGCCGGCACCACTGGTGCGAGGTGACAGTAGTACAGGACATGGGTATTAGCAGGAACAGTAACGGATTCAGTACCACCCGGGTCAAGCGGGACTGCAACCGGGACTACGTCTGAGAGAGTCATGGTGATGTCCAGTGGACGAGAAAGACTATTTTCCCTCGGTATCGGCGTACTTGTCGAGAACGCGTCGTAATTTCTCTTTTCGATACCCGTTGAACTCGCCATCTGTCTCGATGTCAATCGTGGAATAGAGGGTGTCAAAGACGTCCTGAATAAGTGAAGAAAACGATCGATCAGTATCCTTTGGAATCTTTATTGCGATTGCGGGATCAGTGTTAAACGCCGCACGTTCGACACCTTCGATGTCAATCAGTGCTGATTCGAGAGCCTCCCGGCTGATTCGGTGCTCCCCGTAAGTGAGCGAAACTGAGTTATTGGGGTGACCGGGTGTGTGATACGTCATATGAAGCGGTGAATCCGGTGTCGGCGTTAGCTTAATCGTGTGATTCGTGGGACCTTTGGGGGACTGAACCGAATATGAAAAATGAGTCTCATTCGGTATGGGTTTAGCAACCTGTTCTTCTTCACTCTCTGTGAGTCGCTGTCGCACCGCGTCTCGAACGAACTCGGACTTTGTTGCGTATCCCGCTCCTTCGTAGTTTCGTTCGATTCGTTGCTCGAGTGCGTCCGGTATTGGTGTACGCATAATGATTCTACAAATCCATTATTTGGATATCGTGAAAACTCTCCCGGCGGTATCTATCCGTCGTCCAAGCTACCTTCTTCGAGGATCCATCGTTTCACCTGCCGTTTCGCATTCCCATACCGCGAGTGAATTTCTCGACTCACCTCCGAATCATTCCTTCGCAGCGTAACACTGTATCCTCCATTTGACCGGTCCGTACCAGTCTCGATAGTAATCATCTCTTCCCTGTCGTTGGATACGTAATATTCGGTCCCGTCATCGACATTGAAGCTGTACCTCCAACCTGTAACGAGCGTTTCTTGACCCGATGAGGACTGCTCTCGTTCGTTTTTCGGACCTATCACCCATCGCCTACCCTTGTTCAGGTCACGAAAGTGAAGGGCGTAATAGGCAACATCCACGGTCTCTACGTGCTTCTCAGAAACCGGCACGTCACCGTGGCCAACAAGATCTGTAAGGCGACCCCGCACGTATTCATATACACGCCGAAGACCCCGCTCATACCGGCCTGAATTACCTCGTTGCGAAGTGCTTGGAGGTGCCACTTCGAGCAGGTTTTGTGCATCAGCGACCGATATAATATCTCCGGGCCGGGGATCGTCGCGAAGCACGTTATAAACAGCGGTACCTTCTATAACAGAATGGGCTAGGGCAACTTCTCGAGCTTTCAAAAACAGCCAATACTCATCATCTTCGCTGTTACTACACTTGGCTTCAAACCTAGCCTGTATCTCTTCCTCCGTTGAATCACGACTCAAACTAAGCACTTCTTGGGCAACATTTACACCGGTTATATCATCAGGAGACATACTATCATCGCCACCCATCTCACCGAGTTTCATACCCCGTACGTATATAGCTTCATTTGTTCACTGGATTGGGTAAGAAACCTCTACCATATCCATCCTCTTTGGCTACCAACTCCTGAATTGTCGGGCTACCACGGCGTCATCTTGCTATTCAACACCGCACGATAAACAGCTCTCTTGCATCCAATAGGGGATGATCAACAATTATTCGTCGATGGGACCCAGCCCGCTGAGATTGGCGTAAAGGACCTCACCGTCGCGAACGACGTACCGGTTGGCGAGCACCGGGAATCGACACTTCGTATACCCGGCCGTCTGGATGTCGAGTTCCTCGTCGCCATCGATGTACCCAGCGAGCTGTCGGAGGAACTCGTGCGTGACGATCCCACCGTCATAATTGGGAAGGCCGTCTTCATGGGCTTCGTACACCTCGAAATCGTCGTAGCCCCAGATGATGAGTTCTCTATCCTCGTCCACCTCCCAGTTGAGGGTTCCGAAGCAATGATTCTCACAGAGCTGGCGGACTGCCTGTGCATCCGATACGATCGCGCCGGTCGACGTCGTCGCTGCTTGGAGTGTTGCCATAGGTTGTACTCGGGGGCGTTCTCCTGCCCCTCACCCTTCTGGGGATTACAAACTCTCCCTCTACGGTGAACTTGGAAGAAGCGCCGTTCGACGGTTTGTGTAGTCAGGACTCTATCTGGATGTTGGCCTCTTCCGTGGCAGCTGGTTGGTGAGGAGACTCACCTGCTCCAGGAGCGTCATCACTGCGTCGATTCGCTCCCGGTCAGCGGGATCCAATTCATCGACATCGATATCGCTGAGATTACTGAGCGCGCGGTGCAGCCGGTAACCCGGTGTGTTTCGTGGGTCTATGTGTACGCCTCCGCCGATTTTCGGCGTTCGAAAGACCGGAGGTCTTTCACAGCCCATCAGAACGCTTCGCGTTCTGAGGACGCAGAAAAACGCAGACGAGCGGATAGTAGGATATCTCAGGTTTCGATTCTCCATCGAGAGATCATAGGTGTGTCTCAGTTGCACGACGATCCCAGTGTTACATACCGGTTGTCCCTGCCGTTTCGCTGTGAATTCAACTTCGGAGTCGGTTTTATTGCCTCTGTAGTGAGATGATCCCTCTATGTACCCGACTCCCCATCGCTGGACGACTGACGACGGTCTCACGCACGTCTTCTATGACAACCATATGCCTCCAAGCACGGGCTTCGGATGGTCAAGCCTCTGTAATGAGGTGCGAGTACCGATTGAGGGAGAGCACTTCGAACTAGAAGAAGACGTGATAGAGGAGGACATTACGTGTCGACACTGTCGGGACAAACTCGGTCGACCATACGTGACCCTCGACGACGATTCGATCGCCGGCATGAACGGCTGTCTGGTTCGCGTCGAGAGGGATGCAGGAGGCGTGCTCACTCGGGCTGAGCGCGTGTGCAGAGGTTCACTTCATCATTCCTTAGCGTTCGAACCGGACTCGTTCAGCGGGAATCTAACAGAACAGGTCGAAGCGGTGTGTAGCGAGTGCTGGGAGACGTACATTGATCAGCAGTGGGGTAGTGACGTTGAGGGCGCGGAGTTGCGCGTCGAAGTATGGGGTGACGATGGTCGCTTGGAGTACTTCGCGGCGCGTGCCGAGGCGATTCGCGGCGGTCCTGAGGGCGCAGTACGGTTAGTGAGTGAGAATGGGCTTGAGAAAGACGTTCGTCGTGAAGAGATCGAGTCTATTACGCTCACGCCAGCTCAGAGGGTCGATTACTAAGGCTCTGTTGAACCTCCCAACGGCTGTCACACTGGGGTGCTGGATGCAGGATGTAGTCGGCAGATAGCTCTAATTCTTCCCATCCAACAACGGACAAAACATCTGTTAGGTCGGCACGTCTACTGTACGGTTGTCTCATACCACACGAGACGAAATATTCCCTACTGATCTATTTCAGGCTCCGGTCCGTATCGGGGAGTCCCGCATATCTGACACTCCCACATCGGCTGCCCGGCCCACTCGTCGTCAGGCACGTCTTCGAATCCGTTGAATCGATGCTCGGTCTCTCGGTTGCACTCCTGACACTCGAGGTAATCTCTGTTCGGGCTCTCGTGTCGCGGGTTCCCGGTACCGGCGTCGGTGACGGATCGCTGAAGCGCAATCGCTGGCACTATCCAGACGTCGTCGTCTGCGTCCTCACGAAGGGCCGCAAGACGAGTCTCGTCGCGAATCCTGCTCCCGGTTTCGTCGTAGAGGAACGTCGCGTGCTCGCCGTCGTGAGGCAACTGTGCCGTGTCTGTCCACGTCGTCCGTTCACGAGCGGCCACGAGCAACTTTGTGCCGCGCTCCGACGTGACCCGTGCCGCCGAGGGAAGCGAGGGCCATTGGTCGGCAACCTGCGCTGCAGGCGACTCGTCAAGGTCGTAAATGAGCTGGCAGTCGTCGACCGCGGGGTCGGACTTCGGTTTCGCGAGGAGAGAGGCCGCAGCAGATCCCTTTGTCACGGCGCCGTAGTACGTCTGCGACTCGACGAGCGCATGGACGATATGGAGGATATCACACTCCGAATCAGGGGTGTCCTGGTCATCGGTGGGTGCATCGAGATGATTCGTGAGACAGAACCGGCACTTCGTCTGGTCAGCGGGGATCGATGCCCCACAAGAGGTACACTCGGCCGCAGTAGCTGTCGTGGCGTCTGGATAGCCTGTGTGGGCTTTACCTGTTCGTTGACGTCGGGGGTCTCCGTCACTACTGCTGGAGAGTGTTTCGTCTGGGATATGCGTCGCTTCGCCAATCGGCCGGAGATCTTCGTAGTCAGAGTACCGTCCGGTCATAGAGTAGTCTGGTCGCAGCATGCTTCATCTTCGGTTTTAAAGGGTAGCTCTTACGTCAATTCCTCTATAGACACACAAACCAACAGGAGGAGCGTCGTCAGACAGCCAGTTCGTCCAGCGCGTCTCGGTGAGTTCGGACGGTTACTGGAGAGACGTTCGCGACCTCTGCGACGTCCGTCTGTGTGAGCAACTGGCCCTGTTCGTGCCCCGCTTTGTACAGGCAGGCCGCGGCGAACCCTGACGGGCAGACGCCCGTCGTAACTCCCGTTGATTCCGAGCCCTCCGCTAACCTCCGTGCTCGTTGCCGAATTCGATCGGAGACATCGAGTTCCGACGCGAGCCGCGGAACGAACGCACTGGGCGTCACGGGCTTGGCCGGGAGGCCGAGTTCCGTGTTCAGCGTCTTGTATGCGTTCGTCACGCGCGACTGCTCAACGCGTGCCGGGTTGGTGACGTCGTCAAGGGTTCGCGAGAGCCCGTTGCACCGACAGGCGCCGTAGACGCTCGCGGTGGCCATCGCTTCGATCGACCGACCCGGTAGCAGGTCTTCGTTCTGGGCGCTCCGGAAGAGCTGGCACGCCTGGTCACGAATCGTCTCGGACAACTCGAGTGCGCTCACGATCCGGCGGATCTCGCCGAGGCCGTGTGCGAGGTTGCGCTCGGCTTTCGACTGAAACCGGCCCCGGGTCTGTTCCCGGCGCATCCGGGCTACCTGACGACGTTTCCGCTCGGAGAGTGTGTTCCCGCTCGCATCAGCGCCACGGCCTATTTCGGTCGATAGGCCCCGGTCGTGTCGCGCCGCAGTCAGTGGCGCACCCGTCCGTTCACGTTCGTCCTCATCGAATGCTCGCCATTCAGGCCCGTGATCGATACGCTGCTCGTCGACGATGAGGCCACACTCCTCGCAGACTGTTTCGACCGTATTGGTGGTGACCCAGCCATCGCATTCGGGACAGTGGTTCGTGTTGGAGTTAGTCTGTACGTCTTCGTCGAATGCCGTCGCGTAGATTTCTCTCGTTGCCATGATACTCACGAGGGGGACCACGCAGATCGCGCATCTCGGAACGCCCCTCACCCGTCAGGGGCAGATAAACACCGAGTGGTACGGAGCCGGCGCAGTGGGATGCTGTGGCGAAAGCCCGGCGGCTCACAGAGCCGCCCGGACCGTGGAGGTTGGGTGGGGCGGCGGGAAGCGGGTGAACGGGCATCAGCAAAAAAAAAAGAGCCGCGTTAGCCGACTACTCCCACCATCGACCGCGCTCGGGGAACAGCACGGTGCTCCACCCGGTCAGGGCCACTGAGACGCGCCCCTGATACCAGTTCCGCGCCGCCCCGTGAATCCGCACGCGCTCGCCCTCTTCCATCCACGGTTGGTTCGATTTCTCCCAGACGGTCACCTTCGTTCGTCCGCTCTCGTCCTCGATGAGCCCAACTTGCTGAATCGCCGATGAATCCGTATCCCACAACTGGGTCACGGTTCCCTCGATGCTCACCTCCTTTCGGTTTACGTCCTCGATCTCCCCAATCGGGATCACCTGGCCCGGCGCCGTTTGTAGCTCCTCGAACACCCCGACGACCGCACTCATCATGTCTTTCCCACCGACGACCGCCTCGGCCAGCCGCCGACTGATCGCCGCCCGCGACCAATCATCCAGCTTCTTGGCTAACCGCATCGACTGTTCGTTCACAGCCGCCAACTGCGCCTGTTCGAGTTCGACACGTGGGTCCGGTCGATCCGGGTCTGCCATTGGGTCCACGCTCGCTCTCCGCTTCTGGAACTCCGTTCGCCGCTTCGCACTTCGTTCTGCCGCGATATCTCGCGTCCGCTTCTCTCGACCCTCCTGCCTTCCGAGTTCGGCCTGGGCACTGATGCGCTCCAGCTCAGCCTCCCGCGCCTTGATGCGCTCTTCCTGTT
The DNA here is from genome assembly GCA_009789175.1 of Salinibaculum litoreum. Lineage (GTDB taxonomy): Archaea > Halobacteriota > Halobacteria > Halobacteriales > Haloarculaceae > Salinibaculum > Salinibaculum litoreum. Next base: position 135,488 of record CP046867.1, read on the forward strand.
CGAGGGTTTTCCCGAACATGTGATCCGGTCCTTCCTCGACTCGCGCGTCCGGATGGTTGGAATCGACTTTCGCCTGTACTTCCATGTCGACCGTCGCCCGGAACTCCGGGGTCTCCTCGACGACCTCGAAGCCATCCTCGTCGACCGCCGCTTCATCGTGTTTCTCGAATGCCTGTTCATCGACCGAAACTACTTCACTGGTGACGTTCTTACTCGACATTGCTGCTTAACCTGAAGGCGCTTACTCGGCGTCTTCTTCCGACACCACAACTCTCCAGCCGTGGCAGTCCACAACGACCAACTCACCAATCTCGCGCTCTCGTTCGCGCCTTCGCGAGCGCCCCCGGGCGCGAACGAGAGCGCGTCCAAGGAGGCCACCCAACCAGCACCGCGCGCCGTCCTGCCGAGCGTAGCGAGGCAGGGCTTGGAAGACGAACGGGGTGAGTCTTCCAGCGACCCGCCCGGAGCGAGCGGCCAGCGGGATATGCCCGCTCGTGTCCGGCCCGGACTGCGGGCTCGTGTCCAGGGCGACTGTCGGGAGCACGGCGAGCCCGCGGGGTGGCTCGCCGCGCGCAGCGGCACAAAGCGCTGGAACGCGAAAGCCCGCGAGGGGCGCAACCGACGGGGATACCCGCTGGCGGCGAGGGCACATTCATTTTAGCCCGGAACGCGGTCGAGTGACGAAGGAACGAGACCGCGACAGCCCGGAATGGTCGGTCGCGAGCGACGCGGAGGGCGGAAGCGGCGAGCGGGGCGTGCCGTAACATAGAACCTGTCCAACCGGGCTCGACGCTCAGTGACACAGCCGCTCTCCTGGTGGACTCAGAAAGGGCGAGGTCGTCTCGGTCGTCCCCCGACTCCGCAAGCACCACAGGTACGAGGAGCGCAGTGTGGGTCGCGGGATGCCGAGCGGCCGAGGGCTTTCTATTCGTTCTCGGCCACCGCCTGCCGTCTCGACGGAAGCATTATCCTGCACCGTCACGAACGATTTAGTATGCACCACACACCGCCGGTGCACCAGGTGAACGTGCGGACGATGAGCGCTTGCTCTGTTCTTTCGTAGTTGGTAGCGGCGCCGGCGGGTGTATCGCCTTCTCATCGAGCAGCGACGCCGCTTTCACCGAGACAAATGCAGACCACCAAGTACGAACTCCGTGATCGAATCGACCAGCTCACCAACTACCGTGGCGAGGGCACCGAGCTCATCACCGTGGCCGTCCCGCCAGACAAATCACTCCATACGGTCCGTGAGCGCATCAACCGCGAATATGCACAGGCTGCGAACATCAAATCCGACCAAACACGAACGCACGTCCAGGACGCTCTCGGACGCATCCGACGCCTCCTCCAAGCGTACGAAGAGACACCACCAAGCGGCCTCGTCATCTACGCCGGAGTCGTCGATGGTGAACTGCAGGACGCCGTCTTCGACGATCTCGACGTCCCTGTCGACGTCTCACTGTACCGCTGTGCAGCTGAATTCGAGATAACTCCCGTCGAGCAGGCGCTCACCCCGTCAGAGGTGTACGGTCTGGTCGTCCTCGAACGGGGCCGTGCCGCCCTCGGTCGCCTCGCCGGCGAACGCATCGTTTCCAGCCGGACCTTCGAGAGCCAAGTGATGGGAAAATCCCGTGCTGGCGGCCAGAGTGCGCAGCGATTCGAACGCGAGCGCGACCGCCAGAAACACGAGTTCTTCGAGCAGGTCGCCGACGCTGCCGAACAGACGTTCCTCGATGAGCCCACCGTCGATGGCGTCATCCTCGGCGGGACGACGATCACCGTCGACGAGTTCCAGCAGGGTGACTATCTTCACCACGAGTTGCGGGACCACATACTAGGCGTCTATCCGATTGAGTACGCGACCAAGCAGGGACTCTCGCAGCTCGTTGAGCGTGCCGAGGACGTACTGTCTGATGTTGAGTGCCGACGGGAGCGGGAAGCCCTCGATCGGTTCTTCACGGCGCTGGGACAGGGCGGGGATGTCGCCTACGGAGCTGAAGAGACGCAAACCGCCCTCGACTATGGAGCGGTCGACGTCCTTCTCGTTTCTGACGGACGGCCACCAGCGGAGATTCGTGAGCTGGAGGCAGCGACGACCGACCAAGGCGGTGAGTGTCTCGTTGTGTCGACAGACACCGATCGAGGTACCCAGTTCGAGACTGCATTCGGAGGCCTTGGGGCGCTCCTCCGGTTCCGTATTAACTAAGCCGAGTAGTTTTGGACGCCATAGCTGTTCTAGCATCCCAGTGTACGGATCCGGAGGCAGTCATCGGTCGCATAAACAAGCTCGAGCGGCCGTAAACCGGGCGGGTGCGGTGTCGCTCTTTGAGACACGAATCGCTCACACCGATCTCAGCCGTCGTCCTGTGCGTTCAGTGCTGTCAGGAACTGGCTGGCTGCCGTCCCGATACGAATGCCATCTACGTTGCGCATCTCGAGGTCGTGTGTGGCAGTCCGAAAGGGGTAGTGGTCGACGAGGATGCGATGGATAACGATTCGAACGGGATCGGTCCCGTATCTGTCGACGACAGTAGCCATCATCTCGTCGAGATGCGCGTACCGGTGCTCCGTTCGGGGATTCTGAGCGCGTTCGAGGACGAGTTCGGCCACGTCGTCAACTGATGCGTGCTCGGGCTTCTTGGTTCGTTCACGAACGTCGTAGAGAGCGTCGTTATCGGGCATTCCTGTTCACTTCGAAGTATCCTCCACGATGTCAGGGCTCCTTGAGCAATGAGCGAGCTCGCTGCACGTAACTGTTCGCGCCCCAGCTACGGGCGTTGCTAATCTCATTGAGGAGCAGCCGCGAATCGGCAGCTGATAGGTGTTCAGTTCGAACGAGAACCGAGAGCAGCGTCGGTGTCGTGACGAGCCGGGTATCAGCGAGTGAGGCGTGGATCAAGCCAAGTTGGTTGAACTCGTCACAGAGGAAGAGCGCAGCATCGAGATCGTTCGCGAGCGTGATCGCCGCGTTTTCACCGTCATCGAGTGGAAACTCGGCATCGAGGTCGACCGATTGTGTCGTGAATAACTCTTCTTGGTCGAGTACCGCGGACGCAGCGTGTCCATGGACGTCATCGTAGGAGGCAATCTCTTGGAGTTCATCGATGACCGCCGTTGGGACGACGATCTCATACTCGGAGAGACAGAGTCCGAGTGGATCGGGGTCGTCGTCAGTAACGATCCCGAGACTCACGAGGGCGGAGGCGTCTGGGATAAGCCGCGACATCTATGCGTCGGCGACCTCGTCGATGAAGTCCTCGTCCAACTGCTGTTTCAATACTCGGAGGTTTGCCGCCTCCTCGGCGCCGACGAGTGCTTTGAGCTGCTCGAAGCTGATCTCATTGTCGTAATAGGCGGCGGCGATCTCTTGGGTGAGTGCGTCGTCGTGAGCGGCGTCTTGGAGGTACTCCCGAAGCGCGGTCACGAGGACGTCTGTTCGGTCTTCCCCGAGGACTGCGGCCAGTGCGTCGGCCCGGTCGATGAGCCGATTGGGGGCCCGAAACTGCACGCGCTTCTTATCAGCGTTCATGATGTGTACATTGTGAGCCAACATACTTAGCCGTTTTCGTGTGTACGATGTGAGCCTCACACGGCCACGAGATGCTCCTCGAGATCACGCGTCCAGTCTGTGGCGGGTCTACCGGGGCTACAGCGACCACAAAGCTGCAGCGGCCCCTCGAGATGGCCGAGTTCCACACGAAACCGGGTGAGCGCTGCGAGCGTGTCAACGACGAGCCCACACCCGTCGCAGGCGTGGTGATCGCGCTCATCGGGATCGGGTCGCGACTGGATCGCACAGTCGACACAGATCTGGTGGGTGACCCGCTCTTCTTTCCCCCAGGTATGGGCTTCACCGGCCTCGGCGCCGGGCAGCGCCTCACAGAAGGCACATCCAGCGAGTGTCTGCTGCATCAGGCCGTCTCCTCGCTGGCGTTACGAGCGGCCGTCCAGCCGTTGTGGAAGACGGCGAGCTGGGTGATCGAGTCGAAGGTCTCGCCGCTCGGTTCGTGGACCAGTACTCGGTCGCCGGGAACAGGGATAACGACGTCCCTGTCGACGAGGTTACTGACCAGGTGACGGGCTGTCTTCTCGTCGATGTCCGCCGTTGCGACGCGAACGGCATCCTGATCGTGGGCAACGAGTTCGGCTTCGAACCGTTCGTGGTCATCTGAGGTATCGTCGAACGTATCTGAGCCAGACATGGGAATCACGAAGACACGTGAGAGCGTGCCTCACGCCACCTGGCGCAGATAAACAGCACGGCTGCCGGGCCGTCTACTTGTTCCAGAGTGTTGCGATCCGTTCTTCGACGTCGTCGAGGACGAGCCGCAGTACATCACGATGATCGGTCGGCCACGAGGCGTCATCGCCGGGCGTCGGGGCGGTGGGTGGGAGATGGAAGTGGTCTCGCGTATTGTGGGGGTTCGGGTGACGGTCCCACCGGCATTCCCAGGCGCGCTCCGGATGCACCTCTCGATAGTGAATTTTGAAGTCGTCATTCGTGTACCAGCGGACAGTCAGGGTCGCCTCGTCGACGGTCGCTGGATAGTACGGCGACGCGAACTCGACCTGAAGTTCGAGATGACCGCTGGCGTCCGTGATGGTCGCTTGTTCGACTTGCTGTGTCGCTCGGAGACGCGTCTGGAGAAATTCGAGGATCGGACGGTCGATGGGAGCGGGGCTGTCCCCATCGCCTGCTGGCGGTACCATCGATGATCCTACCCGGAGGCCTGTTCGCCCTCGGTACCGGCGCGTTGCTGGCGGGCGCGTTCGTAGCGCTCGCGTTCCTCGCGGGCGGTCGCCCAGTCGCCCAGATCACTGTACACGTCGTCGATCGTCCGCTCGTCGCTCGCCTCCGCCACGGCGACGGCGTCGACCGCGGCAGGTGTCGCGGCGTCGTACACCGCTTCGTAGTCGGTGATTCGCGTCGTCAGCTCGCGGACGCGCTCTTGGAGTTCGTCGACGGAGTGGTCTGCGGCGAGCTGGTTGGTGCGTCGCCACTCGAAGTACGCGTCGTTGCGCTCGTAGGTGGCCGGATGGCCGTCGTGGCGCGTGACGATGCCGAGGTCTGCGAACCAGTCGAGGTACTTCCGGGCGGTCTTCGGGTCACAGTCGACACGCTCCGTGATCGCGCTCGCGGTGGCGGGTTCGCGAGTTTGGAGGATGGTTCCGTAGATGCGCTGTTCCACATCCTCGCCGCTGAAGGCGTCCTCAAACGGCGGAGGTCCATTCGTGGATTCTGAATCGGCCATACGTGTTCTTGCGCCTCGATGGATATATTTCTTGCTTCAGGGAATAGTTTCCCGATCAACATGGGGCATGGGCTACCCGCTGGGTAACGTTGAGCGGGACACCATATTAACCAACAACTCCAGAAGTCCGGCGCGAATGTTGGTTAACCTGATGGGCTCAATCCCGTCGGAGCTCTCGAGTTGGTTTGACGCGAAACGTATCCGCGCCGTCGACTGGGGCGTCGTGACTACGATCCGATGCCAGCGATGATGACCGCGTGAGGCGGTCAATCAGTTCGTCGCGAACAGCCTGCCGGCTGACCGTCGACTCGTGCCACCCGAGGCGCTCGTCGTAGTGGCGTTTCTGGAACGTTTCCCCGACGTCGTCGATGGCGATGAACTGCGTTCGTTTCGCTCCCCACACGTTCCCGGAGACGTACTCTGCACCGACCTCTTCGTGGGTGAGTTCGACAAGTACGCACTCGACGAACGAGACGATCGATTCGCCACTTCGGGTATTCGGGACGGACAGGCGAAGATCCGACCAGGGCGATGTCGGTGCGTCGTGATGGGCTGATGCTCGGTCGATACCACGGTCTCGCTGGTGCTGTCGCTCAGAATGCATACGTTGCTTTGGGGCAGTTCGAAACCCCGTCACCCCTCACGGGGAGGATAAACGCTACGTCGCGGTCTCGCCGTTACTCGGAGCCACTCCCGAACAACCGTTTCGTCCGAACCCACACGGACGCTGTCTCGGACCCGTCATCGCATTCACCAGCATCGACGAGTTGCTCTTCGTGGGTCCGGTCTGTCTCTCGGTCACGATCTGCGAGTTCTTCCGTGAGCCGCTTGATCTCTGCTTCGAGTGTCTCGATACGCTCGTTTTTCTGTTCGAGCGCTGCCTCGAGTTCGTCGACACGGTCGGTTAACAGCCGATTTTTCTCGGTCAGATACGCGTGACTACGATCTGATTCGTCACGTCCAGCATCGGTAGTCGACGTACTCGAACTGGCGTGGGATTGCGTGGACTCGTCTCTAGAGTCTGGATCGTAGAACTCTGAGGTATTCGCAATCGCTCGCTCGATGGTCTTCTCACCGTACGTCGACCCATCGGCGTAGTGAACCTCGTCCCACTTCTCCCGGAGAAGACCTGATTGGCGGAAGAGCTGATCTACCTGTGTTTGGTCGCCGCCGGTCCAGAACGCCAGCAGATAGCAGAGTGCCATATCGGCTTCCGACTGACTGTCGTATCCGACCGTGTTCCCGTTCCAGAGCCGCTCGAACTTCGTCCCGTTCGACGCGTTCGTTGCCTTCTCGAGAAGTTCCTTGTCCTCGAGGTCAACGTCAACCCCGCCTTCACCGTTCGTTGCTGACTGGTCGTCAGTAGCGCCACGTTGCCCGGACTCGGCCTTCACATCGCTATCCGTGTCTTGGACGTACTCGCGATGGATCGCCACGAGCGCGTCTTGTCGGCGCGCGACATGAGTGGGTGTCTCGGCGACGTGGTCGCCCGTGACGGTGAAAAAGCGCGCGGTGTCGTACAGTTCGAAACTCCCGCGGCGGTTCCGGCCCTCCGGTAGTTCTCCGGTGATGAGCACGTGGTAGCCGGTTCCGGATGGCGAGACCTCCGTATAGGAGTCGAGTCGTTCGATGATGTCCAGTGCCGCGTCGTCGACGTCCCCGGTCTCGGGATCGCGGCAGTCATCGAGATCCACGCCGACAAAAGGACCATCGTCGGTAAAGACAAATCCTACGCCATCAGCATTCCCGGTCTCGGTGTATTCAAGCGCCGTCTCAAAGCTGACCCAGGTGTCTGGATCCGTTGACGAGGCGAGTGCTCCTGTCCCTGGTGTCACCGGTATCTTCGTCGGTTTCCCATCTCGATCTTCTTCTTTCCAGCACACCCACTGCTCGCGTTCTCGCAAGCTAGCTGGCAGCGCTCTTGTGTCGATTGAGGTGTCAGAATTCATCGTTGATCTCTCCGAGGACTACTGATTGAAACCTCCGAACAAACATTGTCATAATCTCGAAACAACGACCGATGATCGATAGACAGGCCGATCTCCTTGTCCCTGCATCGCTCTTCGGATGGAACCCAGTGTATACTAGTTGGTTTTGGCCGGGGAATGTGCGTGGACAGTGCTCCAGTCATGCGATTCTGAGTGGACAGCTGTATCTGTGGAGATTCCTTGGATGGACGGTCTGCGTGGACAGGTGATGCAGATGCTGGATTCTGGGTGTGTGAGGGGCTATCCCGGAGAGAATTACGGACCTGATTCCATCGAGCAAGGATACCCTCAGAACCACTAGTACAGTATATCATATTTCTGTTGAATCTCAGTGATCGAGGAGTGTCTTCCCCTCTTCTGTCAGGGTAAGTCCGATGTAAAACTGTACGCGGTCACCGTCCACTCTGGATCGGTCGGTATCCAGGTTGACGACATTCCGCAGCTTCCGGGTGAACCAGCCCTTGGTTGTCCCGTCGAGATCGTGCTGTTCAGTCCAAGTGGCGTACGCCTGAAACAGATCATCCTGTGGAACTTTGGCTCCATCAGCCTGTCTAACGTACATCGCTGTAAACGCTTCAACACCGTCGCCGTCCGGGTCGATATCCATCGACTCGTCTTTCGATGGCGAATCAGATGCATCGGCATCTAGTGGAGCATCCTCGCCAAGTCCGGTTATCGAAACCTCGACCCGGTCCGAATCACCGGTGGAATCGTCCGGCCACATCTCCTGGGGGTCGGGGTTCTCGGACAGCCCATACATCTCTCCATGCTGGAAAATCATCGGGCTACCGTCAGCTGGCAGAATCAGCACGATGTAGCTGTCGCGCGAATAGTCTGCATCTGGTAGATCGATGTCAGGGATGAATGGCCGTTTGATCGGAACCCAGTCCGCCTCGAAGTCGTCTTTCGAGTCATAGACGCAGGTATCTCCGGGTTCGTGGACAGTGTACTGGCCGGTTTCTCGATCATGGCTGTAGTAGGCCGGGACGCTGTCTTTGGAGAGCGTTCCCTCGTCTGGAACGCGAGCGAACTCTGTCTCGCCGTCTGAAAGCACGCGCTCGCCGTCGTCTCGCGTCCAGACCGTGCGATTTGAATCGGATGTGCGTGGCCGAACAGCGGTTACTCCACCGTGAGCCGTCGCACCACCGCCGAACATCACGATCTCGTCACGATTATAGAACTGCTCGCTGCCGTCGGCCCGCTCTTGCAGCGGTGGCGAGAGAATGTTCTCGATACGCTTGGCCCACTTCGTGTCCGAATCACCAGGACGGACGACGAAGATCGGTATCCGGTCGGTCTCGTGGGCTCGTTTGAGGTTCTGCAAGACTTTCGCAGGCCGGTCAGGTGTCGTCGTCTCGGCCTCGATGTTGAAGGCGACGTCGTGGTCTGGATGGGTCGCGGTGGCGTCGGGCTGCTCGCTCCCGTCCTGTTCAAGGATATCGACACTGAATCCACGCTCGGTGAGCGCCGTCTCAGTATCCATGAGTACTGCATCGTGGATCGTTCCGCCTGCCGATCCGACAGCCCCAGTCTCAGGCTGTACCGTCGTTTCCCCCTCGTCGGAGAGACGTGCGACGATGTCGTCGTTCTCCAGTTTGACTTCGAGTAACCGTGACGCTTCACGCACGTCCGGCAAGTCCTCGTACTCATAGTCAATATCAGGCTGGGTGTTCTCAAGGCGTACCGAGAGTTCTTCGTCGACGGCGGTGACGTCCACCCAGCCGTTTTCCGTCCGCACATCCTCACGTATTTGCACTGCACGAATTGCCTCCGCCATCGTTTCATCCAGTATCTTCGTCGGGTTGGCTGCCTCGTTGGCATCGCTGTAGATGAGGTTCTGCATAATCTCAGCGTCGGTCAGCGGGTCGGTCCCGTACCGGTCTAAACTCTGCTTGATGATGTCGTCGACTGCATCAGCCGACCGAAGCGGTGGATACGGCGGAAACGAGCGGAGGAGGACCGGTTCAGAGTACCGACCACCGTCGAGAGGCAGTTTCGTCCAGGCCTGATACTGGTCGGTCGAAATGAGGTCCTCTGCCGTGTAGTCTCGGAACCGCTTCATCAAGAGCTGGGCGTCGTCGACGTCGTTCACCGAGAAGGCGATGAGGTTGTCACAGTTGTTCTGCATCGCCTTGAGCGTATCCTCGTCGAACTGTGAGGGGTACTGGGAGGCGAGCGTCACGGAGAGCCGCATCGATCTGGCGCGGGCGAGCATCGACTCGATATCGAGATTGTCGCTCGCGATGTCGTCGAACTCGTCACAGAGGACGAAGTAGGGGTCCGGGTCGGTATCGCATTCGTACGACCGCTGTTGAATTGCGCTCCAGAGGTTTCGCATCACGCCGAGCGTGACCATCTTCTTGATGTCCGTGTTCTCGACGGGCGTGCGGACGATGACGATTCGGTCGTTGTCGATGATATCGCGGAAGTTGATGGTGCTCTCTCGGTGGGAGATGATTCGCCGGATGACCGAGTTTTCGACCCATGATTTGATCCGCTTGAGCAGCGGCCGGACTGTCTCGTCGTCCATCCGTGCGATTTCGAGACAGAATTCGCGCACATACGGATCGTCGACGTCGAGGGCGAACTCTTCGCGCCGTTCGGCGTTCAACAGCGTGAAGTACATATCGATCACCGAGAACGATTTCTCGGACTGCATCATCGCCCGGCCCATCGACTCCGTGATTGACTCCATGTTGATCCCCCAGTACTCGTCCGTATCGAAGATCGCCTTCAGATTCTCAATGCGATTCTCGATCTCGTTTTCGCGTTCCTCCTCGGTATTGCAGTCGGGAACCTCGAGGAAGTTCAGCCCGACCGTCTTATCGTGTTCGGATGAGCCGGGCTCGATCCAGACGACGTCGTCCAGACGGTCTTCGGGGAGTTTCCGCAGGAGTTCACGGGAGTCGCGACCTTTCGGGTCGAAGTATACGAAGCCGTAGCCTGAATACGCCCACTGCACCATCATATTCAGGAGCTCGGTGGTTTTTCCGTAGCCGGTGGTGCCCGTAATCCAGATGTGACGGAAGAGCGACTCGAAGCGGAGCGGTGCTTCACGAAAGCCTCGTTGCGCGTCCTCGTCGTAGCCGATCCAGAGTGGGGCGGGCGAGGTATCAACTCCTGATTCGAACATCTCTCGGACGTGCGACCCTGCGACAGTGCCCTCACCTGCTGTTTCGGTGATGACGGACTTCCCACCAACGTAGGCCGTGTCTCGCTCACTGATATCGTACGTTTCGCCGAGTCGGGTCTGGGAAGCCGGTGGTGAATCGGACGTTGAACGCTCGTCTCCGCTGGTCTGCGAAGTGGAATCTACTTCCTCGTCTTCTGTGGGCTTCTCGGACAGTGGAGGTGACTCCTCGGAGTCGCCACGATCGAAGAATCGGTCAAACACCATTATGTCCTCTGTTGTCAGCATTGTGTTCGTTGGCATCTCCGCTGTCGGTGGGCGGTTCGTATTGGCCTGCGTCGGCGGGCACGCGGTCACCGCGTTGCGTGTAGCGCCAGTCGATGTTCGGCGTCTCGATCTCGTTGTTCGGGATGTGTGCGACGCCGGCGAGTTCGTCGACAGTCATGATCATCCGCCGGTCAGTCCACTCGCGGTCAGCCATCCGGGTGATATGCTTGCGGAGTTGACTCGCACGCTTGCCGTCCTTCCGATGCCACACCGGCGTATCGTCGAGACCCTGCTCGGTGATCGCGTTGTAGTACTTTCTGAACATCCCGGCGACGCCACGGGCCCGAGCCTCGGCTTCGTCCTTGTCCGCCGAGATTGCGACGACACGGATGTTGACGTGGAACGCCTGTTGACCGCGCTGCTGCTCGATAGTTTTGGCGGCTTGCTTGTCCTTCTCGCTTGCTGGCCGCGTGCGGGGATTGAGCCAGCCGACCGACGTTCCCTGGCGGAGCGCGTGGGCGAGGTCGTCGACGCTGTTGTGCTTGAACCGGTCGCCACCGGTCCAGGACTGCTTGGCCGGTCGAAAGATGACCTGCGTAATGACCTTGCTATCGTCGAGCGAGAGCATCTCGCTCGTGATCTCGCCATATGGATCCGTCTCCCACTCCTCGCTGTTGTGGTGGCGAATCGGGTAATAGGGGAGCTTCTCCATCTCTAGCCACGCACCAGCGACGTACTCGTCGGGCTCGATGACGGGGAAGGCAGCCCCACCTTCGACGGGGAAGACCTCGCTGTTTGCGTAGTTGTTCCCAACGCGCCGGCGAAACTTGTCGGCGGCCGCCTCGGTCGCAGCGTGCATGTAGAACTTGATCTTCCCCTCGTCGAACCAAACCTCAAACGAATGATGGTCACTCGTGTTCTTCCCCCGGAAGTTCGTCGTCACGTCGTGAACGGACTGTAGGAGACCGGCGCCGTCGACGACTCCCTGATTCTCTTTGAACGGGCGAATCCTGAGCAAGATACCCGGCGCACTCTCCGGGTGCTGGACGAACGGCTCTTCGAACTCAAGTTGTGTTGCGTCGTACTGCGGGTTGCCACCCAGGAGTTGACTAAACATCGTCGGTACCCTCCTCATTGGACTGGACAGCGTCGTCTCCGCCGTCAGCGAGGGCGGACGTCTCTACCGTACCGTTCCGCTGTGCGTTCGCGACGACCGCTTCGACGATCTCGTCTTCGGTGAACCCCTCATCGAGAATGCGCGTGGCCTCGTCCTCGCAGAGGTCGTAGCGGTTGGTAAGCGCGTTCAGTCGCGCCTCGTTCTCCACGAATCCCTCGAAGTCGACGAGATCCTCGGGTTCGGCACTAATCGTCTGCTGGATGAACTCGCGATCGTCGGGCTCGTAGTCGATAACGCGCTTCTCGAACTCGTCAGCGACGACGTGCAGCGGGTACGTCCCGTGTTCTTCAACGCGGACGAGCGCCTGACTGTAGCCAAGGTCCTCCTTGCCTGCGTCGGCCCCACGGATGTACTGGCGCTGCTCGCGCGTGAGCCCGATTTTGTCGGCTGTCTCGTCATCCAAATCAGGCAGTTTGTGGAAGACTTTGATAGGGCACATACCGAGAATCTTCTCGGCCTGGTCGGTCTCGTAGAACTCCTGGGCAGTCTGGGACAGCAGCACCATTCGAAGGCCGGCGTGGCGCTGGTGCCGGAACGCCGTTTCGAGGAAATCGAGATTCGCCTGGTCTTCGAACAGGTAGTGCGCCTCGTCGATGGCGAGTTCGACATTTCGATCGGTCTTCTTTGCCTGCTGGTAGACCGTCGACAGGAGTAGTTGCATCAGGAACGTCTGGCGGTCGATCCCAGACGCACTTCCCTCAATCTGCCCGAGGTCGATGTAAACGACCTTATTGTCGCCTTCGAGGATATCGATCTCCGACCGCTCTGAGAGATTCGCGTACGCGCCACCCTCACGGAACGGCTGGAATGCAATGGCGAGTTCGTCGGCGTACTGTGCGGCGCGCTCGCGGGCAGATTCGGACGCTGCGATGTTGTGTTCGTCCGGATGGTCGGCAATATCTGCGAGAATCCGATGGATGTCCGTCATCGTCGGCGAATTCTCGGGGGTATGAGTGCTGACGTCGTCCTCGACGACTCCTGTCTGTCGATATGCTTCGTCGATGACGTACGAGAGCACGCCCGTTTCGGTTCCGAGATTGATATCGCGAGCGGTCAGGAAATTCTCAAGGACTGCGTACACCTCGTCCTTCTTCGCGGACAACGGTGAGATACCGTCCTCGGAATCGAGCACCTCCTGGGGCGTCTCACGGATCTCCAGGGGATTCAGCTGTGTGTCGCCCCCGACAGAGATCGTCTTCGCGTTCAGCGCGTCGGCGATGCCTTTGAACCCACCGACAGGGTCGATCATGACGAGCATCGTCTCTTGCTGGCGCTTCATCATCCGCAAGTGGCGCATGATATCGCCGAACGTCTTCCCCGCACCGGGCATTCCGACGACGAGTTCGCTGTGGCCGGTTTCGAGCTCCCAGGGATTGATCTGGACAGGTGAGCCGTTGTGTCCGTGGTAGCCGTATTCGACGCCGTCGTCCATCATCATGTAGTTCGAACTGAAGGGGAACATCGCGCCGACCGCCTGGTTCGTCAGCGTCGACATCCGGTCGCGACCAAGCTCATTCCGACCGAGGGGTGAGACTGTCGCAAGCCCCTTCTCCTGCCAGCGGTTCGCTACTTTGAGCGTACAGTTCGCGGGCGCGTCTTTGACAATCGAGCGCAGACGCGTCGACTGGTTGTCGAGTTTCTGCTTGCTCTCGGCAGAGAGTCGGATGAAGACGCCTCCACGGTAGAATGACGCCTTATTCGCCCGGACAAGCGACCGCATGAACTTCCCACGGTCGATGTCCTCCTGGAGGTCCTCAGCTTTGAGGCTATTCGAGTCGTGCTGGTTGACCTTCAAATCCGAAATCCAGTCGGCCATCATGTCCTCGGCCGACTGGTTGTCGAATGGATCGAGATGGATGCTGATGTCCGTCTGCAGTTCGGTCTCCAGCAACAATCGCTCGAGCATCCCGTCGGCAGGTTCCTCCGGGAACTGCTCGATCCAGAACATCCGGACGTACGTTTCGTCGTTGATGACGGCGTAGGTCGTCTCCCAGTCGACCGTCGACGGCGCAATAACCGACTGATGCAACGTCGACGTATCATCGAGGCGGTCCTCATAGTCGACGTCCGTCTTGTCGTCCGTTTCTGCGGCCTCACTATCTTCACTGTCAAGGTCATCGACGGAGACATCCCACTCGTCGCTCTGATCGTAACCGTCGGTCGAAGCGCCACGCCTGCTGTACTGGCCATCGTCCATCGAATCGACGACGTCGTCTGGGTCTGGCGTCGACGGCACGTCGTCGCTGATACCGTGTGCAACGACCGGGAACGTGCCGATCGCGTCAGTGATATCGCCGTACTCCTCAGTGCGCCCCGTCCAGTATTCTTTGGTCACACGAGTGAGGTCGTAGGCGTCCACCGGACTGACCGAACAGCGGTAGAGCGACGACCCACCCCGGCGGATCTGACCGAGCCGGGATTCCAGCTTGTCCTCTTTGAGACGATCACGCTCGGCTTCAGAGAGGCCGTCAGACTGGAACCGCCCGAATACGTGTCCAAGCATAGGGATATTAGCGAGGTAGGCGAGGACGCTATCATTGGTTTCGTCGAGCTGTTCGACGTCGGCATCGCGAACGGCGGTGATGATGTAGTATTCGCGGATGGTCGTAGTCTCGGAGTCGATATCACCATTCGAGTCGGTGTTGTTCGTAATGTACTCTTCGAGCAGTCGTTTGAGAACGGGCCGCGACCGGACGTCGGCGTCGCCAAGACGACGCTGGTGGTCGCGGACGACGTCGTCCTGGTCGACCTCCCGGCTAGTGAGATAGAACTTCACGGGGAAGTCGATGGTCGCATTGACAAACTCGGAGAGCGATTGGACGGCTTTCGCCCACGCCTCCTCGTCTTCGAGCGCCATGTTCGCGGGTTCGACTTTCATCGCACCGACGAGCGCGCCATCGGAGCGCTCGATAGCGTGCGGGAATACCTGACCAACGCGGGTTAGGTACCGAACTTCGCTGTTGTCCTCGCCGTGGGTGTACTCCTTGTTCTTGACCGCCCAGCCGAGACGGGCCGCGAGCCACTCGGTGAGCCACAGGTAGGAGGGTTTTACTTTGTGAAGTATCCCGAGGACGAGGCCGAGCATGAGGCCGAACCCGAGAACGGGAATCGTGAAGGTGGCTGGAACCAGTGCTGCGCCGACGAGGGTGATGAACGCGACGCCGACAAACAGCATGATCTCGCCGATGGTGTACCCCTGGAAGAACGCGGTCGTCCCGCCCAGGGACTGGTGAATTCGTCGGGCACTATACTCGTGATCGTCAGTGTTCGTACTCATGAATCGTCACCACCGCGAAACCTTGCTTTTCGTGTTCCTGAACGCCTGCTTCGACCGGGCTTTCGCGGCCTGTGTGGCCTGACTCGCGTCTTTTTTCGCTTTGTCGCGCATTCGACCGGTACTCGACTTCCGGAGGTTGTTGTAGCGGCCTGCATGGTCTTTCGTTGACTGCGCAGACGAGCCGAGTTTGTAGGCTTTTGAATCGCCGCTACCGAGCTGGGTCTGCCCGCTCTTTGTCACCGGGCCAGCTTTATTCTGGGCGTATCCTCGATGGACGTTCCGGGCACCGCGTGCGGCTTTCCCAGTGCCTCGCTTTGCGGTGTTCTTCGCTTTCGGTGCGCCCTTCGCGGTTGCACCTGCGCCTGAACTTGCTACCCGCTGTAGTGTGGGTGCGCTCCAGTAGATGGTTAGAATACTTGCAATGCAGGCTGCAGGGATGAGCGAGAGACCGAGAACCAACGCGAACAGCGCACTCAATCCGCTAGCTGGGTCGGTCTGCCATCCAAGTCGGAACAGAACTGCCGCTGGAATTCCGGCGATGATGAGCCCTGGATAGATACTCGCTCCACGCCGGGCGATGTTCGACATCGAATTGAGTGGCCAGACATCAACAGCCCACAACACGCCGAGTAACGGCATCAACGGCGTCAATACGATCACACCTAGCCATCGGAGGCCATAGACGAACGCGGCTGCGAGTAGGAGGATGTTCTCTACGAACACCATCACCAGTGCCGCGATCAGCCCTCCGAGTCCCGCTTTCGCCAATCCACCCAACCCAGCGGACATCTCTCCGATGGGTGCGAGCGTCATCCCAATCGCGTTCACGAACTGGAGGGGAATCGAGATGAGCGGGAACCAGACGAACGATCCCATGAACACGATGCCAATACGACGGAGGAGTCGCTTCCGCCGATACTCGCTAATTGACCCCGCTCGAAGTCCGACAAATGCGAGGGCGATAACTAACAGCATGACCGTCAGTGGCAGGATATACGGGAGATAGAAATCCTGGTAGATGGACTGCCACGGATCGTTCGATGGCGTTCCAACAACGATGTACTGGGAGTCGGATTCCGGAGCCGGAACACCGACAATCGGCTCTAAGAGAGCTTGGAAGATGTCTTCTGCTAATCCAATCAGCCCCTCCTTTATCCGGGTGAGGACATCGTTGATGGCGTTCTCAACCTGCTTTTCTAGCCAACCCATCTTCAGGACTCACTCTCCTTGCCTGCAGTTTGTGAAGAGTCGGTGGTTTCGCTATCGACGATGGTGAGTTCACAAGCGCCCTCCTCGCCACCGTACTCGATCATCTGTGAGAACGATGAGTTAGCCCCCGGTTCGACGGTAGCGGTCAGGTGCAGCGTTTTCGTGTCGATCTTCTCGCATTCAACGGAAGACGCACCGACGAGACCACCGCTGGTCTCGTAGACCGGCGGTATCGCATAGATTGTCGTCGTTTTATTTGGTGGGAGTACCTTCGGATGATCGAATGTCTGTTCGTCCTCATCAGTGCGAAGGACGAACGGCGCGTTCCGCCACCGAGTGCGGTGAGCATTGCAGGTCCGCTCCCTCTGTTTTCCAGATGGAATGCGGCGTGTGTCTCCCAGTTATTCGCTGACTTATCCCACCCCATGTACGGGTGGTTTTTCGCCCAATGGAAGCTGGTGAGTGACACTTCAGGTTCAAGGTCGACCGTCATACCGCCGACTGGTTCGTCGTTCTTAACGGCGGCGAGACGATGCTCTCCAGGTGTATAGCCGTCGACGTTCTGCCCGACAAGATCGAATTGCGCTTCCCGGCCGTCCAGTGCTACCTTCGCCTTCTCTGCAAGATTCCCGTCTGGTCCAAAGCGATGTACCCACCTGGCGGACATATCACGAGCAAGTGTGACGACGAGCTGGCCGGCGTCAACTCTAACACCGGCGAACGTATCTGACTGTGCTACAGGCGGCTCAGTTGCCGTATCAGTACTGTTTGTGGGGGTGTCGCTGTCAGTATCAGAGTTGTCTGTACAACCGGCGAGGGCGACGAGTGTTCCGGTGAGCCCACTGAGAACCATTCGACGGCCAATACGCCTATCGTGACTGGATGCGTCTGTAGTGTCGTTCATGTTCAATTTGAGAGACCGAGTAGTGCGCCATCGGACATGTAGTCGAAGCCGAAGATCAGGACTGCGAGCGGAATGAACCAGAGAATTGTCACGACGACGAGCTGGATGAGCGTCTGGAAATCGGGATAGTTCCCTGGCATCTTTGCAACATCCGTTGCCATTGCGTAGGGTCGGTCCGTCCGCCACCACTCGGATGGCTGGTACTGCCCTCGTACGAGCGCCCCTGGATTCGAGAGTGTGAGGGTGGCCATCCCACTGCTGTTCAGCGCCGCAGACTGGTTGCGGACCGTCACGCGACCGTTGGTCACAGCCGTGCCGGTCGCTGTTTCCGCGACCGTCGCACGGACGACCGCGTGTGTCGCGTTGGCGTTGGTAACCGTGAGAGTGAGCGTCGTCTCGCGGACAGTCTGTTGCTCCGAGAGGGAGACTGTTCGTGATTGCCCGCGGACGATGCCTTGTACTGTGACCTTTCGGAAGGCGCTCTCGTCGAGGGTTGTGGAACTAACAGCTATCGAATCTGCGTTCACGTATGGGTCAGCAGACTCGAGATCGATGTTCACCGGCAGCGACGGCCCTGCCAGCTCTGTCCCCCACGTTTCCTTGATGGCAAGTGGGCGCTTTCCGTCGTCGGTCGGTTCAGTCGGTACGTACGGCGCTTGCTGACTCGGGAACGCATGAACCTGAACGGGACGTACCGACGACTCAGCCTGTGACGTATTAGTCGCAGTGCTCGTAACCATCGTCTGCCAGCCGGACCTTCCGGCCGTGTAGAACCACCAGTTGCTCCGGGCTCGAACATTGCCGTTGACCGTAATCGTCGACCACTCGGTGTTCGGATGGACGACTGCGCCGACCCGGTCTTCGTAAGCCTCAAACTGGACGCGGTTTCCAGAAATGTCGGAAAGTTGGTTGACAACGACGGTCTGTGACGTCGACACCGTTTTCGACGCTTCGAGGGTTTCGATGTCACGAGTCCAATCCCCGTCACAACTGGATATCGAGGAGTTCCAGTCTGGACAATCCAGTGTGACATGACGGAGTTGTACCGTAATATTGGCCTCGACGGTCAGCTGCGGTGATCCCGAGAGGTCGGTATATTGAAGCGTTGCCTGATGGCCGCTCCCAGTGTCGATGGTTCGCCCATCAGCGGAGAGTTCAACAGATTCGATACTCGTTCGGTCGATCGACCAGTAATCACGCTGTGACCCGTTCTGATCACCCTGGGGAACAGCAACGCGGTAGTCACTGAGTGCGCGGACCTGGCCGTCTGGAGCAACGTAGTGCGTCGTCTCGTTCCCTTGGTGGAGGATCGTCGACGGTTGGGTGGCGAAGATACTGACATACGCATCCTTGATGTACACACCGTCTTCGAGGGATGCACTTTCAGGATGAATAGACGAATCTCGGTCACCAGAACTGTAATCACCGAAATCTCCATTGTTCCAGTCCCCAGCAGCCTGTGGTGGCTGATCGGACGGGATGTCCGTCGACCGGGCAAGTCGGTGTGCGAATTCGGCGCGCGATGAAACATTTGCACCGTCGAAATCGTCGGCTGAGAGATTGCCGTTGTCGGCATCCTCGGACCAGAGACGCTGAAACGTACTGTTATTCACGCCGTAGTCCGGTCCATCGTCAGGAACAGTAGATCCTGAATCGGGAGGCATGCCTCCCGCGACGACAACTATAGCGCTGCTGCTCACGAGAAAGAGGGCAAGCACGGCAGCCATCGGACGGGGGGAGTGCATTCTATTCCGGGCGAGGGGCGCGGGGACAGTTCGCTGGCGACCTTAGATGGACTTAGAAGGGCTTCACGCAGTCCGAGAAGCCAAAGCCCATCTGACTGCCGACCTTGTCGATGAGTTCGGGCGAGATGAGTGCGAGGGTGACGATGCCGAAGCCGATGCCGGACATGACGAGTTTTTCCTTGGCATCGTTCTTCTTCTCGGGGTTCCCGCCGGCGCGCATGTACGAGAGGCCAGCCTTCCCGGTGTAGAAACCGGTTGCAGGGAGGCCGAGACCAGCGACCGCGCCGAACACGAGGTCAATCCCTGTCGCAACGCCAGTGTCACAGTACACGTCGCCGACCTGGCTCTGTGCGGCGGCCGGGCCAACAGCGATAACGAGGAATGCGAGCCCCATCGAGAGGGAGACAAACCGCGGGGGCGCTCGGGCGAGGATTGTTTTGAGACGGTGGCTGATCGTCGACTCGGTGGTCTGGTCGGTAGTAGGGGCTGTTTCAGTTGACGGTGCATCGCTCGCGGGGTCAGAGGGTGCTTGACTCATAGTCGTTTTCTGGGGAGCTAGTCGGTGGAAGGGTCTGCTTCGAGCAGGGCGTTTATATCCTCCATGCTGGAGGTCTGTTCGAGGAGGTCATCGAGGTCTCGGTCAGTATCGATGAGCGCCTCCTCGGTGAGCGTCGAGAGTTCGTTGCGGTCGATATCTCGGTAAGCCATCTGCTCGTCCAATGCCTCACGGAAGAGCCCGGATGCGTTGATGCCGGTCGCCCAACTGAGGAATAACGCATCGGCGGGCATGATCGACACAGTGGTGTTGACGGTGTTCCGTGACATTCGTCAGTTGGTCATGTGCGATTGACCGATAATCTGTGATATTGCTTACTCTCGTATATGTCTTCTGTACGAGAGATATACTAGTGAATAAATATGTTGAGGCCTATACAACAATCGTCTATCGTGTTCTCACCTGAATAGCAGAATGGCGATACGGCAATACGAAGTACGGGACACCAACTCCTGTAGGAGATTTATTCTACACCGGGGGGTTAAGACGCTGCAGGAGAAACGCGTCACCCGATGGATAGTTGCGGCGACTGTGGTGGTGGAATCATCGACGGCTATCGGTGCGATACTTGCGGCGACTACACCTGTGAGGGCTGTTTCGAATATCTCCCTACAAAGGGCCTAATCGTAACCAAGCACAAATGCCCTCACTGTGAGGAATGGTCGCTGCTCGATCATTACACGTAATTCAGGTAGACGCACTCAATTGCACGGATCTCCAGTGCAGTACTCAATTTAGCAGACTTCCAACGAGCGAATTCCTGCCGATATCATTCCGGTATCAATCCATGGCCCATCCTCGTCGTGGCTGACAAGTCGGCCCTCGTTCGTCCCCGCTATCATATCCCCGTCGGCGGCAGACCACGCGAGGATGACCTAAGTCGGCCCACCATGATACGACCGTTCCTCAAAGGTCTCACCGCGATCCGTTGATTTCAATAGTACCACGTCGGCACCTCTCTCACCGCTCCACGTCCAAAAAAACCACAATCGCTCCTACACCAGAATAGCACGGTTCCAGAGGAACCCCCGGCGCTGGGACGCCGGAGGGATCGTCCTGTAAACCAAATTATAGCAAGCCATACTCCCGGGGTCAGGAGTGATAACTTTGTTTCTCAGAGTGCCACTCCGGAAACCGATCCACGGACACACCAAGTCGTATAACTCGCACACCAGCACGACGAACCGACCAGTAGCGCCGATGTCGATAGCACAGTTTGCCAGTCTATTGAAGCATCCCCGGAGTCGTACACGTGGCGGCAGGAAAGCCACAACGGGTACCTAATCAACGAGAGCACATCCTCAAGAACGTGACAGTCGCGTCGGACAACAACACCTACGACGGAGGCGAGCTGAATGACTGCTCCAAACGACGACACGTCGTCACTCGTGATCCCAATGGATTCCGATGCCGTGTTCAATGCGATTGGGAATAGTCGCCGTCGGCGCGTCGTGTTGTCCTTGTCACGCTCCTCCGGAGATATCACTGCTGACGATCTTGCGGTCGAAATCGCGGGCATCGAAAACACGATCGACCCCAGCACGGTCGGGAGTGATGAACGGACATCAGTCTATATGGCGTTGACCCAACGGCATCTCGAGACTCTCGATGAGGTCGGTGCGGTTGACTATGATGGCCGATCCAAGACTGTGACCTCGACGGACGCAACTGAACCGTCGCCGAGTATATCCGCCGACGCAAGACGGCCTGCTACAAGCCAGAATCGGAGAACACCGCATGACAGACACACAAACCCGCGCCCTTACGACGCTTCGAGACATCGACGCTCGCCTCCATCGGCTTTTTGAGGCTGTCGACGACGTTAACGGGACAGCAGCCACACCGGGTGCAGATCCTCTCGCTACACTGCAGCGTGCACGCTCGCAGATTGACGCAACGCTGTTCGAACACTAGCGCCAAACAGCCGATGGGATACTTTCTGGCGGTGAATCGTGTGTTCTCCAGTGGAGTCCAGCTGGTACTCCGTCGCGGCGCCTCGTCCACCCACGCCGAGCCAGTGAGCTAAGGTTCCGGCTCGAGTCCTTCGATTCACTCGTTCAATTCTTCGAGTCAGCACCCGATGACAGCTACGCCGAGGAGAACTGGGAGCAGGTACTCCCAACCTCGATTCGGATGGAAAAACGGATACCCCGGAGGGGAACTCCGAAACGGCAGAAGCACAAGCTGAAGCCCTGATCACAGATATCGAAGACTGTCGTACAGCGGAATAATCTTCTTGGCACGAGGTTGCTTAGAGAATCACTCTGGAGGTCACACTACGCTCAGACTCACACTGGCCATTCTAAATGACGACCCCTACGCAGCCCGTGATTCAATAGACGGACAGCCAATCCCACGGTGAAACCCCCGGTAATCTAACATTTTACACACGCCTTTTGAGTGGTTTGAATATTTTCCCACTAGCGGACAACTCGTTTCAAACGGCCCCGTCTGAAGTACATGTTCGCCGGGTCGGAATCGAGATCAAATTCGATGTCTCTTTTCGACCCATCATTCGTGACTGTATAGAAGCTGAATTCCCCCGGATCAAGATGGTGCGGGAATGCTCGGATGCCCTCTTCTTTACTTTGTTCAGGCGTGTGGAGAGAGATTCCGCCGTCCGCAAGGTCAACAATCGTAGTAAATCTATTTTGGAAGGATTCGTAACGTCCAGTCACAGCCTGGCATTTCTCTCGAAGTGCAAATATAGGGACTTTCGTCCGAGAGTACCCGGATAGCAATGCCAGAATAGCTAACCCAATATCCGTTGGGTGGGTTTCTGGCGAAGCATTACATGCAATTGCGAGGCCAACCTCGGCTTCAGTCAGATATCCCGCGAAGGCTGTAGAGCCACTGATTCCACCCCCGTGTCCGACAACCTCATCCCCACCGAGTGACTGACGCATCCAACCATGTCCATACCTACGTTTAGTGCCATCTAGGAACGTCTGTTTGATCGCTTGTTCTGCCTGCATCTGATCTACCAATTCTGGAGTGGCACCCTCGAAAACATCACCTCCTCCACGTATCATCTCCTGCATAAACCGGGCGATATCACGTGTAGATGCGATCAATCCAGTGGATGGAATCAGGAGTTCCTCGAACGGCAGTGGTGCCGGGGTGGCCCCACTTTCTGTTATCTGATAGCCAAGCGCTTTTTCATCGGCGTCACTGAATGTGTCCTCGTTGAACGTGGCCCGCTCCATATTCAGCGGTCGGAAGATCTCCTCATCAACATACGTTGAAAAGGAACGACCGGCAACTTCCTCTATCACTCTCCCGATGACATTATAGCCCGTATTATTGTAGAAAAATCGCTCTTCGTCGGAGACCCGGTATTCGCTTGCTTGCTCAAGATAGCGGACTCTGTCCTCTTCAGTAGCGACCCCAGCAGGCACTCCTTTGGTTGCTTGATTGATGAGAGCGCGGTCGGGACCAGTTGTTGGCATCCCAGATGTATGAGAGAGTAATTCACCAATCGTGATTGCGGGCCCAGACACGTTGGAGAAATGTTCGACATACTCATTGACTGCGTCGGAGAGCGACAGTTCCCCGTTCTCCACCAATTGGAATACGGCTAGGGCGGTGATGGGCTTTGTCACAGACCCCATCGCGTACAACGTATCTGGGGTGGCGGGTTTTGTGGTTTCTAGGTTTCTCACACCAACCCCGTTTGCGTATTGCTCCGAGTCGGAATCAAAAATGGTGATACTGGCTCCAGGTATATTGTGTCGACGCAGCCAATCAGTCAGGAGTGATTCTACCTGCTCGGTTTCAGACGGTTGTAGTGACATTGTGTGTGCGATCTATGTCGTTGAATGAGTGGTTCATCGTTCAGTTTAATTTGCGGCGATCAATCCTGATAGCATGATTAGTTACGTAGCTCGGAAAGCAGTCGGAACTGGTCATCGTTTGGTAGCACTTCCGTGGAGGTCTCTGCGCCGGTAACCTTGATGTGGTGGGCGGAAGCGTTCTGGTGGTAATACGTCATCTCCTGTCCTCCGTCTATTGCTACGATCGCAGTCATCAAAAATGGAGAGTCGCCCAGAACGGAAGTATCCCCGCTATAATCCTTTTTGGTTGATAATTTTATATTAATTCGCTTGGTCAATGTGGTGGGCGTTCAGAGCTAATAAATATTCTACTAAACTGCAGTTTCGGAGAGAACTAAGTTCAAATCAGTGGCAGTGGATGATCGAATGAGTGACGTAATCGTGGTCGGCGGAGGCCCAGCATGACTCAGTGCAGCACTGTTCACCGAAAGAACGGACTCGACACCACTGTCTATGATACCGGGAAATCATGGATGCCCCATGCCCACCTCTTCAATTACCTCGGCATCCGGAGCATCAGCAGTGAAGAATTCATGACTCTAGCAAGAGGACAGGTTTCCGATTGAGGCGTGTATACCAGAAATGAAGGACAAAGGATGGGGCGTATCCTGAATATTTCGTCTATTTCAGCCCGAAATGGGGGATATGTAGGTCCACACAATGCAGCGTCAAAAGCAGGTCTCATTGGGCTGACCCGCTTCTATGCCCAATCAGCAGCCAAACATGGAATTACGGTGAACGCGATTTCGCCTGGGGCTATTGACACTGATATGCTACGTGACCCCCGTTCGGGGAGGACGTAACTCCTGTGGGCCGATTCGGCAAACCTGAAGAAGTTGCACACATTGCGATGTTTATTATGAAGTATGCTGGTGGTTGGAGGGAATACCCCCTATCTGGGGTATGCGTGATGAGCTCCCCCTCAAGGCGATCAAGGTGGTAGTTTATATTTCCGCTATCCCTCGCGGATACGCCGTCCATGATTTCGGAAAACGGCACTACATCCTTTTCTGTGGCCCAGATTGCCCAGAGCGCTTCAACACGTGTTTGGTTTGCCAGTGTCTGGAAGGTAGACACCAACTCTTTCGTAGTGATATCTCTCGCTTCAGGTAAGAAATCTAGTCGAGCCATTTCAGTTCAGCCCGCCATTAGTTGGTTATGAATACCATCTAGTCCCAGCCCATCTTGTGGTCTTTCGTTTACTCCCCATTATCACTGTGAGTTCTATCTCCTACCCCATTAGCGGAGTTTTTCGTAAACGAATACGGTCATTGGTTCGGAAAATGCTTCGACATCCGTCTTGATCTCCAATTCGTATCCACTACTTTCGAATAATTGGCGAGCACGGGGTTGCTTATTCGTAGTATCGAGAGCAATCTCTGAGAATCCCCGTTTTTGAGCACACTGTTCGAGTTCGTTCAGAATCTTTTGGCCGAACCCCTTCCCCTGCACCGATGGATCTACGCGTAGTCGTTTGAGTTCTGCTGTTTGTTCGTCAAATTCTTCCAGCATCTCTGTGAGATGGCCTTCAACCGGTCTTATTCCGCCCATCGCCACGATCTCCCCGTCGTATTCTCCAATGAGAAATGCGCCGTTCTGTAGATATGTACTCTCAATGGCGTTCAAATCTTCTTCGGGCACGCCTTCAACGTACGCCCCGATATCGCGCATCGCGTTCTCGTGTAGGTCGAGGATTCGGGAAACGTCCGAGGGTTCAAAAGTACGGATGGTCAGTTTATTCCCCATCGAGTAGATGAATCGACTCCATATTGATAAGAGCTCTTAGCAGACCAGTGCTATTAGAATACATACACTTTGATCGAGTTGGATTCTAAGAGTACCAAGACGTATAGAGATCTAGTCAAGGTACTAGTCGAAGCTTGATGCCTGTAGCAACACGATACTTGGAGTTCGATGCCACCCGCTACCCCTGCTACAGCGTTATAAATGACTGCCGTGATTGCTCCGCCGATCACACCGTATAGAGCACCGCCAATAATCGCAATGAACAGTTCCGGTAACCCCGGGCGGCCTCCCATGGGTCCGCCGAGGGGGTTACAGGCGGTTCACGAATCGATGCCGAGTACGGCACCC
This sequence comes from Salinibaculum litoreum, assembly GCA_009789175.1. Taxonomy (GTDB): domain Archaea; phylum Halobacteriota; class Halobacteria; order Halobacteriales; family Haloarculaceae; genus Salinibaculum; species Salinibaculum litoreum. The sequence continues at coordinate 160,920 of CP046867.1, forward strand.
ATCCAGCCATTCGTCGGCGAAAAAACGCAGGATTCGTCTCGTTCGAGTAACTGGGTAAGCGAGCATAAGGCGGGAAAGAGACACAGTTCAGGTAGTCAGTAACGGAGTTATCTACCGAACGACTACTACAGGGACGGGCGACCGACGGAAGACTTTCTGTGCAACATTGCCGACGAACAGTCGATCGGCCACCGATCCGCCGTGGCTCCCGATTACGATCAGGTCGAAGTCGTCGACTCTGTTCAGAATCGCTCGGACTGGCATCCCGAGGCGAACCTCAGTATCGATCTCGACATCGTACTCTGCTGCAAGTTCTCGGGCGGAAGTGAATACCGATTCTGCGAGGTCCTCTGCCGCCTGTTCAAGATCATCCTCGAGCGCAAGCCCCGTTGCTTCACCCCACATGGGCGACGGTTCACCCACAACGTGCAAGACAGTGATCTCCGCGTCAGGATGGTTCTCAAGAGCGTATTCAAGTGCTTCGTGGGCCATTTCTGAACTATCCATTGGGACGAGAATTCGTGAGATCATGTGGTACTATAGTAGGAGCGTGAATAAAACAGCAGGTGCCCGTTTGGAAGGGACGATTGGGTAAAGCAGGTGGACTGAGGTTTCTTACCCCGGAAGAAAGAAATTGATGACTGCAACGACCAGTCCGGCGAGTCCCATCCGAGCGGCGGCAACGTACCAGCGCTGTCCCGAAATCGAGCCCATGTACGCCCCAAATACGCCTAACACGCTAATTCCTAACCCGACCGCGACGAGCGCGGCCTCTTGCATCGTGAGAACGGCCCCCTCGACAACGAACGGGCTTAACGGGATGAGAATCCCGATAAGTGGTCCTGACCCGCTCGCTATGGCGTGCATGAGGCGGGCACCACTCTGTTCCCGTTGAATGCGGGTATCGTCGAGGTCCGTGAGCATCGCTCGTTCGATACGTTTGATTTCAGCTCGGGTTTCGGCACGCTCAATCTCCCAGACGCTCCAGACTGCGGATGTCCCGAGACCGACCGCCGCACCCAGCCCGATCTTGATGACGGTGAGCCCGTCGGGTACTCCCGAAAGGACGGCGCCGACAATGATCCCGATACTCGTGAGCGTGCCGTCGAACCCGTTCGAGATGAAGTAGCGACGTGAGATCGCGAGGACATCCTCTTTCCCAAGGAGACGCCTCAGGAGCTGTCGAATCGACGTCACTGGTAGTCAGGCATCCTGTAACGTGCGCCGATCCGTAACGACATATTCACCACAGGCAACTTGATCCACGGAGTGGACCGACCCACCGAGGTTTTCGATCGTCTCTTCGATCGCCGCGAAATCGATGTCTTCCCCCTCGAATGTGAGCTTGATATTCTGGACCTCCTGGTCCAGTTCGATGAGAGACGACGTCACTCCCTCGACACTCTCTGTTTCCGCGACCTGGTCTGTGAATTCCAGCAGAGGCGGGTCATGTGGTTTCAATACATCGATTACGAGCCGGCGGACTGTAGCCATGTCTCAATAAAGGGGGGTTCACCCTAAAAATCGCGTGTCGGAATCTGCCCGTCGATATACGAACCATGCATCGAGAGATCCTGTGAACTACCCCTGCCTACTCGCCGCCTTCGGCGGCTCCTTGAGGAAGGGTGCTTACCGCTTTCAATCAGCTAATCAGGTGATTCACAGTTGGTCGACGTCAGAGGGAGATACTGTCTAATCGCGGTGACGACGACGAAGTATCCGGGAAGCGCGGCGACAAGTACAGTACCGATAAGTATCCAGTCAGCGAGTTCCAGCGGAACCGTTCCTAAGTACTGATTGAGCGGGGTATACAGGACGGCCAACTGCAGCACCAACGATACCCCGACCGCGAGTGCGAGCCAAGGATTTGAGAACGTCGGCGTTTCTCGGAGCCAACGGATGACGTACAACTTCTCGAACTCGAGGGCGACAAATCCCGTGAACACCATCGTCATCGCGTACGGCGTGATGGCGACCGCCCCATCAAGGGTGTAGAACATCAACCCGAGCATGACTACCGTCGATACTGTACCGGTTCCCCCGACGAGCCCGAGCATTCGGCGATCGACGATACCTCGGTCTTGATCACGCGGCGGTCGCTCCATTATGTCGCCGCTCTGTGGATCTGCACCCAGTGCCAACGCCGGTAATCCGTCGGTGAGCAGATTGATCCATAACAACTGGACAGCTGGTAACACGAGGTAGCCAAAGAGTGACGCGAGAAACACGATTGCGACTTCAGCGATATTCGCACTGAGCAGGTAGGCGACGAACTTCCAGACGTTGTCAAAGATCGCTCGCCCGCGCTCGACAGCTCGCTCGATGGTCGCGTAGTTGTCGTTGAGTAGTACCACGTCGCTCGCATGTTTGGCCACGTCAGTTCCGCGCACGCCCATCGCGACGCCGATGTCGGCGTTCTTCAACGCCGGTGCGTCGTTGACGCCGTCGCCCGTCATCGCGACGACGTGCCCGTTCGCCTGGAGCGCACGTAGAATGCGCACCTTGTGTTCGGGAGACGTGCGGGCAAACACGTCGACCGCTTCAACACGTTCGCAGAGCGTGCCGTCATCCATCGCTTCGATCTCACGTCCCTTCATCACCTCCCGGCCCATCCCGAGCGACGATGCGATAGCGGCGGCAGTTCGAACGTTGTCACCGGTTACCATTTTCACGTCGATGCCGGCGCGCGCGGTCGCCGCGAGGGCGTCAGCAACTTCCTCCCGCGGCGGATCGATCAAACCGACCAGTCCGACGAACACGAGGTCGCTCTCGATATCAGCCGGATCTTCCGCGTATGCGATGGCCAGCACGCGGAGCGCGTCGTCGGCGAACGTCCGAACCTGTTCTCGAACGCAGTCGGCTGCTTCCGCCGTGAGAGCAACCGTTCCGTCCGCCGTCAGTACGCACGAAGATTTCGAGAGAACGACGTCCGGTGCCCCCTTCACATACCCCTGATTGTCGTGAACAGTCCCCATCCACTTTGTTTCGGAGGAGAAAGGAATCTCATCAGTGCGGGGCTGTTTTTCGCGTAACGCCTCGACATCGAATCCGTGATCTTCAGCCGCCTTGACCAACGCCTTTTCGGTGGGATCGCCCTCGTCTCGGGTCGCGTCGTTGCAGAGCGCGCCTGCCTGTAACAGCAGCTCTACCCGCTCGTCCAGTAATACATCCTCGGTCTCGTCGAGAGCGACAACGGTGTCGTTCACCCATACTTTGCTGACGGTCATCCGCCCCTCGGTGAGCGTCCCCGTCTTGTCTGTGCAGATAACGTCGACGGCACCTAGCGCCTCAACGGCCGGTAGTCTTCGGACGAGGGCGTTTTCCTCCGCCATGGTCCGCACCCCGAGGGCGAGCGTCAGCGTCACGACAGCCGGCAGCCCCTCCGGAACGGCGGCAACCGCAAGCGACACCGCGGTAAGACCGGCTTGAATTATTGGCGTATCGCGAAGCAACAACAGTGGAACAACGAGCGCAGCCAGCACCAGCACGCCGAGGCCGAGCCGACGGCCGAGCTGGTCCAATTCCTGTTGGAGGGGTGTTCGCGTCTCCTCGGTGGCTGCCAGTTCCCGGGCAATCGCGCCGACCTCAGTGTCCATTCCGGTTGTGGACAAGACTGCGACACCCCTCCCGCGGGTGACGTTCGTTCCCTTGTACACCATACTGGTGTGCTCCGCAAGCGGTGCATTGGGATCGACCGGTTCCGTGGACTTCGAAACGGGCACACTCTCGCCCGTGAGAGCGGCCTCGTCGACCTCAAGATCCGTCTCTTCGAGGAGTCGCCCATCGGCAGGCACGACGTCTCCACTTTCTAGTTCAACAACGTCACCGGGGACGAGTTCGGTCGCGTCGATCTCTGCCGTCATCCCATCCCGCCGGACGGTCGCCCTCGGAGCAGTCAATTCCCGAAGCGCTTCGAGGCTCTGTTCGGCGCGGTAGTCCTGGACGAAGCCAAAGATACCGTTGGCGATGACGATGACGATGATGAGGACAGCATCGATGGTATGGCCGGCCCAGACCGAGAGGAAAGCCGCAACAACCAGCACCCAAATGAGGACGCTGTCGAACTGCGCGGCGAGGATAGATAGTCGAGTGCGCTCGCTCACCTGGACGACCTCGTTCTCGCCGTACTCCACGAACCGCTGCTTGGCCTCCCCAGTAGCCAATCCATCAGCAGTCGTGTCATAGGCCGACAAGACTGAATCGGCCGACTGGCTGTGCGGATCGTCGACCACAATTGGATACTCAATCCCGAGCGTATTATAGAGGACCAATCCCGCAGTCGATCCTCATAACCGAGGAGTCTATTTGAGTTTTCATCACGTGGAGTTCCTTATGGAGCACGTCGAATACGTATATATCAGGGGAATGACCGAAGTCGGTATCGATAAGTTACTCCCTGCGGGGTAGCTGCTTCCGCGTTTTCGCTCCCATCCGTCGGAATGAGAACCCGGGAATATCCCTTATTCTTCTCGGAAACTGCATCTTCACCCCGGACAACGAACATCGGGATGTCACTCTGGTGAAGTACCTGCGCGGTAACGCCACCCAAGAGCCCCTTCCCGATTCCAGTCATACCCTGTCGCCCGATGACGCTCAAATCCGCGTCCTGCTCGTCAGCGTACTTACTTATTTCGACATTCGTTCTCGGCGAATACGCAACGAGTTGTACGTCGAAGATCCGCTGGTCCGTATTATTTCAGGGGGGAACTTATCCCGACGTCCATCGTAGTATCCACCATGAGTGATACAGAACCGACAGCGATGGACGCCGAAGAGCGCAACGCGTTCCTCGGTACCGGCGGCACCGGCGTCATCTCCTTTCCAAGTTCGGACGACGAATCGCCGCGTTCCGTCCCCGTCTCCTACGGCTACGATAAGTCCGATACGACCTTTTACTTCAGGCTCGCCGTCGGCCCCGATAGTGACAAGGGAGATGTAGCCGGCAGTCACGTTACGTTCGTGGTCTACGGACAACAAGACGAGAACTGGCAGAGCGTCATCGCCAAAGGGCAATTGAAAGAGACCACCGAAGCGTCGGTCGCAACGGATTCGCTCGAAGGCCTTCGACAGGTCCATATCCCGCTCGTGGACATCTTCGGTCGCCCCGTGAAGGACGTTCCATTCGAGTTCTATCGACTTGTCCCCGACGAGATGACCTCCAGAAAGGAGTCTAGCACTGCAATGTGACCTACCTGGCCTACTTCGTTCCACCCAGGAGGGAGTCATCTTGAATCAATAAATCGTCATTCGTCCAACGAAATCATGTCTTTTGATCGGCTGTTGGCACAACGTGAACGGGGATAGCAGCGTGCGTGACGACGTAGTTCGTGACGCTCCCCAGCAGACGTTAGGGGAGACCACCACGACCGCGAGTCCTCATAACGACAAAACGGATAGAACCCCTCGACGACGGTGAACGGTCACTCTCGACCCGGGAGAACCCCAAAGACAGGATATTTATGTAAGTACTCGGGAACCGGCCGCCTGAATTTAACCTCTCTCGTCGCCAATTGTACTACGGTGTTCCAACATGGCATTACTCGACGGCCAGACAGCCGTCATAACCGGCGGAAGTTCAGGGATCGGCCGCGGCATCGCCCGTGAGTTCGCTAACCACGGGGCGCACTCCATCATTGTCGCAGACATTCAACAAGAGCCAAAGGAAGGGGGGACCCCTACGCACGAACAGATCGAACAGGAGACAGACACGCGGTCGACGTTCGTAAACTGTGACGTCACGAACAGAACGGACCTCGAAACGGCAGTAGACACCGCCGACGAGTTCGGTGGTATCGACGTAATGGTCAACAACGCCGGGATCTGGCACCCCGATGACTTCCTCGAAGTCACCGAAGAGGACTATGGACAGTTGATGACTGTCAATCTCGAAGGAGCCTACTTCGGCTCCCAGATCGCCGCTCAACGAATGGTCGAACACGACGGGGGAACCATCATCAACATCTCGAGCATCGCTGGCCTCTTCGGAAACGGGAACTGGCCGACCTATTCTGCGTCAAAGGGTGGGTTGACTATGCTCACCTACTCGCTAGCACACAGGCTGGCTGACGATGGGGTCAGGGTGAATGCTATCCACCCGGGCAGTATCGAGACGAAAATCGCCGGCGATCAGGATATCAGTCCGGAACAGGTCGAAGCAATGCTCGAGGAGATCCCTCTCGGACGATACGGACAGCCCGAGGAGATCGGCGGGGCCGCAGTATTCCTCGCGAGTGAACTGGCGAGTTACGTGACTGGTGAGTCACTTGTCGTCGACGGGGGCTGGACCAGCTGGCGGTAAAACCGCTCTAACGAGAGAATGAAGAGGCCGTGACTCGCGTTTCATTCTTCATCACCCCAGTTCTCGCTCCAGGTGCTCGCGAACGACCCAGCGGATATCGGCTACGCGGTCACCGATCTCACGCGTGAAGTGTACCTCTCTCTCCGAGTAATATCGCTCTGAGCCACCGGAGAGAATATAGCAATATTGTGAATCCCACAAAATACTTTTGACGCTACCGCATCAACTCTGAGATATGAGCGACACGTTCGTGGTCGTCGGTGGTGACGCCGCGGGGATGAGCGCCGCAAGTAAGGCCAAGCGCGAAGACCCGGAGCTGGATGTCGTCGTCTTCGAGAAGGGCGAGTGGGTATCCTACGCTGCCTGCGGGATGCCTTACCACGTCAAAGGCGAGGTCGAGGACCTGGAGGCTCTCGTCGCCGTGACGCCCGAGGAGTTCCGCGAGGAGCGCGATATCGACCTCCGAACCGGCCACGAGGTAGTCGGCATCGACCCCGAGGGCGAAACCATCACCGTCGAGGGGGACGGCGAGACGCTCGACCAGCCCTACGACCACCTCCTCGTCGCGACGGGTGCGACCGCCATCGAACCGCCGTTCGACGGGCTCGGCCTCGACGGCGTGTTCACGATCCATGACATGGACGAGGCCAACGCCATTGAGAACTACATCACCGAACACTCGCCGGACTCCGCAGCCATCGTCGGCGGCGGGTACGTCGGTATCGAGATGGCCGAAGCTCTGTCCACGCGCGGCGTCGACGTCCACCTCTACGAGATGCTGCCACACGTCCTCCAACCGTTCGGTGACGCGGTGGCCGAGGTCGTCGAGGACCACCTCCGCGAGCAGGGAGTTGAACTACACCTCGACACCGCCGTGTCAGGCTTCGAGGGTGCCGACCGGGTCGAGCGCGTCACGCTCGACGACGAGTCCTATCCCGCCGACGTCGCCATCGTCGGCGTCGGTGTCGAACCGAACACCGACTTGGCGGAGGATGCCGGCATCGAACTGGGCAAGACCGGAGCCATCGCGACCGACGAGTACGGTCGGACGAACTACGAGAACATCTACGCCGCGGGCGACTGCGCGGAGGCACGCCACGTCGTAACCGGCGAGCCGGACCACGTGCCGCTGGCGCTGACCGCCAACCGCGCCGGCCGCGCAATCGGCCAGACTGTCGTCGGCGAGCCGGAGCCGGTCGGCGAGATCGCCGGAACGGCCATCGTCAAGGCGTTCGACCTGGGTGCCGCTCGAACCGGAATCGTCGACGAGCAGCGGGCGCGGGACGCCGGCTTCGACCCGGTCCTGATCACGATATCGGCACCGACGCGGGCCCACTACTACCCCGGTGGTTCGGAACTTACCGTCACGCTGCTGGCCGACCGGGAGTCCGGCCGGCTGCTGGGCGGGAGCGTCGTCGGCCGGGAAGACGCAAAGCGTATCGACACGGTCGCGACGGCGCTCACGGCCGGTATGACGGTGACCGAGCTTCGGAACGCCGACCTGGCGTACGCGCCACCGTTCAGCCCCGTCTGGGACCCGATACTCACGGCGGCGAAAGTCCTCGACGGGAAGTTAGCGGGCGAATGAGCGACGCTACGCCACCCGAGTACGTGCGAGCACACCGAGAGGAACTGGTCGCGCTCACCCTCGACCTCCTCGCAATTGATACGTCGAACCCGCCCGGCGACACGCGCGAAATGGTCGCCGCAATCGACCAATTCCTCGCCCCGCTTCCGGTCGATGTGGAGCGTTTTGCAGTCGATCCAGCAAAGCCGAATCTGCTCGTTCGACTACCGGGTGAGTCTGACCACACACTGCTATATAATGGCCACCTCGATACGGTCCCCTTCGACGCAGATGCCTGGTCCCACGATCCACTTGGCAAGCGCGTCGATGAACACGTCTACGGACGCGGTGCAACCGACATGAAAGGTGCCGTGGCGTCGATGCTGTTCGCAATTCAGGCTTTCGCTGCCACCGACACTGATCCACCAGTCGACCTCCAATTCGCGTTCGTGAGCGACGAGGAAGTGGGTGGTGACGCTGGCTTGCCAGCGTTACTTGACGCTGGAAAGTTCGACGCTGACGCATGCGTGATTGGCGAGCCGACCTGCGAGGAAGGCCGCCACTCCGTCACAATCGCGGACCGGGGCAGCATTTGGCTGACGCTCGAAGCCAGCGGTGAGGGGGCCCACGGCTCCCGGCCAGTACTCGGCGTCAACGCCATCGACCGGCTCTACGACGCCATTGGGACTATGCGCGAACGGTTTGGCACCCAGCGACTCGAGATCAACGCCGACGTGGCACCGATCGTCGAGGAGTCAGTCGAATACTACGCCCCCTCTATGGGTGAGGCCGCCGCTCGAGAGCTGTTCTGGTACCCATCGATCAATCTCGGCGTCCTCGAGGGCGGGGACGCGATAAACACCGTCCCGCAGTCTGCGCACGCCGAAGTTGACGTACGACTGACCGCAGGTGTCCACACGCCCGATGTGCTCGCGAAGATTCGGGAGTGCGTCGCCGACTGCGAAGGTATCACGATAGCCGACGTCTCCTGGAGCGTCGGTACCGCCGAAGCACCCGCCAGCCCCCTCGTCGAAGCCGTCGCGTCGACCGCGGAGGAGGCCACGGGTGATCGCGTCTTCAGGCGGAGCGCTACGGGTGGTGGTGACGCCAAGAAACTCCGGAATGCAGACATCCCGACCGTCGAGTTTGCACTAGGAACCGACACCGTCCACGTGCCGGATGAGTACGTTCCGGTAGACGTACTCGTCGACAACGCCGTCGTCTATGCTCAGCTACCAGGACAGTGGCAGTTCCAGTTCGGTTAGTAACGCCTCCAGGCTGGCGCTTGTGCCAGACTGCTTGGGCGGTGAGAGGAAGCCATTGGGAAAGACTTAGGCGTTAGTATAGTGTATTTGTGGGTATGAAGAACAATATTGGTGCGGCAGACAGACGAATCCGGATCGGTATCGGGCTGGGTTTGGCTGCTGTCGGAGTGGCCACACTCGCGGGGCTGCTTGGAGTTGGGACGGTGGTCGGCACAGTGCTGACGCTGCTGGGTCTCGTTCTCGCCGGGACTGGGTTCGTTCGAGTCTGTCTCCTGTACCGCCTGCTGGGAGTGGACACGTCGGGGTCCCGCTAGGGATGGAACGCTTCCAGAATACCGGCCAGCCCGACTGGGACTGGTGGAGCAAACTCTGGCCGACACCCGGCGCGACACTCCGGGAACTCGGCGTCGAGTCCGGCAAGTCGGTCGCCGAAGTCGGCTGTGGAAGCGGCTACTTTGCGCTTCCAGCCGCTCGAATTGTCGACCCTGAGCCCGTTTACGCTATCGACTTGGATGCGTCACTGCTCGATGAACTCGACGACTTAGCCGAACAGCAAGACATCGAGAACGTGGTTCCGATTCTCGGTGACGCCAGGAACCTGACTGGCGTCCTCCCCGATTCAGTCAGCACGCTCGTCGTGGCAAACACGTTCCACGGCGTCGACGACCAGTCCGGGTTGGTCGAGCAAGCGTTCCGGGTGATCGAACCTGGCGGAAGCCTGGTCATCGTCAACTGGCATGATCGCCCGCGTGAAACGACGACTGTCGGGACTGAACCTCGGGGACCCCCGACGGAACTTCGGATGACGCCGAGAGAAACTGAATATGCCGTACTTCCAGCCGCACCGTTTACGCTCGACCGGCAGGTCGAGTTGCCGCCGTACCACTACGCGCTAGTATTCGAGCGGTAAACGCCCTACTCTACGATTTCAATATCACTCCTTTGTCGCCCATTCTCGATCCACATATTTTTACAATCTTGCAATTCGCATACAATACTATAATTAGACAGTTCTAACTGCCGCCTGTGAGCTCTATGACTGACATCGAGCATAACGACACCACCGACACCGGCGTCCCCAATGCGGGCAGCGTCGCCCATTACTAGGCCGGCATCGTCGGACAGCGCCTCGCCAGCGAGATTCGCGGCCGACCGGCGACGGCGACCTAAGACGGGAAGACGCTGTGCTTCATCGAAACGGAAATCGATGCGGCGTCATTCGTCGAGTTCGACTACGAGAATCCCCCGTCGCCCGCGCCGCCTTCGGAGAAACTCTACTGGTCGAAACTGGCGTACAACGAGTCCTACTGGCTGACTGCACGAGGATTGCTCTGACCATGTCTGAACCGCAGAACCCTGAGCCATTCGAGTTGGAGGCGGCGATTGAACGAAACTCCGAAGCGGTCGCCGAGTTCAACAGCACCTCGACGCCATCAACGAGCTACTGGATGTGCTCTCGCTTGGCGAGAGCGCGCTCGACGACGAAATGGTCACGTCGCTGGCCGGCACCGGTACCGCACTCGGTGAGGTCGCGCAGACGGCGTCCGACGACGACACCCGTGATGTCATCGAGACGCTGCTAGAGAGTATCGGTGAAGCGGAGCGGACATCACCCGAACAGGTCGGGACTGTCGGCCTGCTTCGCGGATTACGTGATCAAGATGTCAAGGACGGGCTGGGCTACCTGCTGGCGCTTGCCGGCGCGATCGGTCGTGAGCATATCGCCGGCGAATAACGCTTGCTAGCGGCCTCCGATTCGCTCTCTCCTCACTTGGGCCGACGGAAAAATGACCGCCCCATTTATATTGTACAGTGGGCCCAAGACTATTAAACATTCAATGCGTAGTGTCTGGTAATGGCAACACAGACAACAAAGACGGACGGCGTGGTTTCGCTCGGCGATGACGACATTGAAACAGTCGTCGAAGACAGCAGCGTCGCGCTCGTGGAGTTCTACACGGAGTGGTGTGGCACCTGCAAACGAATGAAGCCGGTTCTCGAAGCACTCGCAGAAGACACTGACGCGACGATCCTGACGATCGACATCGAATCGAATCTCGAAACGGCGATCGAATTCGGTGCCCAGAGCACGCCCACGTTCGTCCTGTTCGTCGACGGGCAACCGGTGAAACAGCTCCGCGGCGGACAGAACGAGCAGACACTCCGCGACCTGATCGCGGAGTATAGTGACTAACTCACCGAGAACGAGATGAACTCGAGAGACCTTCGCGCCGACACGCCCGCCCTGCACGAGGACGTCTACCTGAATTTCGGCGCTCACGGGCCGAGTCCGCAGTACGTCGTCGAGGCGGCCGACGAGTTCGTACGATCACACGAGTTCGAGACGAGCACGCGAAACGACCCCTACGAGGTGGCGTTCGACACCTATGACCGCGTGCGGGAGCGCGTCGCCACCTTTGTTGGTGCGGACGCCGACGAGATCGCGCTCACGGAGAGCACGACGGCGGGCATCAACGCCGTCGCGACCGCGATCGACTGGGAGCCCGGTGACGTCGTCGTTCGAACCGATCTCGAGCACCCAGCAGGAACGCTTCCGTGGCAACGTTTGGAACAGGAGGGCGTCGAAGTTCGTGTCGTCGAGACTGAGGACGGCCGCGTCGATCTCGATGCCTTCGCCGAGGCCGTCGATGACGCACAGGTGGCGTGTTTCAGTGCAGTGACGTGGACCCACGGCACCCAGTTGCCCGTCGCCGATCTCGTTGACATCGCTCACGAGGCTGGCGCGTTCGCGCTCGTCGACGCTGTGCAGGTGCCGGGACAGCTCCCGATGGACGTTGGTGAGTGGGATGCGGACGCCGTCGCGGCGGCCGGACACAAGTGGCTGCTGGGGCTGTGGGGCGGCGGCTTCCTCTACGTCGACGGCCAGGCCGTTGACTCCCTCCAGCCCACCACAGTTGGGTACCGAAGCGTCGAAATGCCGACTGCAGATCCCTACGAGTTCGCAGCCGGCGCCCGGCGCTTCGAGGTCGGATCAGCAAACCCGGCTCCACACGTCGCCCTGGCCGAGGCCATGGAGGTGATCGAAGAGGTCGGCGTCAAGCGTATCGCCGACCGGAGTCAGGAATTGGCCGGCCAGCTGACCGATGGTATCCCTGAGGAGCGGCTTCTCAGCCCCGAAGATCCCGAGTCGGGACTCGTGACGATCGACGTGGACGACCCCGAAGCGACGGTCGACCGACTCGCGTCAGAGGGAATCGTCGTTCGCGCTCTGCCGAAACCGAACGCCGTCCGCGCGTCGGTCCACGCGGTCAACACCCGTGAGGAGGTTGAACGGCTGCTGGATGTCCTAGAACCGGAGTGGACCTGACGCGACCACCGTTCTCCGCTTCTCTCGCTACGATTGTCTCTCAGAATCTACTCGTAGAAATCGGACGGAGCTGCTGGCGTGGCCGTCGGCGGGATAGCGCTATCGGAGAGAAATTTTGTCTGCTTCAGTCGACCTGTACGCGACCGCTGTCGTCGACGACGACGTCGTGACCACGATACGCGAATCGAACTTCGAGGTCAGACGCCGTCGAATCCTCGACCACCCTTTCTACTGCATCCGGATCGACGACCTCGGCTAGCGGCGGATCGAGTGTGACCGGCTCGACGCCCTCCTCCTCCGCGACGGCATTGACAATCTTGGGAATCGGGTTCTCGAATTTGTTCATTGGAGTTTAGACGAGGAGCTGGATGTCGGCATCGGCCATGTCTTGGAGGGCGGTCGCCGCGCCGACGCCCGTGGTGACACCGTCATAGAAGTCGTCCTCGTCGTAGTCCATCAGGTCGATGGTCATCTGGCACGCCTGGAACTCCACGCCCATGTCCAGGCTCGTCTCCAGCAGCTCCTCGATGGTCGCGGTGTCGTTGTCCGCGATTTTTCGCTCCATCATCTTCGTCGTCACGCGGTCCATGCCCGGGAGCGCGGCGACGGCGTTCGGCACGGGCATGTTGGGGTTGCCGATGGAGCTGAGCTTGAGGCTCTTCGAGCGCTCCTCGTGGAGGATGTCCAGTCCCCAGAAGGTGTGGAAGACGGTCACGTCGTAGCCGAATGCGGCCGCGGTGCTGGCGAGGATGAGCGGCGGGTACGCCATGTCGAGCGTGCCTTTCGTCGCGATGATGCTCATCTTCTTGGGGCCGTCGTCGTCGGTGGCCTCGGCGAGCGCGTCCTCGAGTTCGTCGACGCGCGCGGCCAGTTCCGCACGCGACGGCGCGTCGTCGGGCGGCGCGTCGGGTGTGTCCGTACTCATCGTTACTCCGTCTTGCGGACGTAGTGTTTGTACACGTCGTCGCCTTCCTCTTGGTCGACAAGTTCGACGCCCTCGGTGCCGGACGCCCAGCCGTCGATGTCGCTCATGCTTCCGGGGTCGGTCGCCAGCACTTCGAGGATCTCACCTTCCGCGAGGTCGTCGATGGCGGACTTCGTCTTCACAACTGGCATGGGACACGATGCGCCTTTCACGTCGAGCGTCTCCGTGATGTCGAATTCAGCACTCATTGGTTATCTGCTCCGTGAGTCTGTATTGGAGCTACCGCACAATACCTCCTACCCGAGTAAAAGGTTGTCGATCTTTGTGGATACTACCAACTACTACGAGTCCTAATTCAGGCGTTGAACTGCATTTAGGGCCTACTCAGGCGGTGTAATTCCGTTACGGTGCAGAGGAACTCATAATAGTATTGTTCGTAGAAGGAACTACTATGCAAATGCTTTTGTGCGTCTACCCGGTAGAAGCGACTGCACAACATGAACGCCGACGACTTCCCGACTCCGGACGTCGACGTGGAATCCGTCGACCCGGAAACGCTGAAAGACCGTATCGACGCCGGCGAGGACGTCATGCTCCTCGACGCGCGTATGCAATCGGACTACGAGGAGTGGCACATCGACGGCGAGAACGTCACGTCGATCAACGTCCCGTACTTCGAGTTCCTTGAGGACGACATCGACGAGGACGTCCTCGCCAAGGTCCCCGACGACCGCGAAGTGACTGTCCTGTGTGCGAAGGGCGGCGCCAGCGAGTTCGTCGCTGGCACGCTCGCCGAGCATGGCTACGACGTGAACCATCTCGAGGACGGCATGAACGGCTGGGCCAGCATCTACGAGGCCGTCGAGGTCGAGCGCTACGACGGCGCCGGCACGCTACTGCAGTACCAGCGGCCCTCCTCGGGCTGTCTCGGTTACCTGCTGTACGATGATGGCGAGGCGGCGATCATCGACCCGCTGCGGGCGTTTACCGACCGGTACCTCGACGACGCTGACGACCTCGGCGTCGGCCTGAAGTACGCTCTCGACACGCACGTCCACGCCGACCACATCTCTGGCGTCCGCGACCTCGACGACGAGGACGTTGAGGGTATCATCCCTGAGGCCGCTGTCGACCGCGGTGTCACCTACGCTGACGAACTGACCACGGCCGCGGACGGCGACACCTTCCAAGTTGGCGACGCCACCATCGAAGCAGTCTACACGCCGGGGCATACGACTGGGATGACCTCGTACCTCGTCGACGACAGCCTGCTCGCGACCGGCGACGGGCTGTTCGTCGAGAGCGTCGCCCGCCCCGACCTCGAGGAAGGCGACGAGGGCGCGCCCGAGGCAGCCAGCATGCTCTACGAGTCCCTGCAAGAGCGCGTGCTGACGTTGCCCGACGACACGCTCATCGGTGGCGCTCACTTCAGCGACGCTGCGGAGCCGGCCGACGACGGCACCTACACCGCACCCGTCGGCGAACTCGTCGCGGAGATGGACGCGCTCACGATGGACGAGGACGAGTTCGTCGACCTGATCCTCTCGGACATGCCGCCGCGGCCGGCCAACTACGAGGACATCATCGCGACGAACCTCGGCCAGAACGCCGTCGGCGACGAGGAGGCGTTCACGCTGGAACTCGGGCCGAACAACTGCGCAGCCAGCCAGGACTCCCTCGCGGTGACTAACGACGGCGATGGTCACTGACCCAGTACTGCTCCAAGCGACTGCCGACCTGTTCCCCAACGGGATCAGTCGGTACGCCGTTGGCGGGCTACTCGTCGGCCTCGGGACCGTCCTGATCTACATCGGGACGGGAATCCCAGCCGGGGCGAGTACGTTCCTGGAGTCGACGCTGTCGTACGTCTCGGACCAATATCGCTTCCAGCAGTACGTCGGCTCGCGCGACTGGCGGCTCGTGTTCACAGCCGGCATCATCTTGGGCGGGCTGGCGTTCGCGGCGACGTTCCAGTCCGGTCTGGTCACGAGCCCGCTGTACCAGCCCGGAACGACCGGCCAGCTGTACGATATCGGCGGCGTGACGCTCTGGATCACCGACGTCCAGCCGTGGCGGCTGTTCGTCGGCGGCATCCTGGTCGGAATCGGCACCCGAATCGGCAAGGGCTGTACGTCAGGGCACGGCGTCTGTGGCGTCGGGTCGGCGTCGAAGACGTCGCTGGTCGGCGTGCTAACGTTCCTGACCGTCGCAATCGGAACCGCGCAGGTCGTCGCCGCGCTGGGGGTAAGCCCATGAGCGACCGCCACCCGCTGTTCAAGCCGCTGATCTTCGTCGGCGGCATCGTGTTCGGGTTCGGGCTCGGGTTCAGCCACATGGCGCGACCGGAAGTGGTGCTGAACTTCCTCCAGTTCGAGGACCTCGGGCTCCCGTTCGTGATGTTCGGGGCGGCAATCGTCTCAGGCATCGCCTTCGCGGTGATGCCGCGACTCCTCGACCGCGCCCCCCTCACGGGCGACCCCTACGAACGCCGTCTGAAGCCGTTCGACCGGAACGTCCTGGTCGGCGGCGCCGTCTTCGGCGTCGGCTGGGGGCTGTCCGGCATCTGCCCGGGCGCCGCCTACGCCAGCCTCGGTGTCGGCAACGTCACCATCCTCTGGGCGCTCGCGGGGATGTTCGTCGGCGCGTACGCCCAGGGGTACTGGCGGAGCCGCAGCCAGGCACGTGACACCGCCGCGACGGGCACAGACTAACCCACGTCTATGGACCCCGCTCTCATCTTCCTCTTCGCCGGCGCAGCGCTCGCGAGCCTCTTCATGGCCTGGGTCATCGGTGCCGGGTCCAGCGGCGCCACGCCGTTTGCGCCCGCCGTCGGCGCGAACGCAGTCTCGACGATGCGGGCGGCGTTCATCGTCGGCATCTTCGGGTTCGCTGGCGCCGTCACGCAGGGCGGAAACGTCTCCGAAGCCATCGGGAGCGGCCTCATCGGCGGTATCAGTCTCCCGGTCGCCGGCGTCATCCTCGTGCTCGTGTTGGGCGCGGGACTGATGGCGGTCGGCATCACGACCGGCTACCCGATAGCGACCGCGTTCACCGTGACCGGCGCCGTCATCGGCGTCGGACTCGCGCTCGGCGGGACGCCAGTCTGGCCGAAGTACCAGCAGATCGCCGCCGTCTGGGTGCTGACGCCGTTCGTCGGTGGTGGTATCGCGTTCACCATCGCGAGCCTCCTCCCGCGCCCCGACGTCCCCGAACGGTACAGCGTCCCCGTCCTCGCTGGCCTTGTCGGGGCCGTCCTCATGAACGTCCAGTTCAGCTTCCTCGGTGAGGGAGGCACGTCAGGATCTGCCCGCGGCCTCGGACAGCAAGTGCTGTCAGCCGACGGATTCGTGTCGGCGTTTGGATTACCGGTTTCGCAGCACTGGCGGTCGCGGCCGTCGTCTGGTGGGACGTGAGTCGCGACGAGCGCGGCGGCCTGCGGCGCGTGCTGTTCGCGCTCGGGTCGCTCGTGGCGTTCTCCGCGGGCGGCAGCCAGGTCGGGCTCGCTGTCGGGCCGCTGCTCCCACTGCTCGACGAGGTGGGGATGGTGTCGACGCTCGCCGTGCTCGTCGGCGGCGGCCTCGGAATGCTCGTCGGCTCCTGGACGGGCGCGCCGCGGATGATTAAGTCGCTCGCTCAGGACTACTCGTCGCTCGGGCCGCGGCGCTCCATCTCGGCGCTCGTTCCGTCGTTCCTGATCGCACAGCTGGCAGTCCTGCTCGGCGTCCCGGTCTCGTTCAACGAGATCGTCGTCAGCGCCATCATCGGAAGCGGTGCCGCCGTTGGTGGTCGGGAAGCTGTGGATACCAGAAAGATTCTCCTGACAGTCGGGGCGTGGGCAGGATCGTTCCTCCTCTCGTTCGCGCTCGCGTACGGAGCCGCGTTCCTCCTACTGTAACCCACAACTGAATCTGCTGAGCGCAAGCACCAATGACTACGACAACTGAACTCGAAGACTGAATGCTCCGTGGGAGCCCTGTCTCGTGGGACTCCCATGCGACCTAAGAGCTAGCAGGGGCTGCCGACGCCCAACGATATCGCAGCTCTGGTGTTGTCCCTCTCAGACTGCCCGGGGTGGCGGAACGAGGAAGACGTTCCCCGTCGCCTGTGCGACGATCTCCTCCGAAACGCTGCCCAACAGGAGCCGCCGGATACGGCTTCTCCCTTTCGATCCGACGAGGACCGTAGACGGCGTTACCTCTGCTTCGACGGCGAGGATTTCGTTGGCTGGATCGCCTTGCCGGACCTCGATCCGCGTCTCGATACCCCAGTTTTCGAGCGTGCTCGCCCGCTCGGCCAGTCGCTCCCGTGGGCCGCCATCGGCGTCGGCGCCCTCGTCTTTTGGCGACCGAACGTGAACGAGTGTTGCCTCCTCGGTCGCGTGACGGAGGTACGAGAAGGCGTCGAACGCTCGGTTGGCGTTCTCAGAAAAGTCCGTCGCGAAGAGAACACGCTGAAAGAGGTGTTCCCGGAGAACGTCGGGGTCGTCGGTCCCCCGCTCGACGCGGTTGACCAACAACGGAACGACAGTCGTCCGCGCGAGGTTGCGGGCGGTCGAGCCGATGATCCGGTTCTCGAGCGGGCTCTGGCCCCGAGAGCTGACGACCGCGAGGTCAGCGTGGACGGTTTCAGCGATGCCGTTGATACGGCGATAGGGGTTCCACGGACGACGTGGGTCTCGACGTCGAATCCGGCGGCCTCGATCACCGTCTGATACTGGTCGAGTGCTCGTCGACGTTGCTCCTCGAAATTCACGCCGGGCATTCCGGAGTGGACGTTCGCCGGAACGACCGTCACGAGGTGGATCGTATCGACGCCAATACGGCCCAAGCACTCGAGACAGGTTTCGTTCTCTATTGCGGCCTCACTTGCAGCCGACAGGTCGGTCGCGCACAGGGCCCTCATAGCGACACTTTTGTCGAGTGTCCACAATATGGTTTTGTTCGGTTTTGTAGGATTAGTCGAAACGGCATCTCTGCTGAGCAGTTTCGTGCGCTGCCATCGTCTATATGATTCTTATAAGTTACCGATACTCTAAGAGATGTTACCGGAATATAGTATTGTATAGTAGTCCCAAAAACGTTATAGGCACGAGGCGGATAAGTGCTACTGAGCAGAAATGTGCAAACAGCGAATTTCCGTGTTCGAAACTCCGAGGGAGAACCGATGGCAGGATTAGAGATTCCCACATGGGATCCCGAGACAGCCTTGCTTATCGGCACGATACTACTGGAAGCGATCGTGCTATACGTGGGCTACGGTGGCCTCGAACGGCTCTTCGGGCCCTATCTGATGAAGTTCCTGGTCGGAGGTGAAGCCAATGCTCGATAGTCTCCTTGACGGCCTCGGGATCTTGGGAACCAGTCCTGAGATGGTGGCACTGTTCGTCGGGTTCGGCCTTGTCGTCGGGGTCCTGTTCGGGTTCTTCGGCATGGGCGGGTCGTTCCTCGTCACCCCTGCACTGCTGATGCTAGACTACCCGGCGCCCGTCGCAGTGGGAAGCGGAATGGCGTTCGTCTTCGGGACGGCCGTCATCGCGACCCTGAAGCACCATGACCTCGGGCAGGTCGACTACAAACTCGGCGCCATCATGATTACTGGGACGACAATCGGTATTGAGGCCGGCCGTGCCAGTGTCTATTACCTTGAGTCGTTAGGACTCGCTGGCGGTATCATCAGCGTCGCCTACGTGGTCCTGCTCGGCGGTGTCGGGGCGATGGTGACTCGTGACGCGTTGAAGAGTAATCGCGGTGGTATCGATCACGAGGCTGCTGACAAGGACCTCGACGAGTACGAGATCCCAGAAATCGCCAAAACAATTCAGCAGACCGTTCGGATACCACCGATGGTGTCGCTCCGCGGCGACGTCCGTGTCTCCGTGTGGGTTATCACGGCCGTCGCATTCGCGACTGGTCTTCTGTCCGGCTTCCTCGGCGTCGGTGGCGGCTTCATCCGGATGCCGGCGATGATCTACGCGATCGGGGTCCCGGTGCCCGTCGCCGTCGGCACTGACCTGTTCGAGATCGTCTTCTCCGGCGGTCTCGGAAGTTACCTCTACGGACAGGGCGGCGGCGTGAACCTCGGTATCGTCGCCCCGCTGTTGTTCGGGAGCGCACTCGGTGCGCGTATCGGCTCTGCTGCGACCGCCGTCGTCGACGCTGACGGCATCAAGATCTACTTCGGCGGGATGCTCCTGATCGGTGCCGTCGCCGTGGGTATCGGAGAGATCGGCTCCTACGTCGGCAGCCCGACGCTCGAGTTGCTCGGACTGGTACTGGTTATCGGCGCGGCGGTCGTCGTCGCCTTCGCGATTCTGTACACGACGATTTCGTCGCTTCGTCAGAAGCGTCATCAGGGAACCTCGGTTACCGACTAATCTGTTTTTGCGCCAACCTGCTGCCCGGTCGGGTTGATTTGGTTGTTTACTCCCTGGATATCCCCAGAGTGACGAGTAGCTGTTTACACCTTTTTTTGTTTACCTCTCTTGGTTCACCGCGAAATTGTGCGAACTGCGCAAAAGTCTTTTAATGGCTCAGTACGTACGTAGTTTCGATAACAATGCCAGATTCGATGTCTGAACAGCTCCGTCGGGACATGGTGTGCGAAGGGCTGCTGGAGTGTTTCCACGGTCTCAAAGAACTCGATAAGGAGTGCTTCCAGGCGCTCGTCGAGTCCGAAGAACCGCTGACTGTCGACGAAATCGCCGACACGGTCGACCGTGAGCGCTCGACGGCCTACCGTGCCGTCCAACGGCTGCTGCAGACCGGGTTCATCGAAAAAGACCAGATCAACTACGACCAGGGTGGCTACTACCACGTCTACTCGCCGACTGACCCCTCCAAGATCGCCGATGACATGCAACGCCTGCTCAACGACTGGTACGCGAAGATGGGGCAGCTCATCCAGGAGTTCGAAACCAAGTACGAACAGACCGAAACTGCGGCTCCTGTAGCCGAAAGCTAACGCCCTACTTCTCTCTATCTCTGATCCTAAGACTCATCTCGGGAGCAGAATTTTGCGCGATCTTGGGTTCCGATCAGTATTTCGGCAGACAGACTATCCTGAATAGTATTGCATATCTTTCCCAAAACTCTTAATTAGCGCTGGTGCATACGTACTGTTGATGGCAACTGATACTGCATCCGACGCTGGCACCGCGTCCACGAACGAACCGCTCCACGTCGACGGTCAGTCCCAACTCGATGACATTGTTGCAGAGAACGAGGTCGTGCTCACGGACTTCTACGCCGACTGGTGTGGGCCGTGCCAGATGCTCGAACCGATCGTCGAGACGCTCGCCGCCGAGACCGACGCGACTGTGGCGAAAGTCGACGTTGATGCCAACCAGCAACTCGCCACCGCCTACGGTGTCCGGGGGGTTCCCACCCTCGTCCTGTTCGCCGGCGGCGAACAGGTCAAGGAAATTGTCGGTCTCCAAGCTGAGGACCAACTCCGAACGCTCATCGAGACCTACATCGAATAAATGACCGAGGACATCCACGACCTCGTCATTGCTGGGTCAGGCGTCGCCGGTCTCTCGGCGGCGGTCTACGCCGCACGTGCCGATCTCGACCCACTCGTCCTCGAGGGCGACGAACCGGGCGGGCAGCTCACACTGACGACCGATGTCGAGAACTACCTCGGGTTCCCCGACGGCGTCGGCGGCATGGATCTGATCCAACGCGGGAAGGAGCAGGCCGAGCAGTTCGGCGCGGAGTTCCGACACGGCCGCATCGAGGACGCGGATGTGGACGACCAACTCCTCGAGCTGTCGCTGTCGATCGGGGACACGATCTACACACGGTCGCTGATCGTCGCGACCGGCGCGAGCGCGCGTTGGGTCGGCGCCGAAAACGAGGACGAACTGATGGGGCACGGGCTGTCGACGTGTGCGACCTGTGACGGCGCGTTCCACCGCGGCGACGACGTTCTCGTCGTTGGTGGCGGCGACAGCGCGATGGAGGAAGCGTTGTTCCTCGCGAAATTCGCCGACTCGGTGACGGTCGTTCACCGCCGCGAAGAGCTGCGAGCATCGGAGATCATGGCCGACCGTGCTCGCGACCACAAGGATGTCCAGTTCCGCTGGAACACGGAGCTCGAAGCAATCCACGGCTCGCAAGAGGAGGGCGTTACCGGCGCCACGCTCGTCTCCCATCCCGAGGGATATCCCAGAAAGAAAGCCGAGTCCGGTGTCGACGTCGAACGAGAGACAGTCGACGTTGGGGGCGTGTTCTACGCCGTCGGCCACACCCCGAATACGCAGTTCCTCGACGGCACCGGCGTCGAACGGGACGAGAACGGCTACATCTTCACGCGAAACGACGCCGCTGGTCGGCCCACAGCCCGGACGGCCGTCGAAGGAGTGTTCGCAGCTGGCGACGTTGCTGACCCGCGCTACCGACAGGCGATCACGTCCGCCGGCACCGGAAGTATGGCTGCCCTCGATGCCGAGGAATTCCTTGAGGCGCTTCAGGACGCGAGTGACTCGGCCGTTCCAGCGACAGTCACAAAGGAACAATCTGTTCCATGACCTCCAAGTTCACTACCACCATCGTTCGTAGTACTGTTGGCTCCGTCCTATTGATCGCATTTACCGGGATTGCCAGCGCACAGTCCGGCGGTGGTCACTCTGGTGGAATGGGTGGGATGGGCGGCGGGATGAGTGGCTTCGGCTGGTGGCCCCTCATTTGGTCGCTAATCTTACTGAGTGTGGTGCTCATCGTCGGCTATACAGTCTACGCACACGGACGTACACCGGCTACTGAGCGATCTGACACGGACACTGCATTGTCGACGCTACGCTCCCGGTACGCTCGTGGAGAGATCTCCGAGGAGGAATTCGAAGAGCGTCGTCACCGACTTGAGGAATAACTGATGAGCAACTACCAGACCAGATCCGGTTCTTGTTTTGGATTGCTGAGCACACGATGCATTAGCCCTGTTTGAACTCTTGCTCCATCGGAAGCTCCTCACTGCTCGCCGGCGCGGAAAGACTTCCCATCGAGACTGGCGTCGAGCTTGCAGGTGCTCGCTGCCTTAACCAACGAACCTCGACAACACTCGCAGGGTGTTGGTTAATCGATGGCCAGCACTGGCGCTACTCGAGACTGGGGCCGTAGCGAACCGAGCCACACACCCGGCACTCCCAGATCAGTTGCCGCGGTCTCGCCAGTGGATTCGCTCAGCGCCATCGCTGGAACCAGCCACACCGCGTCGGGAAGTGAGGGCCATTGATCGCCAATCAAGGCGGCCTCGGAAAACTTGCGGTCGCCCCCCACGCCCTCGAGGAGTAGACTAAACGTCAGGCGATTCAGCCGGGTTTGTGTCCGGCTCACCGACCCACTCTGCATTCCACTCGTCGATTGCAGCGAACACTGGTTCGAGTGCCGCACCTTTCTCAGTCAGGCTGTAGTGGGTCGCGACGGGTGGGCCTTCCTCGACACGGCGATCGACGATCCTGTCCTCTTCGAGTGATTCGAGGACTCGAGAAAGTGTGTACGAACTCGCTCCGGATGCTCGTTTCAACTCGTTAAATCGATGGTCGCCATCGAACAGGTTGTACAGAATCCGAAGCCGCCACTTGGTCCCGAACTGATCAAGTGATTGGACACCTGCACATGCGTTTGGCGTGAGTTCGCGAACCTCTCGGAGATTGTCATCGATCTCCTCGTCGGGCGCTGGAACCATACCAGCTATACGGTAGTCCTCCGATGTAAGCGTTTGTCTTGGGTCGTCTTGTGCCGCTCAGATACTGATGAGCGTACCGGCTGTGCAAGTGATTTACGTCTTTATAGTAGCTGGTAGCGCGACTTCTATATTTAGATGAGCAAACGGGAATGGCTGAATCGGGAAGTAAGTTGGTATCGCTCATGAGGTCATCTCCAGTAGGCTACGGACGTTCAGCCTCTAGGAACGAACCAATTCCGTCGAACAGTCGATCAAGCGTCGTTTTGTCTGTGAACGGGTTCAATAGGACGACTCGGAGCCACCGTGTGTCCCGATAGGTCGGTAGCGAGACAAAGACGTCCTGTTTGGAGAGCAGGTAGCGCTGGAGCCGTCCGTTGAGTGCATCTCGCTCGTCCGGTGGACACCAATCGGGCGCGGCACGGAAACAGACGATGTTCATCTCTGGCTCGCTGGCCAGCTCCAGCGCATTCTGGTCAGTGACGCGGTCGCGAATCACAGCCGTCAGGCGATAGCTTTCGTCGATCAACTGTCCGAGTCCCTCACGACCGAGATGCTGGAAGGTAAGCCAAAGTTTCAGAACCTCCGCCCGCCGGGTCCCTTGGACGCTCAGTTCACCGAGGTTCGGAATCGCATCGTCGCCGCGCATATACGGTGCCCCAACCCTGAAATCCTGCTGCAAGATGTCCAAATCGGCGAACAACGTCATCGCGCATGTCTTCGCAACATAACACCATTTCTGGGGGTTGAACGTCACTGAGTCGGCCTCCTCGATTCCATCAAGTCGGTCCCGTTCGGCTTCAGAGAAGACGAGGGCCCCGCCGTAGGCCGCGTCGACGTGGAACCACAGGGCATGCTCATCGACTACATCACGAATCGCCGGGAGCGGATCAATGTTCCCAGTCGTGGTTGTGCCAGCGGTCGCGACGACACAGAACGGCGCGCGACCGTTTTGTTCGGCCTGTTCGACTGCCTGGTTCAGCGCGCTCGGCTTCATTCGAGAGTTCGCGTCCGTTTCGACGGCGATGACGGCGTCGGTCCCGAGCCCCAGTAGCATCGCGGCTTTCTGTAGGGAGGTGTGTGCCACCTGTGATGCGAACAACACTGGCTCACCATCCAGTCCGGCGATCCCACCCTCGTGAACATCGAATGCCTTGTTCCGAGCGACCGAGAGGGCATGTAGGTTCGCGAGTGACCCCCCGCTGGCGAGGACTCCGCCGGCGTTGGGGCCGAGGCCGAATTCGCTGGCGATGGTCTCGGTCAACTGAACCTCGAGTTCCGAGAATACTGGCGACATCTCCACGCTCAACATATTGTTGTTGACCGCCGATGCGACGAGGTCACCCAGTACCGACACCGTAGTCGGCATCGTATCCATATGACCGATATATCCCGGATGAGCGGGGTTCATCGATCCCGCAACGATCGTCTCGAGGGCATCGAGAACGTCGGTCTGGGAGCGTGGTGATTCTGGGATCGCCCCCACAGGGGCGGTCGACTCGGCAGGTAACGGCGACCGTTTTTCGGCCGCTCCGAGCTGTTCGAGGAGCTGATCGAGTACGTCCTCGGTGAGATCCCGGATGGCTTCGGCGTTATCCCCACGCGGATCGATGAATCCCGTTTCGGGCGAGTTGGAACGGTTCATATGAGCGCTTCTCTCTCTGGTAACTTAGGGACTCGTTGGACCGATGTCACTCACTCCCTATTCGTTTGCGACCGTGAGGCATCGTAAAATCGATATTCGGTCCGACTGGGACGAATCCAGTCGGGTTGATGTCCGTATGACTCCGGTAGTAGTGTTTCTTGATGTGATCGAGGTTAACCGTCTTTGAGACGCCGTCGTGTTGATAAATGTCGCGCGTGTATCCCCAGAGGTTGGGATAGTCGACGAGACGTCGAACGTTACATTTGAAGTGTGTGTAGTAGACGGGGTCGAACCGGACGAGCGCGGGGAACAGTCGAAGGTCCGCGATGGTGAGCGACTCGCCGACGAGAAATCGCTGGTCGTCGAGGATCTCCTCCCAGTAGTCCAGGGCGTCGAACATCGTCTCGACCGCTTGCTCGTAGGTGTCCTGAGAGTCCGCGAAGCCGGCGGTGTACGCCCCCTGAAGGATCGGTTCGTATATTTTCTCGACGACCGCGTCGATTTGATCGCGCTTTCCTGCTGGATACAGGTCGTACTCGTCGCTCTGGTCTGCGAAGCCCGTCGCGAGTGTCTCCATGATCTCGATGGACTCGTTATTGACGATAGTCTCTGTCTCGCGGTCCCAGAGAACTGGCGTAGTAACGCCACCTGTGTACTCTGGGTCGGCTGCCGTGTACACTTCGTGGAGGTAGTCCGAGCCATGGATCGAATCTGGCGTACAGCCGGGTTTGTCAGGGGAGAACTGCCAGCCATCCTCGCCGCGGTAGGGGTCGACGATGTCCATCGAGATGACATCCTCGAGGCCCAGTAGCTTCCGCACTAGGACAACGCCGTGGGCCCATGGACAGGCCCGGGAGATGTACAGGTGATAGCGTCCCGATTCCGGAGGATATGGTGAGTCAGGAGAGATGCGCTCTCGGAACCCGTCGTCACTCCGCTCCTGGTCGTTTTCAGTCAGTTCGTCAGATGTCTTCCAGTGCCGTCGATGAGGCGTCCCATGTGTGCTGAACTATGTTCTGTTGATGGTCGTGGGCGTGAGGCGATTACGCTGTCTCTGATACGGGTTCTTTGAGTTCGATGAGGTAGCCGAACGGATCTCGAACGTAGATCGCTGGGGCTTCGCCGGTTGCCCCGTCAGGCGTGCCTTCTCGCTCGATAATGACGCCGGCGTCCTCGAGTTCTTGCTTGACGTCTTCGATGTCCTCATCTAGGATGATTGCGAGGTGGTCGAAGTTCTCTCGCTCGGGGTGGACGAACTCCTCGGTCGGTCTAACGTGGATGATTGTGTCTGGTGCGAGCCGAAAGTGGAAAATCGGCGTGTCGCCCTCCTCGTAGTCCTCGAACCTTTCGAGTGGAAATCCGAGATGACCCTGATAGAATTCGATTGCGTGCTCTATCTCGTCCTCCGGAATCTTGAGGTGAACGTGGTCGATGCGTCGTGCGTCCATTGTTCTGGATTGATATAGAATCGTCTATCGAATATAGTTCAGGCAATCTGTGTCTGATTAGGTCACACGAGGCTAACCACCCACCATCGACGAGAAGCAAAATGGCTGTCGACCCGAAAAATCACGAATATTCCTCTCGGCGCATCAGTACTTTCCAGTTCATTCACCAATGAGCCCACTCTCCTTGGAGAAAACAGCGGGCAGCGGTCATTCCAATATCCCGGTCAGCGTATCGCGGTGCGTCCGAATTGTCGCCTTCGAGGCGTTCGCCACGTCCGCGGCCTCGGATTGCGTCCGGACACTCGAGGTCCGAGGCGAGTCGCGGCACGAACATGCTGGGGGAGACGGGTTCGGCAGGGATCCTCAGGTCTCATCGATTGACGGATATCCGACCCGCAGATCGGCAAGCTGTGCTGCGGACGCGTTGTATCCAGCAAATTCCGTTACGAGCACGCCAACGAACACGTCGTTCCATCGGGCTTGACCGGATACGCTCAAGACAAACGGGGCGAAGAGAAGCAAGACTCCAAGAAAGGTGAGAGCGCTCCACTTACTCGGCGTTCCCTGTTCCCGCTCACACGAGTAGTTGTGGCCGGCGAGAAGCGAGAGAGCACCATCGACAACAACGTCTCCAGGCGCTGACCAGCGGCGCCTCCAGTATAAACGGAGCGGCCATGAGTCAGGCTCCAAGTAGTCCGATGGCTATCGTTATCCAACGAGTAGGGGACGTCATTCAAAGAACAGGAATCAGGTTTCCGACTAGGTCTGTTCAGGAAGCCATCTCGCGACAGGTTTCAGCGCAGTCGCGGAGGACCTCAGCACAGACCTGGCAGTGTTCGGCATCGTGGCGCTCACATTCCTCGGCACAGTCCTCGCACGCGTCAGCGCAGGCCGTCGCGAGCTGCTGGCTGTAGTTCGAATTACGCGCCATGAATCGGGCGTGCAACGTCGTCATGTCAGCGACGTCCCGGCAGAGACGAGCGCACTCCTCCATCTCTGAGTCGCCGAGACACTCGTCGGCGCACCACTCGCACGCCTGGGCAGCTGCAAGGCAGTTGTCAATGCACTCGGCCATCTTCTCGTTCTCGCTAACGTGCGGGATCTCGGTCAAAGCCATAGCAGTATAGACTTCGACCCCATCGGACTTTGTTATCCACTCCCCGACCCGGAACTGAAGATTGGTGAGATAGGGGATAATGCCTGCTTTATTCAGAATACTAAGCCGCGAAGCCGAGGAGGACAAGCCGGAGGCCGCCAATTTATCTAGTAATTTCTACTTAGAGACATCCTCAGGAGCGCTCTTGAGTGAAGAGGGATAGATGATCTCGTCTTCTGCAGTTGGACTCAAGGGACTCAGGCCCGTACTCTAGATATGGTCGACACGACTTTCCACACGTTGAGTGCTCTCTTTGCACTCGTGAGCGGAACTGCAGCGGGGCTTCTTTCTCTCCTATTCTGGCGCGTGCTCCGTGAATCCCCGTTCGGGACGGTTATTGCGCTTCTCTCTGGGACGATGTCCGCGATGATCATTTACCACGTCGTTTTGTTTCTCGTCGAACCAAACATCCTACTCCTTGACACGCTCCGGAGTGCCCTCTATACAGTCATTGCAATCTTCCTCTGGCTCGTGATTGTGACTCACCAACAAATCGACAGCAGCGCGACCGAGAGGTGAGATCCAGTGATTGACAGTTCCATGTTTGCCTACTATAATCTTGCAATTGGGCTCGTTACCGGTCTCGGCGTTTGTTACTTTCTGTTCTTCAAGCAGACTGTCGTTGAGTATCAGCAGTATCTGCTGTTCACGGTGGCAGGGCTGATGCTATTCCTCGTCGGCGGACCAGTGGTGGAACTGTTCTTCCCGTCTTTCGTCCACTGGTTGCATGGAGCCGCTGCACTACCGGTCATTCTCGGACTGTACGATCCCGTCGAGAAAGACCTGCGTCGTGATGCCTGGGCAGACGTGCTCCTCCAGAAGCCCATCCAGATCAGAGAGCAAGCAGACTGGATGTTGCCGATCGACGACGCCATCCTCGAACTCTTCAACTCGAAAGAGCTGGTTCTTACTCCCGCGATTATCGCATACAACATTGAGTACAGTCGTGGGGAAGTGAATCGCCGTCTACGCACGTTAGAGAAGCGCGGATTCGTCAAGAAGGTCGAACGTGGAAAATATAGGATAACGGCCCTTGGAAAACAGTACGTGACTGGAACGATCGATAGTGGCCCGCTCACACCTGCCGATGAACGGTAGCGATCGGTCGTTTCCTACTCGCTGACTTCAGTTTTCACGACGGTTGCCGGACGAGTCGTCAATCGGAGGACGCGGTCGGTAACACTTCCGAGCAGCGCACGATACTCGTCCGGCCGGCGTTTGGTACCGAGTACGAGGATATCCGCGTCGCAGTCGCCTACGTGGTCAACGATGGTCTCAGCGGGACGGCCATGTTGCATCGTCGTCTCGACGTCGACACCCATTTCCGATGCTCGACGTCGGAGTTCCGAAAGCGTCTCCTCGCCGTGTTCTTCGAGGCCGTGTTCAGGGCCTTCGGCTTCGTTGACGTACTCGTCGCCGCTGTATGCGGTCACGACGTCCTCGTCGACGACGTAGAGCACGTGAAGGACTGAGTCGTGGGCGGCGGCGAGTTCAAGTGCGTGCGTTTCAGCCTCTTTAGACGCGACAGTTCCATCGGTCGACAGTAGAATTCGGTCGTACATTCAGTCGGAATTCAAAGGAAGTAACAATAAATCTACCTCCATTATCCACCGGCGGGGACTCACCGTACACCATTTCCCCCACTCGTCTATTCAGATTCGTACTTCAAGCCCGAAGGGCCACCGAAAATACACTTCCCTCTCTCATCAGAAGGGGAAGTTATATCTGACTGACTGGAACGCAAGTCTGGCGAGTAACTGCGCGGGACCCCGCTTGGGTAGGCCGAGGGCAACGCTCATCACGCCCGGTTGCCCCAGCTGGAGGGGGAGTGACGAGTCGGAGCGTTCTTTCGCGGGCTACTCTTGGAGAAGCTATACTGGCGAACAGCAGAGTTCCTCCTGCCGACTGGATCCGAGTTCGAATTAATCGTCGTGGTCATGGCCTTCCATTACCATCGGGTGGCCGGTGGCGTATTCGTCAGGGTCCTCTTCGAAGGTTTCCTTGCAGGTCTGTGAGCAGAAGTAGTACGTCTTGCCGTCGTGGGTCGCCGCTGGTTCGCTGTCGTCAGTCCGCATCCCACAGACGGGGTCACGGTACTGGCCGGGCGCACCCAGGCCGCGACGATAGACGTACAGGAGAAAGCCCGAAAGCGCGAAGGCGATGATGTTGAGATAGAACGTGTAATTGAGTTCGAAGTACGTCTGCTCGGTCGCCGTCTCGCCACCTGCCAGATCTGGAACGATCCCCAGGGCGTCGAACAGCAGTTCCATGAGGAAGCCGGTGAACGCCATCGTGACGAAGAAGACGCCGAGGATGTACAGCATGATCTTCCAGCCGTAGTACTTCCGGTAGATGTTCAGGACGGGAATCGTGATGAGGTCGGCGTAGACGAACGCGATGACGCCCGCGAAACTGATGCCGCCGCCCCAGAGCGCAACGGCGAACGGGACGTTGCCCATGCTGCCGACGAAACTGAGGACGGCGATGGCGACGCCCATAATCGCGTTCTCGGCAGTCACGAGAAGCCCGTCGCCCTGAATGAACAGGGTATTCCACACCCACTGGGGAACGAAGACGATGACGAACCCCGAGATCAGGAAACCGGCGATGACGTCTTTCCAGATCATCGACCACTCCTTACGGTACTGGTTCCCGACCTTGTACCAGCCACCCCACGAGAGCAGCTCTTCGCGCCACCCGCCACGGCTCGATGTCTCCTGGCGGTAGGTCTCCATACACCCCTTCGAACAGAACTTCAGCGTCTCACCGCCATCGGTGGTGAGCGTGTACTCGTCTTTGCCTGCCATCCCGCAGGTCGGGTCCTCAGTGACGCCCGACTCGTGATCGCGCTCGTTGAGCGTCTCTCGTACCTCGTCGAAGAGATTCTCCGGGAGCGTGAGATGAACGATGACGGCCATCACGGCAATGAGAATGAGCCCGCCAAGTAACTCTGCGACGAGGAACTCCCAGCCGAGCAGAATTAGAATCATCAATCCGAGTTCGACGATGAGATTCGTCGACGCGAACATGAACGCGAGGAAGTTCACCGCGTGCGCTCCCTTCTTGAACAGTCCTTTTCCGATGGCGACAGCGCCGAAACTGCAGCCACTACTGGCCGCGCCGAACGCAGTCGCCTTGGTGAGTCCGCTTAGGTCCCCGTTGCCCAGCACCTGTGCCATTCGCTCTTTTGAGACGTAGACCTGGACGAGACTCGTGATCGTGAGCCCCATGATGATCGCCCAGGCTGCCGTCCAGAGGAAGCCTAAACCGATACGTAGAGCTTCGAAGATACCATCAATCATTGTCGCCACCATGGTATCATTTCGAAGGGATCATCTATTGCAGTTTTCCTTTAGATGGTTCGGGATAGAGCCGTGGTAAGTAGGAATTCAAAAGAATAGCGGTGGACAGAACACACAACTCAAAAGCACAACCGCATTGAATAGTTAGTGCGTAGTATTAGTTGAAACCCACACTCACGGAGGGATCACAATATGCCTACAAGCTCAGACGAGACGCGACTTGTTACACTTCTCCTCGTTATCACCGGCGCCGTCATCATTTTACCCATGTTCTTCATGGGCTTCGGGATGATGGGGTTCGGTCCAATGATGGGCGGGATGTGGGGAGGTCACATGTGGGGCGACGGGACGATGCCTGGCTGGATGTTCGTCGTCGGCATCGTGATGCAGATCCTGTTCCTTGCCGCCCTCGTCGGTGGTGGGTACCTCATCTATCGCGGGATTACTGGGGATGAGAGTGACTCAGACCAAGCACTCGAAGAGCTTCGGCTCGCCTACGCCCGCGGAGACTTGACCGACGAAGAATACGAACAGCGCCGCGAAGCACTCGAACGAGACACCTGATCACGACCAGACAAAGTTGAACTATGCCCGGTTTCTCCGATCACCGTCAACAGTCGACCCGTCCGCAACTTCCAGCATGGCTTGACCGATACACGACGCTCGGACTGTACGGGCTTCTCGTCGGGACGGGTCTCTGTTTGGTCGCGTTCCTCACGAATCCAGTTCCCGATCCCTCCTTTCCGTGGGCGACGCTTCCTGAGTCACTACGGCTGCCGATTGCACAGCCTCGGATCGAACACTGGCCGGTGACCTACACTATTGGTATCTGGCTGTGGGTCTTCTGCTTTCCCGCGCTCTTCCTCGCTGGATACCAGCGATACGGCGACCTAGATCGTGGGACAGCAATGTGGCTCGTTGAGTTGCCGACCGTCGCGATGCTGGGTTGGACCACGTATTGCCGGTTCTTCTGGCCGAAACTCCATCCACCGACCTGGAACGCCCCGGCCTACACGTTCGTCTGCTGGCTGTACTGTTCGACCTACGACACCATTTGGAGCAACACAGCGTTCCTGATTGCGCTTCTCGGCGCCGTAACCACGATTATGATCCTGCAGCGAACACGCAGAACCAAGTACGCACTCATCGGGTTCGGCATACTGGCCCTCCCTCTCGGCCTCCCTGCCCTCTACGAGGGAGCCCGACGAGCAAGAACTGAGAGCTGACTTCGGTCGTTCAGCCCTGGGATCGTGGTTCGATTTCGTCAAGTGCCTCTGTCGCCACATCTCCAAGTTCACCGGCCTCGATATGTGAGTACCGCTCACGAACCATCTCCTCCGAATTATCGAGATACCGGGCTGCCACCGTATACCCGAACGCGCGGACAAGCACCTCTCCCGTCCCTCGGCGACCGCCGTTCGGATCAAGGTAATTGTGTTTCGGATGATCGATATCGATCTCTGCGGCCTCTGAAAGGCGCTGGAGGATCGATCGTGCGCCGTCCGTCGTGATCGGCGGCGGCCGAATGTCCTCATCGATGGAAAGCAGGTGACGACGGGCATCCGTAAACTCACGTCACATCGGTAGTACGTCTTGCTGGCTACTCCGAATCTCTCTGCTCAGGGGAAGACACCCGCTCAGACAAGGGACATCTACGAGTACTACAAATCCGTGGCGGAGGAGTGCGGACGAGATCCACTCACTCGATGTGGAACCCACGAACATCTGCTCGAAATGTGCGATAACGGTATTCTCAAGAACGCGAATCGAGTCAGCGGGACGTGGGCGACCGAACAAATACAAGCTTGACACGCCCCTTGAAACCGTGATTGATGTATTAGAACAGGAAGAGGACAGCGAAATCGGAAATCTCGATAATCTACGTGAACAAGCAAATCAGCAGACTACGCGTACTGAGTAACTTGGAAGCCGTGGAACGGGTAGAAGCGCTAGTGAGCGATTTTTCTTTACGTACGATGGAAATTGTGGGGGGTCATTGACTTAAAGGATGGAACGACTGGTTGGGTTGGAAATATAGGGCTGACGTACGTCAGACACTGGGTGGAAGTCGGGGAATGTTCGTTTAAATACCTGAAAGAGTCGGTCAGCAGCGGTATTCCTGCCCTCAGCCACGCTACCCCAAACTACGCTGTGTGGATTTAGACGAACTGGCAAGTATAGTCCCTATCCAAATGTCTCAGCAGGCCCAAACACCCACGGTTGAGTCACGTCTTGCATTGCTGCGGAGAGCATCTCATCGTGGTCATTACCGTATCGATCCCGACGGTAGGCGTTTCCGATAACCGGAATTGACTCTTGGAGGACAACAGGCGCAATGTTTTGAGCTTGGTTTCTCCACTCACACGAGAATAATGAGGCATATCCAGCTGCCTGTCCAAACGCTTTCTGGAAGTCACGTGTTGAGGTCTTAGTAGCACTATTCTTTACTTCGACAACGAACCAGGAATCATCCATCTTGATAATCATATCCGCGATAACTGATTTACCTGCATTATACAGTACTCTGCCAACTGGAACCTCACAGAAGACTTCAACATCTGCCTCGTTATTCGAGATCCACTCAACGAAACTTCGAGCGAGCTCATCTTCAGCAGGGCTATTGAGTGATTGCTTGCTGTTACGTGATATCCATGATGTGAGTTGCGGTCGCTGTGTATCGACTGGCGGGCTCACATCGTACATTCCTCTGCCATACCACTGCCCCCCTGCATAGGCTTTGACATCGATTCCAAGAGCCTGACAGACAGCGAGAAGGCGAAGATCCTTCGGTCGAATTTTTTCGACGATTATCCGTTGCTCTATCTTCCCAACTGATTGTTTGGGCCGATAGATGGTCTTCCCGTCCTCGCCAGTGTCTGGATAGACGTGATGCTCAAACGTGCTCACCTGGGTTTTTGAGTCCCAGTAGCCACCGTTTTCAGTGGCCTTCTCACGAACGATCGAGCGGTCTCGGGGGAAGAGGTACGAATACTGGAGAATCTGTCCGATAGCATTGAAATTCAACCCCGGTATTTTTGCCTCTACAAGGATTACATCACCTCCTCTTGGAGGTTCTGCGAGTAGATCTATACTATAGCCTAGAATCCCGGCGGAGCCCTGAACTGTCTCGTACTGTCGCTGTACGCAGTTTCCTGTGGGATACTCGTCTTCGTACGGTTCAGATTGATGCTCGATGTACGCGTCAATGAGTTCGACTTCATTCATGGATGGAGTAGGAGCGGCACCCGCCTACGGGTTATCGGTTACTGCGAAGTATGTGCATCGGATTCTCCCAAGGCACCTGTATCTCTAAGTATCACTAGTAACATTTCAGGACATGGATCATCCGTCGGTTGAATTCAAACTCCCACTCGACGACGGTTATCATCGATTCAAAGTACCACGAAATACGACGCTGTTTTTCTGGGGGGCCATTGCACCAGGTACTCTGGAGCGCATTGCTCCGATCGATACCCGTCGCGGTAGCCATCAGTTTATGGCGCTTTGCGAGGCTGAAAAGCGTATCTCGTGGTCACTCTGCGTGGAAGACGATCCGACGTCCCTTGTTTCAGAGATTTATAGAGAGAAAGGGTACAAGGGATTAGCTTGGTGGATCGCCTGTAATCCCCTGGAGTTACCAACATCTTTGGTAGTTCAGTTTAGAACAGAGGGCGATCAACCGACGGTAGAGGGAGAGCCAGTCGTGCTCTGGACCGAGCAGGGGGAGATGGTCCCCTGGGGGACGACCGTCGAGAGTACGATGGAACTCGTACCGTCATCTTCACAGGTGACGCAGTTCCCGACTCGGCGCGAAAGTCTGTGGGACCGCCATAAAGTGTACGTACCACTTCAACAACCGACCACTGAGGAAGTTCATGGGTAACCAACGCTCAGATAGAACCGGACTTACTGTTGGTTAAGTAGTAGAATTACATCTCGCGGTTGATCTCGAACTTTCGCATCGCTCGTTCAAATACGTCAGGATGTCGATGCGCGATGTTCTCGAGATGGTTTCGAACCGATTGCACGGCATCGACGTCGATATCTTCCGTGTCTTGCAGTTCACGCCAGAACTGATGCATTTCTTCGCTCACGGCACTGTCTAGCCAAAGAGCGAACAGTTCTTAGAGACGGATGTTATGACCGCGCAAGAACTGTTCACCGTCTCTCTGTAACCGAATCCGCTTGAGTGTTGGGACGACGAGAGCACCGCGAGCGCCCTCAGAGCGCTCGCGGTGCGGCTTCATTCGACAGGAATTTCACTTCGTGAGACGACCGCCACGTTGGAGCAATTCGGCGTGATCCGGTCACATCAGGCGGTATGGCAGTGGGTTCACCGCACGGCGGAGCATGTGCCAGACCCGCCGACGGCGAAGCCGTCGCGGGTCGATGTCGACGAAGCTGCAGTGAAAATTGGCACAGTACAGCGCTGGCTGTCCGCCGCGATCGATGTCGAGACGAAACTTCTGCTCGGTGCAGTCGGATCTGAGCGGCGTGGAACCGATCCAGCTGCCGAGTTTCTCGGCCGACTGGCCGAGAAACACGACTTCTCTGAGACGACGTTTCTCGTCGACGGAATGGGCTATTTGACCGCGCTCGCGCGGTACGATCTGCGCGGCCACCTCGACTACGTCGAGCGGAATCTGATCGAAAAGTGGTTCCAGACACTTGCGATGCGGATCGACCGCTTTCATCAGACCTAGATGGGCGGTAGCGCCAGCGCACAGCGCTGGTTCGCCGCCTTCGTCTACTACTATAATTTCCAGCGACCGAATCAAGCGCTCGACGAACGCCTGTCGAGGAGGTGCAAAACTGTTGACTAGACCGTGCCTATAACAGTATAATATTCTATCATATAAGATGGATAGACGGAAATTCCTGACCAGTGGAATATGTGTCGGAGCGATTTCAGCGGCTGGTTGTGTGAGTTCTCCCCGCGGTAAACTACCCCGCCCTACTCCCTCGCTCCCGCAGTACGCTCGCTCGGTCCTTGAGGCCGGGGCCTCCGCGCTACCATAGGTGAACCGCTCTATGGCATCCTAGGCACGCAAACCAACAGAGTGAGAGGCTTCAAGTAGCCAATTCGTCTAGCGCGTCTCGGTGAGACCGAACGGTTGCCGGTGAGATATCTGCGACCTCAACGACTTCTGACTGCGTGAGACACTGGGCTCGTTTCCACAGACCCAGTTGGCGAAGTCTTGTGAAGTCGCCATCGGTTCGCTCATGATACCCGAAAAGCCGACCGATGCGGTACGCGAGAGGAAGACTGTACTCTCAGGAAGAAGATGTGCCCCGGAATTTTCCATCCCGAGTTTGCTGATCTGGTGCTCGGTTTCGTAGAGATAGCGCTTGCGTCCTTCACGGAACGACTTGATGTGGGAGGTCGTGACCCACGGAATGTCGGTGTCCTCCCAGTACTCGTCATTAGAGTGGTCGGGAGTGTGGCTAGAGTGGAGTTCAGCGACAAAACGGGTGCGGACGACATCCCAATGTTTGGGAACCTGGCCTACCCAGTCCCCCGGAATCGATGAATTCAACGGGTGATAAACTTCCAGTCGTACTCTGTTTAATCAGTGTCTTCCGTTTCTCCTGAAGGTGGTCTAGCTCTGTCTGCCCGCTGCTGGTCGCGCATTGACTGACGTGATCTCTGACTGAACCTCCCGGTCAGGGAACCGTTTTTCCAGGCGAACGTTGCCAGGATTGGTTGATCTTTCTATTAGATCTTATTTATGTACATAGAATGTTCCGACACGGAAGTTTAAGTAAAATTGTGTTGGTTCTGATCATAGAGTGACGGAACAGAATGAAATAGGGGAGGAAGATGGGGACGATCCGACCACGAGGACGGTCCACTGTCCGAACTGTGACATGGTTCGTGAAGTGCGCGTTACGGTCCCGTGGCAGGATGATATCTGCTTGCAAGGTGGGGAGCCCGTCCAGTAAGTCGCTCCAGATCGAGTCCAAGAAGCGGACGTCCGCTCAAGACGCCGACCCGTCGGACCGGACATCCGACGATCAAGATTCGACTGGGAAACGCAGTCACCGTGACAGTAACTCCTCACTCGAGTAGTCTCGATGTCTGTCCAAGAGTAGCTCATCAGACCCCGCACCGTGGATAGCTGTCTTCTCCCAACAACCTTTCAAGCCTGTCTCAGTGATGACTTCGATAACTGCTCGAGCGAGGAGACCCACATTTACCGAACCCAACGAATGTTCGTTCGTAGCGCCCATTTTAGTTTTGCATGCGAGATGTGGATTCTCTCGAAGGACCCGTACACGCGGTCGTGACACCCGCACCGAGGCTATCAGGATTTGTCGAACTCCGAGTAACGTCAGCCACTCGAAGCACTCAATGTCACGAGAAGATACTCTTTTGAACACCAAGAGGAATGTAGCTGCATGGCGCGACACTCTAAGATGCGGATTCTCCTCTGCTCAGATTACCTCCCACCGAGCGACGGTGGTGTCGAGCAAGTAGTACAGAAGCTTGCCATGCACCTTATTGAAGAAGGATACGAGGTGGGGATTTTTACGCTGAATGATGGAACTCGTAAGTTCGACTTACAGAACAATCCTGATATCTCGTTCTATACGGCTTCGGCGATTGATCTCACCGACACGGTTGGCCTGCAAAGCATGTTCTCCTTGTCGGCGTTGCGGGAGTTCAGACATGTGTTGCAAGGGTTTCAGCCAGATGTCGTACACGTGCATAACCGGTTCTTTTACACCTCAGCGCTGGCTGCCCTCTACTCACTTCGCGCGGAATATAAGCTGGTGACGACACTTCATCTCGGCGACATTGGGATGATATCCGGAGTTGGAGGTGCCGCCGCGCGGACCTTTGAACAGACAGTGAGCCGGTTCGTCATCTCGCGGAGCGACCAAGTGATTTGCGTGAGTTCGGCTGCCGAGTCGATTGCACGATCTCTCGGAGCGAAACGAACCGCAGTGATTCGGAACGCTGTCGACATTGAGGAGTTTTCCCCAGTTCCCGCCAAGAAGAAGTCGCTGCTGTACATCGGTCGCCTCGTCCGAAACAATGGCATCCAGGACTTGCTCAGCGCACTTCCGGGAGTATTAGAAGCACATCCAGACGCGGAGGTCCACATCGTCGGAAATGGGCCCCTCGAAGCGGAGGTATACAAGTCGATTCGGGTAGCCGGGCTTTCGGACTCAGTAACTGTCTACGACTACGTGCCGGACATTTCCGAGATGTACGACCGCGCGAGCGTGTTTTGCCGGCCGTCGTATTCAGAAGGCCTTCCGCTCACAATGCTCGAAGCGATGGCGTCCGGAGTTCCGCCTGTTGTCACAGCCATCGCAGGTGTACCCGAAGTCGTCACCGACCGCAAAACGGGGGTCCTGCTGGAACCTAGACAGTCTGATAAGATTGAAACGGCAATCGTCGAGTTGTTCAAGGACGAAACGTTCCGGGCGGAACTCGCCAAGAACGCGCGCGAGTACGTCGCCAATAACCTGACGTGGGAGCAGCGAGCACGAGAAGTCAGCGACGTGTATCAAAACGTTTTCTGAGAGGTTGCCAATTTCTATCGGAGTGCGTAAACCTATTATCTGTCGTCGTCAAATAGTTCTCGAAAATGAGTCAGCGACATAATGTGATTCTACTCGTAATGGACACCGCTAGATACGACTTTGCTTACGGGGAAAAAAACGGGGTGGAGGTCGCACCGGAGATCAACAGTCTCGCGGAGTCCGGCACGAAATTCACAAACGCATTTAGCGCTGCGCCATGGACGTTGCCTTCTCACAGTTCGCTTTTCACTGGCCAGTATCCATCCAAGCACGGCGCTCACGCTGAATCGAAACATCTCCCGGAAGACAGTGCGACAATCGCGGAGGCATTCTCCTCAGCAGGATATGATACAGTCGCCGCCTCAAACAACGCCTGGATCAGCGAGTCCTTCGGGTTCGGCCGCGGATTTGACGACTTCTACAAAGGTTGGCAATACGTCCAGTCTGAAACCGACTTGGGGAAAGCCGGCTTGATAAATGAAGGGCGGGATATGTGGCGAGCGGTCGCGAAAGAAGTGTTCAACGGGGACATCGCGAAAAATCTCGTAAATGCGATATACGCCAAACTGCGGTTCAGCGAGTCCAACGACGATGGTGCACGGCGGACGAACGAATGGATCACGGATTGGATAACCTCTCGTCGCAGCGACGATCCATTCTTCATGTTCATCAATTATCTTGAGCCCCATTTGGATTACTCGCCACCGCGTGAGGTAGCAGAGCGCTTCCTCCCCGATAATATCAGTTACGAGGAAGCCATGGACGTGCCGCAGAACGCGTGGAAGTACGTCACTGACCAACTGTCGCTCACGGAGTCAGAGTTCGACATCCTGGAGTGTCTATACGCGGCGGAGATCGCGTACGCTGACGCCAAGATCGGGAAATTAGTCGACCACCTCAAATCGGAGGAAGAGTGGGACGATACAATCCTCCTAATACTCGGCGACCACGGGGAAAACATCGGCGACCATGAGCTGATGGACCACCAGTATTGTCTCTACGACTCACTGTTACACGTTCCGCTGGTCGCTCACGGCGGTCCGTTCACCGGCCGTGGAGTCAACGAAGACCTAGTGCAACTTACGGATGTCGCCCCCACACTCCTCTCAGAGCTAAACATCGAGAGTCCGGCGTTCCACGAGCAGACGCAGGCAACCGAGATCTTCGACGGCGAGCGAGAGTCAGTGATTGCCGAATACATCGCTCCACAGCCCTCGCGTGAATCCATTGAGCAACGGGTTGGTGACCCAGACAACGTGATGGACACGTACGACCGCTCACTGCGGGCGATTCGTACCCAGACGTTCAAATTTATTCGCGGGTCGGATGGTGCCACAGAACTGTTCAACGTTGCTGACGATCCGAACGAACGACACAATGTGTCCGACGAACACCCGGATGTTAGCGCAGAGATGAGCAATGAACTCGACACTTGGGAGCAGTCCTTCACCCCGATAGAGGTGAGCGGCGACAACGATGTTGACGAGTCAACGCAGGATCGGTTGGAAGATTTAGGCTATATCTGAGTCAGCAAGAGCCGAGAAAACAGAATTCGCCTCGTCTTTGAAGTTTTCGAACGTATGAGCCTCCGCTACTTCGCGGCCGTTCTCGGCGAGAGGTCGAAGCGCCTTCGGGTTAGATAATGCGCCATCTAAGACGTTCGATAATTTTTTCTGATTATCAGTGTCAAATAAAAACCCATTCAAGCCATCCGTGACGTAGTCCCTGATCCCATACGTATCAGAACCAATCACAGGTGTTCCTGAAGCTAAGGCCTCAAGCCCGGTTGTCATATAGCCTTCCATGAGCGAGGGGACGACGAACAGGAGCGAGTCACGATACAAGCGTTGTTTTTCCTCCTCATCCACATAGCCGTGAAATTCGATGTTCTCGACGTCTCGCTCGTCCACCAATTGCCGGATCGACTCCTCGCGGTTCCCCGTACCGGCGATCGAGAGTGTGTAGTCGTCGTACTTTCCCCCAATGTCGGCCCATGCTTCGATTAGGCACCGTACGTTCTTCCTCGGTGTAATTCTACCCAGATAGAGAATCCGTTTTGAATCCGGGTCGAAAGTATACTGGAAGTCCGAGAGATTGATGCAGGGGTTCAAAACGTTTCCATTATCGATCCTCGTATTGGTCGTCATTCGCGTCTTCGTACTCTCA
This sequence comes from Salinibaculum litoreum, assembly GCA_009789175.1. Lineage (GTDB taxonomy): Archaea > Halobacteriota > Halobacteria > Halobacteriales > Haloarculaceae > Salinibaculum > Salinibaculum litoreum. Next base: position 201,234 of record CP046867.1, read on the forward strand.
CTGGCACAGACCACCGCTGGATTGTTCATGTACGGGAGAAATCTGTCAATCAAATTCACGACAGTCCCTTTGATTGGACCGTTGAACGTCCACGCTTCGTTGAAGAAGGCAGTGTGCATGAAAATCGCATTCGTCGAGTCCCCAGACAAGAAATGGGCAGGATAGTACGGAATGTGAGAAATGTCATCAATGATTATATCTGGCTCTGTCTCCCTAATCACTTTCCGGAATTTTCTAACGCCCCTTATCGATCCAGTTAGACGACCAACTGAAGTTTCCGGATTTTGGTAAGGAAACTCGTAGAAGGTCCCATATGTATTTCTTTTAGAGGTTTTTTCTGTAGGGGTCGGACAAATGATATTGACCGCCCATCCGGAGTCACTCAAGGCTCTCCCAATGTTACACATCAACCTTCCTGCGCCGCCGGACGGTAACTGGTGAAGCGAACGAGCGGACCGAATCAAAATTCGGCGATTTGGTTTCTGTTTCATGTCCTCATCGCTTAATGCTGGCCTAGATTAGTCATATAATGCAGTGGCAATAACCTAACCGGTATGCGTTGGGATCAATTGACACTACATAGAAATATTAGATTTAGTGAATCCCTGCTGAATAATTTATTATAGACTTAGATTGAGGAGTTTTGCAACATTGAATCGTCATCAAATACAGTAGCCACTATGGTGGAATCTTTCTAACTATACCCATAGCTGCAGCCCAGCAAAGTTGGACGTAAACCCTCGGTTCTATCCCGTCAAAACACTTATAATACCTATATGCTTGGGAGAAATTCGCCTCTCCACAGTGTAATCGCATTAGTTGCCGCATATGTTCATCATACACGTCATATCCGTTTTGTTCAACCTGCTCAATATCATCCCGGAATTTTTCGAAGAACTTCTCTTTTCCCAACTCTACTTTCTCTGCGGTTGGTGAGTCGTACTCGTGCTTTATCGTAAGGGCCTCATCGATATATGATAATTTTCCTCGTTTCAGTAGTCGAATAAGGAATTCATAGTCTTGATGACGTTGAAAATCTTCGTCAAATCCCCCAATCTCACGGACGGCATCAGTTCTAATAAATAAATTTGAAGCTCCACCCAGGGGGAAACTCATCATCAAGATGGACGGTATTAATTCTTCACCGCCCTCTCTAGGAGGGGTAGACCCGTCATCAGTAAATAACAACTCAGACAGATGGCGCTGTATCCGGTTTACCTGCCGATGATCACTTACTGTATAACCACAGTAAGTAGCAACCCAATCGGACGAGAGTGAACGGAGTTCGTTCAACTGTTCTTCAAGCTTGCTCGGGACCCACTCATCATCCGAATCTAAGAACGCGATGAAATCCCCGTTCGCATTGTTAATACCTGTATTCCTTGCTGCACTTCCGCCTCTGTTGTCATCATGAGATAGTAGCGTAATCCGGGGGTCATCGTACCCGTATACGACTTGTTCAGTATCATCTGTTGATGCGTCATCAACGAGGATCAATTCAAAGTCGTCAATCGTCTGCTGGAGAACGCTCTCTATAGCTCTTGATAAGATATTTGATCTATTGTAGGTAGGCAGGACAACGCTTATCGTTGGCATTGATATAGTAGTGGATATCTTATAGTTTCAGTCTTTGGGAAGCCACAAGGGCACTGTCTAGTTCTGCCCTTCCTCGATTGGCGTCTTTCCCTCAAGGGCTTGGTGCGGTCTCTGGAGGTTATAGTAGTGTACAAATTGTTCAACCCATTCGCGGACGCTCACCCGACTGCCCACCCACGAATTGTGGAAACGGCCGATGCGCATTTTGAGGGCGTGAAACCATTTTTCGATGAGGATTCGGTCAGTATAGTTGACCCGGACCGCTCACCCCCTACTCGAGCAAGGGCAGTCCGATAGCCGAATGGATCCATGAGAAATACGGTATCGGAGAGATCGTATTTCTCGTCAAGTCGATGCAGAATCGAAGCTGCCGGATCGATTCCATACCGACCAAATACTGCGACGTCGAGTCTTAGTTTCGTCACGATGTCTATTGCAGCGTACAACCAAGACCACTCGTCGTTGATTGTGGCACCAGTCTCGTCAACCGCGACCCGCTTCGGCTGCGCCTGGCGAGTCGCAGCCGCTGTCAGCCAGCCGAGGAACCCAATTCCAAACTGCTCCATGTGAGCGTTTAGCGCCTAATTCAGCCAAGGTCGCTGTTGTCTCACGGAGCGAACAACCGGTTCCGTGGAGGCGGACAGCGAACGCCCTGACGGGCGTCGCCGTCCGCTCATTCTCCCAAGATTCTTCTAAATCCACGTCATAGCGCTCGCTGAGCAGGTCTGCGAGCGTTCTAGTCCATTTCACTCAACGACCTGCTCATTCCTCTAACTGGTTCAACTAGACAATGTCACCATAAGATAAGTGACAGTAGAAAAACTAGTTTGTGTTTAAATTTAAACCGTCGTTTTTCTTGATCTTCCTTCTATGAACGGGGAAAGTGATAGGACCGTTCGTATATATCACGCTACCTCTCGCCTCTAAAGTCATTATAAAAACCGTACTCGTACTGGTAGAAGAATGCCAGGCGGCTCGATCAACAATAAGCCCGTCTTGAGCAGTCATCGATACCGGTGTGTTGTACGCTGGAGACACACTCTGGCCGCCTATGCCAGTAGCCACTCTCTCTGAAGGTTTTTCAGATAACTTGTCAAGTTGGACCGGATCGATACTAATGATGAACTGGCTATCAGGCAAATTGGTCCAGTTGCATATTCGCTTCCCACTTTTTCGTTGCGAGAACTTCTGAATCCAGATGGATTTGGGCGCTCCGTAGATCAACAAGTGCAATAGATGGTGTACCCGCCTACGAGACCGCAACTAATACAGAAAGGATACTCCACAAATCCGGGCTAATGGAAGGTCTCGCTCAATATAGATGAACTACGTGGCAATTTCGACTATATGATCGACTTCGTCAGCGATATCAATACTCTCCCCTCTGATATAAAACCGGGATGGACGATCGCGGTCGCGACTCCCAATACACCCTACGACTGGACCGTCGTGTCGAACAAATTTCGATATTGTGTTTCAAAGCCCCCAAGCAGGGAACGGCGAACCGATCCTCAAATGCGCTGACGGGGCGCACGTCGTTGGTTTCAAATTTAGCGTCAATAATCCCCTGTTAGAATTTTCGATTGAAAATTACATTTGGATGGCAACGCTCCGAACCAAGACCGACACAATCATCAAGCAACTCCACGGTTCCATTTCGGCCCCAATGTCGAGAAAGAGGAGAACAAGGTCATCACCACCCATGCGACCAGAACGAGACCCTACTATGAGTACAATAGTGGAGAAAGCGGATTTACCTGTTGAGATGACACCCTCGGAATCCAATTTATCGATTGCGGAGCAACCAATATCGGGGACTAGAATAGCAACTTGCTGACACTGAGCATGAGATCATTCGTCCATAGACCCTAGCGGTTACGATCAATGATTGCCTTTGACATCCAGAAACCCGATGGGAACTGGTATGGGACCGATAACGTCACGATCAACGACGGCGGCGTCCTCAACTTCGAGAAAAACTCTCAGAAGAGTTGCATCAGGGTCAGGAAGTACAGCGCGGCGGGCATCAATGTCAAAAATATCAGTACTAAAGGCCAGTTCTGTGGGGTTATTCAAGCAGACAAATTCCCGTGTACGAGCAAGCCATAACCCTCGAAGACGGCTTCAGCGTCTCGGGACTTTGGTTGATTAATAATGTGACAACTATCCAGAGTGCAGGAATCACCATCCGAGATGAGATTCTCATGTCGACAATTCCACATTAGCGTGCGACAGAACGGAGGCAAAACGTCGCCTGTCATTAATACGAGCAGCCCTGGAACCAGAATTACTGTCAACCCGGGTTCCTTCGGTGGGGGCCGCACGCTACCGGAATCCACCTCAACGGTACAGGCAACTCCGAGATCGATGGTGTGACCATCAACGAGTTCGGCGACGAGAGGGGAGCGGGTTGAGTATGTGGGACGGCGTGGAAGGTGGCTGTCGATATGCCGAACCTGTAGTGAGGCACCAATACGTATTTCACTCTTCCAAATGATGATGGCTTCATGAATGCAGAGGACGTCTTTGTTCTTCTCCCGGATTGCTTGCGTTCAGCTGAAATCGACTTGATGGAGAAGTTGGAGCGTCGGTCGGACTTTTTGACAGCGAATTGCTATTCGAGCGGAACATGGACCCTCCCCGCCCATGCCACGCTGTATTCAGCAGAATCTGCGTATGACCATGTGGCTGTTCGGCGGGGTGACACCCTCTCTGGAGGGAAAGTCCAAGTGCCGAAGGTTGCACGGAAAAATGGTTATACGACGGTACTGGTAAGCGAAAACCCTACCTTTGGGAGTGGGACGGGCTTTCAGGAAGGAGTTGACGTAATGGACGAAGATGTCCATTTAAAGAAATATCCATCAACCGACTCTCCCGCGAATGATATCTCGAACATCTCTCTGGAAGCGGCATTAACCCTCATTAGTGGAGTTCTCAAGAGCGGCTCCATCCTCAGAAACGGCATTAACGCGGTATATGGGACATATGAGTACATTCAATCCAAACCGCCTACGGACTATCCACACCACGGAGAGCAAGTGTTATCTCACCTTTCAACACATATAGAGAATAACGAGCGGGTGTTCGCGATGGTGAATCTACTTGATACCCATAACCCCCATTATACGCCGCCTGAACGAGGAGCGGGACGCCTCGATGTGACTGTCTCAGCCCAGGAATCAGAAGCACTTGCAGCTGCGAACCAAAATATAGAGTACATTCTAGGTGAACCCCTTCCCAAAGACGCTCGAGATGGTTTCGAATCACGGGACACCGTACAGACTCGGATGCACGACATCTATCAAACGCAAGTGGCCTACGTCGATGACATAATCTCAGATTGGTTTGAACGACACGAAGATCGCTTGGAGGATGCACTGGTAGTGACCGTGGGTGATCACGGGCAGATGTTCGGTGCAGAAGGGATGGTCGGCCACCACACTTCGCTCCATCCGCACGGGATTAGTGTACCAGTCTTCATCTCCTTCCCTGATGCGTGGTCAACCGAGAAACCGGACTTTCAACATCCGACTTCGTTCACTGGCTTGGTCCAAGCGATCGAGAAGACCCTTGCAGGTCAAATCGGAGATGCCGATAGATTCCTCAATGTTTGGACAGAGTCAGACGTGGTTACCTGCGTTGACGGTCCCACGTGGAATATCGGGGAACTCCAAGACGACTATGGGGCAGATCTGGTAGATGAACTCGGTGTGCGGAAAATCGGCATCATCGAAGAGGATACCCAGACCGTACACACATGTCTTTGGAAATCGTCACAGGTCACTACCGAAACCTACAAAATCACCCCAAACGGGCGTGAACGCATTGATGCAGCACCCGCAGAATTATCTGGACCACAACGAGATTGGCTCACTGATGGGGACGACGTTCAGGAGGTTGGTGAGGTATCTGCGCGACTTGAGGCACTTGGCTATAAGTGATCAGTCTAGAGAACTTAGATATTGATCCAGGAGGCACGGCGCTGTTTCGTTAAGCACGAAACGTGAAGCGGTACGATTTTATCGTGTCCATGCCAAAAATCGTCCGCCTCAGCGGGTGTGGCGACTGGATCGATTTGAATTTTGTGGAGCGAGAGTGGACACCGCGCCAGTTGATGGACCTTGGTATTCGACTCCACCTTGCAGGACTATCGCTTTCGAATACCGTTCGAGAATTATAGAAGTTCGGTGTCGTACACAGTCGAAAGGCCGTTCACGATTGGGTTCACAAGTGCGGTCTACAGCCAGCTGTCGACGAGAATCCAAATCACATTGTGCTTGACGAGACGGTGATTCAACTTAACAAACATCGATATTGGCTGTACACTGCTGTTGATCCAGAGACGAAAAAGATTCTCCATACCGGCTGTACTCGACGACTACGGCCGTATTGACGGAACGCTTCCTGCAGGAGCTCACCGAGAAACATGATCTCGACGGTACCGTGTTTTTCGTTGATGGAGCAAAACATCTCCAAACTGTACTCCATCGATCCGGGCTCCGATTTCGATACGAAAAACAGGGAAATCGAAACGCTGCTGAACGTGTCTTCCGTGGGATAAAACGTTGTACCTCTTCGTTTTCAAACTGTTTTAGTCACGCAAACCCGTCAACAGCAGAACCCTGGCTCCAAGCCTTTGCCGTCTGGCACAATGCTACAAACTAAACACGACCCTTTCAGTCGACCAAACAGTGAAGGCTGACCAGACGCGACATGCAGTCTTGGTCGATACCCTTGCATCAAACATAGACACTTACGAACAGCTGAATCGAAGAGGAAGATTCAAACTCGTAACCAGAGAGATAGTGTTATGAACGTCATTGAGAAATCTGGGGTGGTTATATCGTCTCTTCTCGCTGCAGTTACTTTTTTGACTGCCTTTACCTTCACAGACGTGCCAGAACACACCGTCTATGTCGCACTGATACTGTTATTTGTGTCTGGGTTCAGTTTTTCGTATGTCCATTCATCATCACCGGTAGTCTATCTACAATTATTCTTCGTAATATCATGTCCCTTGCTTATTGTCATTGACCCTGTAGAAATCGGACTATACGGATGGGATTCAAACCATTCTTTTGTAGCTACTCAACAACTCTTGTCAGGCTCATCAGCCTGGGAAGTCCTCCAGACTCACCGTGATAGACCAATATTATTTATCCTAGTAGCTATTCTTTATAAGGTCACAGAGAGTCCGCTGATATCAATATCAAAATATATTCCTATTGTTACCTCTCTCACGCCCATATTTACTTATTTAATCGCAAGGACATTTGGAACTCCAAAACAGGCTGTTGGTGTCGGGTTTGCAACTGCGATCCTCCGGATGATGTTTCTCTTTGAATCAAAGTATGTTCCAGAAGCACTTGCAATTCCAATGTTGTATATGGGGGTGTTTATGTATTTCATTCAATTTCGACAATGGAGCGAGAAGAAGTCATCATACACATCAAATATGTTAATTTTATGCGTTTCCGTCGTTGCTTTGACTCATAGTATGGCCACTGTTTCGATTATTCTCCTATTTGGACTAATAGCACTCTCTGAGAGAATGAAATTGGGATCAAAAAATAAAATAAATCCTTCTACAAATAGTAGATTGCTATTAGTCTCTGTATTTGCTTGCGTCATCTTTGCGGTGGTATTTGTTTTCCTAGATTCAAGGACGTTTCGTGTTCTGGTATTATCCTTGCTTAATCCGTCTCCCGGAGGAAGTGTCGGCAGTGATGGAACCGCACCAGATCTGCTTCAGCTCTTTATAGCAAATGTACAGCTCCTAGTTATTCTAGCATTCTCAATATTGAATGGGCTGGTCCTCTTGCCGGGATATGATGTGAAATCATGGGAAATAGGTGTGCTTGTCTACAATGGGATCTTTATTGGCTTATTTGGCCTCCAATCAGTATTTGGGGCGATAACCCCTCTTGACCCGACGAGAACACTCATATTTTCGGTTCCAACGCTTGTGTTACTCGCTCTTCGTGTTCTCGACGGGTTAAAAACTAATATTTCACTGCCGGCTCGGCGTCAAATTGGTGTTTTTCTGATCATTATTTTTGCGGTAGTTCAGGTAGCCGCTGTCCCCCCACATATTATGTACTCAGACCCAACTGACGAGTCCTTAAAAGAGGGGCACCGGAGCTCTCAGGAACGGGATGCTGCGGTATGGGCGAATCATTACAGCGACAGTCTTGTAGTGGGAGAGAAAAAAGACCTCTGGAAGTATTTTGGTGGCAATAAATATTCAGATCCATATTTTAATGTTTGCCCCTCAAAATCGTTACTTGTCGATAGACCTGGGTATAAACTTGATGTCAGTTACAACCATGGCCGCATATATGACAACGGAGGCCTATCACTCAATTACTGTTTGACAAATAACTAATTAGAAGGCCATCATATTGTTATCAAATGGCTCGATGATGGTAGATTCCAATATAACTGATCCGAAGCATGGTAGCATATTTACGACAGCGATATGTTTCAATTTGTCCAAAGGATACATGTTATTACCTTGGTTTCTCTACCTACCTGGTACTGTCTAGTTCTGAACCTCTTCGATCGGTGTCTTTCCCTCGACGGCTTGGTGCGGTCTCTGGCGGTTGTAGTAGTGCCTGAATTGCTCAAATAATTCGCGTGCGCTGGCCCGACTGCCCACCCACGAATTGTGGAAACGGCCGATACGCATTTTGAGAGTATGAAATTACTTTTCAATGAGGTACGTCGGTGTAGTTCACCCGACCGTTCAATCCTACTTAGGCTAAGGGCAGTCCGATAACCGAATTGATCAACGAGAAACTCAGCATCCGAGAGAGCGTGTTTCTCGCGGAGTCCATGCAGAAACGCAGTTGCCGGATCGGTACCGTGCCGATCAAATAATGCGACATCGAGGATCACTTTGTCTCGATGTCTATTGCAGCGTACAACCAAGACCACTCGCCGTTAATCTTGACAACGGTCTCGTCAACAGCGGCCCGCGGCGGCGACGCCGTCGGCAGGTCGTGTCCGCAGTCAGTAACCGATGTATCCAATTCCAGACCGCACCGTGCGAGCGCTCAACGCCTAATTCCGAAAGAATCGTTCTTGTCTCTCGAAGCGAACAATCGGTCTGATGGAGGCGGACAGCGACTCCTGTTAAGGCGTCGCCGTCCGCTCGTTCTCCCAAGATTCCTCTAAATCCACGTCATAGCACTTGCTGAGCAGGTCTGCGAGCATTAGTCCAAAGCAACTCAACGGCCTGCTCACTTCTCAAGCTGGCTCAACTAGATAGTTCTATCCACCAATATTTCTTTGTTTATAAATGGCGATTCCAAAATACGAAAATGTATGTGAATCCTCACGAAAGACTTCATCATGAAGGCCCTCTATGTCGTCAATAAGTTTCCAAAATTATCAGAGAGCTTTGTGCTAAATGAGATCCACGAACTTGACAACCGTGGACACGATATATCTGTATTTTCGCTTAATCAGCCAGATGAGAGGATTACCCACGACGAAATTCGCGAGATGGACCTCACTGTCCACTACGCTGAGCAACCATCGTTTCGGTCACTGCCTGATCTTTTCTCAAGTCGAATCCTGAGCCCAGCCGTGTTACGTCAAGCAGCGTTTATCGACGACCCCCTTTACCACGCCTACTGCCTTCATTTGGGGAAACAACTTATCGAAGCAGTGGAATCCGAGGGCGATATCGACTTAGTACACGCACATTTTGCAGCGCCGAACCGGCTTGCTATCACGTACGCCGCGGCGTACCACGACATTCCCTGTACTGTCACCGCTCACGCCTACGAGATTTTCAAGGATCCAGACGTTCGACGTCTCCAGCGCGTCGGTACTCGCTTCAACCACGTGGTCGTTCCATCGGAATACAATAGGCGCTACCTCCGTGAGGAGATCGGCATCAAGACGGACATGACCGTCGTACCAGCGACGACGAGCGTCGACAAATTCGATGCTTCTGACAGCTATGTCCCAGGTCGACTCCTTACAGTTGCACGGCTTGTCGAAAAGAAGGGGCACGAGTTCGCGATCGACGCTGTTGCGCAACTTGTCAATTCGGGGTACGACATCGAGTACCATCTTGTCGGTCTGGGAGAACGGGAAGAGTTTCTCCGCGAGCGAGTCCGTGAACATGGTATCGAAGAAAATATTGATTTTCTAGGACACGTCTCCGACGAACGATTGGAGACAGAACTTCAGGAAGCGGAGCAGTTCGTCATGCCGTGCGTTATAGCGTCTGATGGCGATCGAGATGCCGCACCTGTCGCTCTCAAAGAAGCAATGGCATCGGAGACTGCTTGTATCTCGACATCTATTTCAGCAATTCCTGAGTTAATTACCAATGGAAAGGATGGTTTGTTAGTTGATCCGAGGAATTCGGAGGCGTTGGCAAATGCGATAGCTACTCTTTTCGACAACCCGGAGCAATGTCGTGAACTTGCGGAGAAGGGGCGAGAGACAGTTGAAACAAAATTCGATATTTCAAGGTCAATTGATAAATTAGAAGAAGTCTTTGAGGCTGTGAAATAGAAACTGACTGTACTACCGGCGCTGTTTCGTTAAGCGTGAAACGTGAGGCGGTACGATTTTATCGTGTCCATGCCAAAAATCGTCCGCCTCAGCGGGTGTGGCGACTGGATCGATTTGAATTTTGTGGAGCGAGAGTGGACACCGCGCCAGTTGATGGACCTTGGTATTCGACTCCACCTTGCAGGACTATTGCTTTCAAATACTGTTCGGGAATTAGAGAAGTTGGGTGTTCAACGCAGTCGAAAGGCCGTTCACGATTGGGTTCACAAGTGCGGTCTACAGCCAGCTGTCGACGAGAACCGAATCACATTGTGCTTGACGAGACGGTGATTCAACTTAACAAACATCGATATTGGCTGTACACTGCTGTTGATCCAGAGACGAAAAAGATTCTCCATACCGGCTGTACTCGACGACTACGGCCGTATTGACGGAACGCTTCCTGCAGGAGCTCACCGAGAAACATGATCTCGACGGTACCGTGTTTTTCGTTGATGGAGCAAAACATCTCCAAACTGTACTCCATCGATCCGGGCTCCGATTTCGATACGAAAAACAGGGAAATCGAAACGCTGCTGAACGTGTCTTCCGTGGGATAAAACGTTGTACCTCTTCGTTTTCAAACTGTTTTAGTCACGCAAACCCGTCAACAGCAGAACCCTGGCTCCAAGCCTTTGCCGTCTGGCACAATGCTACAAACTAAACACGACCGTACTACCACAAGCAATCTATAAATATCCTAGCTCGCGGAGACGCGATTCGGTCGTCTCCGACACCTCCTTCGATTGCGTGTTGTTCTCAAACGGTTCCTGGTCTATATACGATTGTAAGTTCGTTTCAAAGCGGCTAGTCAGTTTATCATTAATTGAGATTTCCTCTTCCACAATCGCTTCTGTTGAAGAGCCTTCGGTGTTAACTGCAATTCGATAGCTATTTCCGGCTGTATCCCATTCAAACTTCTCTCCGTCATCGTACGTACACCGAATTGCTCTGTCCCAGTAGTCGCTTTTCTTAGAGTCTAAGTGAAGTCCTTCCCCAAGTACTTCCACAGAAACAGGTTGTTTTCCGAGCCTATAATCCTCCTCCTCAATTATTGCATTTACCAACGCTGGTAACTCACACAGGCTGAATAATTTATTTGGTTGACTGATTTCTATCGGGGAGTTCACTACTTCAAAGGGCACGTGGAGTAGTCCCTCGGTTAGGGCACCTGTGTGTTCCATTAGATACCGATCAGATTCTCCACCTAGGTTCTCACCATGGTCGGACATAATGATGGCTACAACTTCGTCATTTAGAGTCTCCTCCAGTTGTTCGATTAGTGTTGAAACCCGCCGATCAAGATACTCGATAGCGGCCGCATAGAACTCTCTAAATTTTTCAACGTCCTCAGTAAACGTCTCTAACTCGTCTATTTCCGATTCATTATATTCCCAATGGTCGAAAGTATGGCTGGTCCACGAAGAGGACAGACTAAACTGATCCTGATCCATCCCTCGAAAAAGACGATGAGGGAGGTGTGCCTCCATCATATTAATAAACATGAATACGTTTTCCTTCTGCTCTGTGGCGATGTCAAGTACTCTTTTCGAAATGGGGTTACACCCATTGTCTAAGAGTCCGGCGACTGGTCTGCCGTTCGTCAAAGAGTCTAATTCCAAGAGGACCCCATTTAATAAGCTCTTTGTTCTGTAATCCGATCGGAGAGACCGATAGAGATGATCCTGAATACCATCTGAGTTTTTCGCATCAATCCCTTCGTAGAAATATTGACCCGGCGAAATTGGATAGCCAGAATCAAACCAGAAATCAAACCCAAACTCTGGAGTTGTGAATTGGTTAGCACTAACGTAGGTAGTATGATGATTATTCAGTTCACCAGTTATTACATTTTCTCTCCCCACCGTAGAAAAGTCCATATTATACGTGTGAATATCGTGGTCGCTAGGAAGTGACCCAGTGAGAAAGGATGCGTGGCTCGGCACTGACCATGAGCTTCCTGCTCGGCACTGGCTCATAGAGAAGTCCGACATTCGCTGAAGGTTGTCTGCATGTCTGTCAAAATAGTCCTTTCGTACGGAATCAAGACAGATAACTACGACAGATGTCATAAGTTATAGATACTCCTATAACGTCATAACTGTTCCATCTATCGATCTCAATACTAATGAGGAGTTGCAAGCAAATACGATCTAAGTCCAGTATTTTGTCCTGAAGAGTCGCCGTTAGCCGTTAAGGTAATCTAATAGAGGAACGGTCACAAGCAGTGACGATCAGCCGCTGGCGTGATGATGTTGCCACTGCCGGAGGGTTTTCTCCACCAAATATTATTAAATCAGGCGGCAGGGTTAGTCCACGAAGTGAATTGGGCGTCTTACGATATTCCGTGTCATTTTCGCCACCGGACTAGGATTGCAGGCGAAGGTACGCATATATCCTCACCGGGATAAGGAGCAATTCAAAGGGATTCCTTCGGAGAAGCATGTTAACGACTTATTCGGACCATTTCCGCTCAAACTTTGTTCTAAGACGATAGAGAGCTGTGTTCTAATAGTGGATTTTCTCTATAGTTACAATACGTGGGGAACAAGGTCTCGTCGGCAAGTCCGCCGACGATTATCTCAATTTACATGCTTTCTGATGTACTGGATATGCTATTCCCTCTCTTAGCTTAAATAACCTGTCTAATTGAGTAGTAAAGTTGGAGGAATTCACACTCTGTGTATCGCTCCGCAATGAGCATGAATGAAACATAACTTATAACACCCGTGGAAATTAACAACGCCATCTCGGCGAACCCCACTTGAACAAAAAGATATCGATCAACTCCAACTACAATCAGGAACATTAGAACGCTACTAATAAAAGGATAGATAAGACGGTCAATGAACTCTTGAATTGTTCCCTCTATAACGAAGAGAACGGCATAGATCAGGGGGAGTTGCATAAGTAGGGCACTACCTAAAATAACGAAGGCAACACCTGGTACTCCGAAATGTTCTGCTGCTGGAAAAATCGTAATAGCGATTGTACCTGTCTTAAATGCCTGCAGTTTCACATCGTAATCCGGTCTTCCGACTGCTTTGAATACTGCCCCAGAATTCGCTGCAAAGGCACGTAGACCTCCGGCTATCGCTAGCACCTGCATAAGTGGTACCATGGGGCCCCATTGATTGCCGAGAACTACCTGAACGAACTGCGGAGTTACTGCAGCAATACCGGCTGCCATTGGGAATCCAATAGTAGTTGAAAGTTGTATGACACGGAAATAACCTTCTCGGAGGCGTTCTTTATCATTTTGTACTTTCGAGAACGCGGGAAATGCGACCCGTGATATGACGTGAGTTACCTCTGTAGCAGGAGCATTTGAAAACCGATATGCAATTTGATAAAATCCGAGTGAAGTAGCTGTAAAGAACCAACCAACGAAGGCATCATCCCCCTGCCGGTATAGAAACACAAGTATTGCCGACGCAAACATCCATTTTCCGAATCCAAACATTTCCCTCCCATACCCCAGGTTGAATTCAATATTTGGGCGGAATTTATGTATTCTGTACGATATTATGAGTTTTATCGCGTTCATTGCGACGATACCTGCTACAAGAGCCCAGACGCTACGGAATACGAACGCGATAACTACCGCTACGACCAAATCAACTAGCCGTCCGCCGACCTGATAGATAAACTCTCGGTGGAAGTTGAGGTTCTTCTGGAAGTACATTACCGCCGGATTCTGCAATCCCAGAACTAAGGGAGAGACACCAATTACACGGATGAGAGGCTCCGCCTTCGGTTCACCAAAGAACACCGCAAGATAGGGGGCGATAAGAAATGCGGTAAGCGCAATCACGAACCCTCGGATGATTTTTATCATCCAGGCTGTGTTGAGGTAGGCGTCAACGTCCTCGTCTTCATGCTGTATCAATGCCTCGTCGAATCCAAGTTTTGAGAACTGTCGGAGCGCCGCAATTGCCAGTAGTGCGATTCCGAGTAATCCGAACGCTCCTGGAGAAAGCAATCGAGCAAGAATAACGACCTTCAGCAACTGCAGAATGCGGTCACCGACGTTTATTCCCGCAGCCCAAATTCCGCTCCGTACGGCTTGCTCTGTGGTCGATCCGTCCGCAGTCAAACGCTGGTATATCGAATGAAACCAGTCAAGCACAGGACTCACCGTTGACGATCCGATATCAAATACGCTATGGTATACTCCCCGTCAAAACCGGCTGCCCGGATAATGTCTTCACACGGTCCTTCATCAATAAAACCTGAGATTAGACCACCTCTATTTCGCTGTTCTGTAGTCGTTCCTCTGTCTCCTCTCGATCGTCGGGATATCCCACGTCGACACGCCAACCCTCAAGCCCGATTGCATCGATCGTCCGCCCACTTCGAATTAAGAGGTCGATCGCCTCACTGATCTCGTACTCGCCCCGATTAGACGGCTGTACCAAATGACACGCATGGAAGATCGTTGGCGTAAAAGTATAGAACCCGGTCATCACTAAATTGGACGGCGGATCGTCGGGCTTCTCCACCACATCAGTAATCTCACCAAACTTATTCGTATCACAGACCCCGTACCGATCGGCCTCGTCCCACGGGACTTCCTCAACGAGGAACGCGGCGTCAGCACGATCCTCCCGCTGTCGGCGCACGACATCCTCGAGGTTCGCCTGAAACACGTTATCTCCCAGTATCAACATAAAATCGTCGTCGATGTACTCTTCCACAGTCAACAACGCGTGAGCCAGACCCTGCTGCTCGCGTTGGTGCGCGTAGGTAATCGGAACGCCCTCGTACTCATCGCCGTAGTGATCAACGATCTTCTCTTTCAAATACCCGACGACGACGATCAGTTCGTCAGCGCCAAGCGACACTAGTTGATCGAGACAGTGGGTGAGAATCAGCTGCCCATCAACTTCGACCATCCCTTTGGGTTTGTCTTCGGTGAGCGGTCGAAGCCGCGTCCCTTCGCCGGCAGCGAGTACGACAGCTTTCATGACTGACACCCCATGGCGTCACCATATGGTTTTTCCGGCTCTGGTAGGCCGGCTCAAAAGGAAGCTCGAATCCAACACTCCGGCGACCACAAGACCGATTTATCCAGCCTATTCTGAGTACGGTATGGACATCTCGGTCATCGGAAGCGGCTACGTCGGGACGACGCTCGCGGCCTGTCTCGCGGAGGTGGGTCACGAGGTGACGGCGATCGATATCGACGAGGGGATCGTCGCGGCGCTCAACGACGGGCGGGCGCCGATCGAGGAACCCGGCCTCGAGTCCCTCCTCGCAACCCACGCCGGGGACCGCCTCACGGCTACCACGTCCTACGACGCCGTCCCCGACTCGGACGTGACCTTCCTCGCCGTCGGCACGCCGTCGAACGACGACGGGAGCATCGATCTGGTCCCCTCGAGGCGGCCGCCGAGGCGACGGGCGAGGAGTTCGTCGGGATCGATGACCGCCACCTCGTCGTCGTCAAGAGTACGGTAACGCCGCCGAATCTCGAACGCGTCCGGGCGGCGCTCGAGCGTGGTGCCGGGGCCGCTGCCGAACATATCGAGATGGGAATGAATCCGGAGTTCCTCCGCGAGGGGACCGCCGTCGACGACTTCCGCCACCCCGACAAAGTCGTCATCGGCGCGAACGCCGACTGGGCGACGGACCGACTGAATGCGGTGTTCGACCCGCTGCTCGAGACCCACGCGGCACCGGTCGTCGAAACGGATCCGAAAACGGCGGCGATGATCAAGTACGCGAACAACGCCTTCCTCGCGACGAAGATCAGCCTGGGCAACAACCTTGGCAACGTCTGCAAGGAGTTCGGCCTCGACGCCTACGAGGTGATGGAGGCGGTCGGACTTGACGACCGGATCTCCGAGCAGTTCCTCCGCAGCGGCGTCGGCTGGGGTGGCTCCTGTTTCCCGAAGGACGTCGACGCCGTCCGGGCCGCCGCGCGAGACGCCGGCTACGACCCCGCCGTCCTCGAGGCCGCCGTCAAGGTGAACGAGCGCCAGCCCGAACGGTTGGTCGACCGCCTAAAGCAACGCGTCGACCTGGAGGGTACGCGGATTGCGGTCATCGGCCTCGCGTTCAAGCCCCAGACCGACGACATCAGGAACTCCAGGGCGATTCCGGTGATCGAACTACTTCAGGACCACGGCGCGGAGATCGTCGCGTACGACCCGGTCGCGAACGAACCCATGCGGGAGCGAATCCGGGCAATCGAGTACGCCACGACCGCGAGGGCCGCACTGAGCGATAGTGACGGCGCAGTCGTCGTGACTGACTGGGACGAGTTCGCGGCGCTCGACGATGCGTTCGACGAGATGGCGAACCCCGTCGTCGTCGACGGCCGACGTATCGTCGAGCTCCGGGACGGGATCACGTACGATGGGCTGACGTGGTAGCAGAGACGAGTCACCGAAAAATCAACTGCCGAAAGGTCCCAGATATGCGTGGGAACCGGACTACTAGACGGGACGGATCAGTCACCTAGCACCGCTCTACAAGAGATCCACGTGGTAACTCGGAGTACTATTGAGTTCTCTAGACTACAACGGATATTACCAACGCTGTAAGAACCGGCTGCTCCCAACGGAACGCAAGCCGGCCTCCCGAACTAGATGGAGTGTCTCAAACCGCTCGAGTACCGACGAGTAAGACTCGGGGCCTGCTACCCGACACTAGTCTCCCCTTGTGTCCGAACTTCACTAGTAACGGAGAAGGTGAACTGCCCTACGGCAGTCGGTTTTACCCTCAGTTACAGAGGGTTTATTATGGTATGAGAGAACAGCTTACGTGATATGCAACAGCAGGAACATGAAGCCGCCGAGAACTCGCCGGTCGCCGCACTCGAGAGATCGAACTGTACGTTCTGCGACGAAGGGGAACTCGTTCGAGGGGACTATAAGGGAAACACGGCCGTTATCTGTGATTCATGTGAGACCCCCGGCGCGCAATTCTGGTAACACCGACCACTCTGTTTTCTGGGACGAACGACCGATCGTGCCGATTCGAAAATCCGTGCCTCGAAAAACCACAGTGTTCTCGTCGATGGAAACCCGTCATGCTGGCTTGCAGAACAAACGAACCCTGATTACGGGCGGCGCAGGGTTTATCGGCTCAAATTTGGCGAATCATCTCGCGGCGGACAACGATGTCGTTGCGATCGACGACGAGTACCTCGGTACACCTGAGAACCTCAATGAAACTGTCGATTATCGGGCTCATAGCGTTCTCGAGGACGACCTGCCGACTGACGTTGACATCGTCTTCCATCTCGCGGCGCTGTCTTCCTACGCGATGCACGAAGAGGACCCCACGAAGGGCGCTCGGGTGAACGTCGAGGGATTTGTCAACGTCGTCGAGCAGGCGCGACGGGATGGCTGTGAGACCGTCGTCTACGCATCGACCTCGTCGATCTACGGCAGCCAGACCGAGCCCTCCCCGGAGGGCATGCCGGTCGCGGTCGACACCGGCTACGAAGCCTCCAAGTTGGCCCGTGAGCGCTACGGGGAGTACTTCGCCAACCACTACGATATGAGCGTCGCGGGCATGCGCTTTTTCTCGGTCTATCAGGGCTACAACGGCGCGGAAGAACACAAGGGCGAGTACGCCAACGTGATCGCGCAGTTCGCCGACGACCTCGCCAGCGGCGAGGCGCCCGTCCTCTACGGCGACGGCACCCAGACCCGGGACTTCACGCACGTCTCCGACATCGTCCGCGGACTCGAACTCGCGGCCGATCACGAACTTACCGACGTCTACAACCTCGGCACCGGCGATGCCTATAGCTTCAACGAACTCGTCGGCATGCTCAACGACGAACTTGGCACCGACATCGAGCCCGAATACGTCGAAAATCCGATTCCGGAAGACGTCTACGTCCACGATACCTGTGCCGACTCGAGCAAGATGCGTGAAGCAACGGGCTGGGAACCGAAAACCGATCTCGAGGACGGGATCGAGCGAGTCTGCGAACCCTACTAGTAACACCTTCGTGGGTCGTTTTAGCGGGACTCGTCGTGCCGTTAGCAACTAGTGGTGTGTTCAAAAAACGGACGATCGCTACCGATTGATCGCGCTCAGGAAAAAGGACGAGAACACGGTCTGAAGGCCGATGATGATCGCCGTGAACGCGATGAGCGAATTGAGCGTGAACTCGAGGGACGCGAACCCGCTCGTGACCCACTGGTAGACCAGTGCTGCCGCGTAGAGGCTACCGACGCCGAACAGCATGAGTCCGGCCGTCGCGCCGTGTTCAAGCGACAGCGATGTCGTCACGCGCTCGGTGATCGGATCGGTCGGTTTCTGGATTGGATCACTCGTGACGGTTGCAAAGACGCCGAGGCTGCCGATCTGATAGCCGACGATCGTCAGCAGGCTGCCGGCGATCATCGAGTGCGTCCCGAGGGTGACGTTCCCCATCGACACGCCGGTGTAGGCGATTCCCATCACGGCCAGTCCGGCGAGACCGAGCAGGAGCCCCGGCACCGAGAACAGGTACCCGGGCGCGTTCACGAGCATGAATCGGACGTGACGCCAGCCATCGCTGAAACTGTCGAGAGTCTCTTCGCCCTCGCGTTCGTGGTAGACGATCGGCGTCTCCACGATGTCGAGGTCCTGGGCCCCAGCCTCCATAATCATCTCCGACGCGAACTCCATTCCGGTCGTCTCGAGATCCATCGTTTCGTACGCGTCCCGCGTAAAAATCCGGAAACCGCTGTGTGCGTCGCTCACGCCTGCGCCATAGAAGGCGTTCAGAAACTTGGTTAACAGCGGGTTCCCGACGTATTGATGAAGCGACGGCATCGCACCGGGCTTGATCTCGCCCTCGAGTCGGCTCCCCATCACGATATCGGCGTCTTGCTCCTGAAGGTGAGCCAGCAGGCGCGGGATCTGTTCGAAGTCATAGGTCGTGTCGGCGTCGCCCATGACGATGTAGTCGCCCCGAGCGCTATCGAACGCGTACCGGTAGGCGTAGCCGTAGCCGGGCTGATCGGGTTCGTAGACGAGCGCGCCTAGCTCCCGCCCGATTTCGGGCGTCCGATCGGTCGAACTGTCGCTGAGAAGGATCTCAGCAGTCATGCCGAGGTCGTTGATCGCCGTTTTCGCGCGACCGATACACTCGGCGATACCCGCCTCCTCGTTAAGCGTCGGCATGACGATGCTCAGGGCCGGCGTCTGCTCGCTGTCGGGACCGAGAAGTAAGTCGTCGGCCTCGCGATCGCCTCCACGCTCGTAGCGGCTCGTGTCCGTCTCGGAGTCATCTAGTAGCTGCTGTGTTAATTCCGTTGCCGACGAGTGCTGCTGTTCGCTCTCTTTTGTACTCATAACGGAAGACTCTCCCAGTCTGACATCGGTTTGGTAGTCACGTTCATATTAGGTATTTCTGTCGGCCCCGGTATCTGTTGGTGATACGCTATACTGGAAACCCTTGGATAAGCGTTCGGTATTAGGTGAATTGATAATAATTGCTAGGGGACATATGGCACATATAGGGACCTATTTTGAATCGGATTCACAGAAAGAGAGTCCCGAAGAGAACGAAACCGTCATCTCGCAGTCCGTAGCAAGTTAGCTCCCACTCGGAGCGCTCGAGTTTGATGATGCAGCGACATCGACCCAGAGATGAACGAAGTACTCGGTGTCATCCATCGACGGCTCGGCCGGCACGTCGCCATCGGGGAAGAGCAGCCAGACGATCCGCTGGTCCTCACCGACCATGGTTGGCTCGAGGTCATACTCGTGGTGCCAGCTCTCGTTGTGTGCGATCGTGGTACTGAACCTGTCGAGTTCGCGTTGCTCGCGGACGACGGTTTCGTTGATCGTCGCGTTCCCCGCAACCGTCTCGGTACCGCTCACCTCGACATCTTGCTCGAGGACCACCACCGTATAGTCCGTCGTCTCGTGTTCGTGGTTGTCGATCCCGACGATCAGTTCCTGACTCTCTCCCTGTGTGAACTCCTCGGGGTAGTCGTCGGCGACCAGGTCGCCGTCGTCGTCCTCGGTCAGCAGATAGATCGCCGAGAACTGCTCGCCCTCGGGCGGGACGAGAACGGCGTAGCCCACGCTGCCAGCGGCGAGAAGGACCGAAAGCACTAACAGGACGTTCAGTGCGGCGTCGGCGCGCGTGTCGGGCTCGAGCAACTCCGAACGGCCGGCGGCGTACCAGTCACGGTAGGGGATCTGGAAGCGGTCCTCGGCCGGCAGCTCCCAGCGGCGAGTGGCCGCTACGGCCGTCGAAACGAGTGTAAAGCCGCTGACCGCCACCGCGATCGGGGCGAGGCGGATTCCCCAGGGGGTGAAATTCAGCACGAGCCCGATAAGGGGGACGATCGCGATGCTGAGTCCGAACGAGAGTGCGACGCGCTCGATGCCGTCGATCCCGTCCCGAGCGGAGAGCGAGTCGGACCAGCCGTCCAAATCCGCAGTCTCGTCTCCTTCTGTATCAGGAGCCGTCTCCTCGGGCGTCTCGCCGGCCTCGGGAAACAATGCTGCGATGAACGCATACCCGGGGGTGAAGAGAACGAATACGAGCCCGAGCGCCACGCGCAGCGGTGTCTCCCGAATGATCGGGGCGAACACGGCCACATTCGTTGCGACGACGAACGCCGCGACCGCGGCAAGATCGGCTGGCAACTGCCTGATCGGCCGCGGGATTAGGAGCCACACCGACCGGAAAGCGACCATTCACCCGATAGTATCGGGGACGGCGGTAAAAACGGTCCGAAAACACCCAGCCGATGACTGTCTCGATCCGCAGCTAGCGGTCGCTCGAGTCGAGCGACGCGTTCGTCCGCGTGTCCGCCCCGAGAATTCGCTCTACCACCTGTACTTCCTCATCGGCCGAAATCCGCTCGGACTCGAAACACGCACGGAGGACCTTCCGTGCGAGGTCCGGATCGATCGACCGGGATGTACCTATCCGTTGTTCGAGTGACTCGATTCCGAAAAACAGCGAGAAACCCTGCGCGAAATCCGCGAGCGACCGGACGCGACACAGGCTGAACTCGCCGAGCGCCTCGGCGTCACCAGCGCGACCGTCTGCCAGCGGGTCAATGGCATCGACGGATTCGACTGGAGCGACAGGTAGACATTCGTCAAGCGGGTTTTCGGGAGAGCCGAGATCGACGAGGACAACCCAACACCCGGTGACCCGTCAGCTGACCACGATCCCGAAGGCGTCGCTGACGTACGTCGATCGGAACAGGACCCGGCCGACCCGGCACTCGGTGACGGCGGTAACACCGATGGGGACGTGGCGTTCAAGACTGCGGAGTCGTCCGCGGGGAACGCCTTGCCATCCGAGAATTGGGACGACGACGCTTCGGACAGTATCGACCGCGAGGCACGAGACGCGACTTCCCCGACCCGAGCGAGCGCGAGCGGCCGATCGGACCCAGACCTCGCGGCCTGTCTCGGCACGCTTACGGCACGTCACCTCGGCGCCGTCGGCGAATCGGCCGTGGTGGTCGTTCATAGTCTCATCTTCGGCCGGGTCCCCGTACTCGGAGAGTACCTGTTCGACCAGTGATGTCGTCGCACCGGTGACGTCATCGGCGATCGCCTCCGTCGACGCCGTCGGACGCGACTCTGCCTCCGAGAGGATCCGTTTATGAACGACCGCGCGTGGAAAGGCGGATCGGTGTCGGTTCGTCGTGTGGCGCCAGTCGGACTCGTGTCACTCATATTTCATCGAATGGTACGAGAGTGGACTCCCCTGTCTACTGGCTTAGAGCTTTTCGAGGATGGCGAGACCGTTCATCATATCGGGAAGTCAAGCACCTGAGCGACCGGTCAGTCGTCCGCAGGAACGCTGTCGTCCGACGACTCCTCGAGGCCGCACAGTCGGCGCGCGGCCTCAAGAACGTACATGGATTCCGTCTTCGAGACATCATCACGGTCGAAGACAGCTCGTTCGTATCCCTGAGTGACAGCGCGGAGTGACTCCGACTCCGTCGCATCGGCACTGCGGTACGTTTGATAGAACTCCCAGTGAGTCAGTGAATCCTGTCCATCGATCCGGGACGCAAGCGCGCGACGAACGGCCGCATAGCTTGTTCGTGCAGCGTCGTCAGGTCGACCGGCAGCGAGTTGGTCGGCCGCCCGTTCAAGCAGGGGTTCGACTGGATCCGCCGTGGACTCGGTCGATCGGTCGGCGGGAGTCCGTGATCCAGTGACGGCACCCTGATCTCGTTCCGGACTGCCGGGCGACGCTCCCTCGTCCGAGCGACGGACCCACCAGAGACCGACTCCAGCCGTAATTACTGCGACGAAGCCGACCGCAAGCAGGACTGATGTCGGAATCTGTGATCCTGCTCCGCTGACCGTCACGGTGGTTTCGGCTCTCGCTGTCGCGAGGTTCGACCCCTCACCTGTATAGACCGCGGTAACTGTCACGTCGCCACCGCTCGAACTCGGAACGGAAACTGTCGTTCCGAACGATCCGCCGTCCTCGGTCGTGACGGTATCGACAGTCGATCCGTCGACTCGGATCTGAAGGGACTCTCCTCGAACACCGTCCCCGTCGACCGTGGCGAACGATCCATTGACCGTAACTTCCTGCCCGCTGACCGACGCTTCGTCGATCGAGAGCGTACTCTGTGTCTCGCGAACCGTCACGCTCGTCGTATTAGCCGTTCCGGCGAGTGCCTGCTCCTCGAACGGGAGCCGAACGGTTAGTTCCCGGTCCCCGTCTTCGACGGCCGCCGGAATTGGACTCGAAGACCCGAACACCCCGTTTCTGACCGGTATCGTCTCGATCTGTTGGCCGCCAAGAGAGACCGAAACCGGGACACTGTCGACCGAACGACCGTCGACGGTTAGCTCCCCTGTAACGGAGTGTCGTTCGCCGTATGCTACCTCACTCGGCGTCTCCGTCAAGACGAGCGTCGGTTCGACCTGCTCGATCGAGACATCGACTGTCGTTTCGTTGCCCAGATAGATCGACTGAGTGTCGGGAACGTACTCGATGTCGAGTTCGTCGGTGGAGAGCGACTCGTCGGTCGGGCGGTACTCGAGGGAGAACCCGCCGTCTGCGTCGGTTGTGACCCGTTCGGAGTGGTTGCCGATATCGAGTCTGATTTCTTCGTTCGCGATCGGACTCCCGTCGAACGTCCGTAGTTCTCCGGTCGCGACCAACGGGTCGCGGAACGAGATTTCCTCGCGCTCGGTCGTAAGGGACAGGACCGTCTCCTCGAACTCCTGTTCACGAACGATGGCCTGTTCGGACTTGACTTCGTCAGTGACGTTTTCGATTGCGGCGTCGGGTTCAGAGAGGTCGGCATCCGTCTCCGTCTCGATGTCAGCATACCCCTCGCGAATGGAACCTCCGAGTGACTCGATTTCGTTGGCCAGCGACTCGAGTTCGCGTGCAAGTTCACGGGGCGCGCTCCTCGTTACCGTCCTGACGAGCCGCTTCGTACTCGGCTTTGGTGGCCCGATATTCTTGGACAGCCTCCGTCAACCGCGCCTGTTGCTCACCGGTCTCCTTGAACGTCTCTTCGTTGCTCTCTCCCCCGGTCTGGCCGGCGACGTCGACGTACTGCTCGAGCCGGTCGCGGTACTCCTCGCCAACGTACTCGCTCGCGAGTTCGTACTCGCCCTCGCTCAACTGGATCGCGCTCTCACCGAGTTGTGACGCCAGGCGATTCGACAGCCAGCGTTCGACACCCTTGAGGTCGCCGTCCTCGGAGTATTCGGCGGGGTTTCGATGCGGTGTCGTCTCGTTTCGCTCCTCGGCCGAGTCGTTTTGCTGGACAGCGACGCGCTGTTGTGTCTCACTGTCCGCAACGGCAGTGGCCGCGCCCAGTGGGACGATTCCGCCAATAATCACCAGAACGATGAGGGAAAGAGCCAGCACGAGAGCGCGCCCACCAACAGTGTTCACGGGCGGGCAGTTCGCAACGCATCCCAATAACAGTTGTTGGTAATCAGTTCTCGCCCGCTAATTCATGATACCGTTCGCCAATGACGCTGAGATACTTACGACCAGACCGTGATCGACCGTCTCCAGCCGAACACCTCGCGTTGCTTCAGTACCTTCTCTTGACAGAGCCAGAAATCGTCGCAGTTCTCGGTTTACTACTACTAAGGGACGAGCAGTCGTTCGCCTCAGGATACTCCGACGCAAAAAGATCATATTAGTAACTACTGATGAGATATTCTCTCTCCCGAGACGGCTAGCTGCTTGGAGTGTCTCGGCTAGCGGAATCAGTACTTTCAACTCACTCAGCGGAATCTGTCGAGATATGCATCCCATGCGCTGGGGCTGGACGGTCGCTGCACTCGCTGTTGTACTGGCCGTCCTCGCAGTGGTGTTTGCGCGCCCAGTCGTACTCGGCGGCGCAGTCCTCGTCGGTGCGTGGCTGCTAACCCAGCAGTATCGCTTCCTTCGCGACCTCGAGCGAACGGCTTCCACCCTGTCAGTCGTACAATCGCCCGCACAGACGACCGTTCACACTGAAACTGAGATCCCGGTTACGCTCACCGCGACGCGCGAGACCGAGACGGCGTTGACCCTCGAGATCACTGCCGGACTCCCGGTCGGGGCGAGGACAGCCAAGCCGATCTCGGTGACCCTCGATCCCGGTTCCGAACGAACGGACCGGACGCGGACGGTCGCCTGGCCCGTCGCCGGTCACCACGCGTTCGACGCCGCCACCGTCACGGCGACGGACGGACTATTCCGGGAGACCATCACGATGGGGCCAGCACCGACGATGACGGTCGAACCGCCCACCCCCAGAACGCTTCACGTCGGCAAGGGCGGTGAGCGTGTCGCTGCCTCGTACGGTACTCACGGGACTGAGCGGTCCGGGACGGGGATCGAACTAGACAAACTACGCGAGTACGTTCCGGGCGATACCGGAAATCAAATCGCGTGGAAAGCGACCGCACGGTACGACACACCGTACGTCCGCGAGTACGAGGCCGAGACCGACCGGCGGACCCTCCTCGTTGTCGACCACCGTGCAGCGCTTAGTACCGGCACACGAGCCGAGACGAAACTCGATTCGCTCCGAGAGGTTGCGCTGTCGATCGCGGGGACTGCCCGCCGTCTCAATGACCCCCTTGGACTGGTGACAGTCGGAGACGCGGGGATCACGGGCCGAACTGGACTGGCGTTGCCAGCGGTTACCTACGGTGCGATTCGTCGCCAACTGCTCGATCTCGAGCCGACAGCAACGAGTGACGCGCCAGCGACAGCCGTCTCCCATGACGGATCGCTATCCCAGATTCACGAACGGAGTTCGAACTCGGCTGCTCCCGCAGACGCCCAGCAGTCGTTCAGCGATCTCGAGAAGGGGGATGACGCGTTTTCGCGGACGCTTCGCCCGTTCTATGCCGATCGGCAAGTGTATCGCGATCGAGTGAGCGAGGATCCGTTGTACGACGCCGTCCGGACGGGCACGACGAACGCACAGGGACGGCTCTGGACTGTCATCTGCACGGACGATTCACGGCCGGCGGAACTCCGTGAGACGGTATCGTTCGCACGGCGACGGGGCAACGTTATGGTCTTGCTCGCGCCGACGGTTCTGTATGAACCCGGCGGCCTGGCGGATATCGAACGCGCCTACGACAGATACGTCTCGTTCGAGGAGTTTCGACGCGAACTCTCGGCGTTCGATAACGTGACGGCGCTCGAGGTGGGACCAGCAGATCGGCTGGCAGCGATTCTCGACGCGGGGCGATCAACCGGAGGGCACGCATGAGCGTTCGAATCGACACACGACCGGCAGCAGTCGGCCGCGACTGGGTGAGCGGCGCTGCTCTTGGTATCATCATCGTCGCGTTCGGCATCGTCTCGGGACCGATCGGTATCCTCGCGGGGATCGCGACCGCACTCGTCGGCTATCTGTTCGGGACGCCGTACGCGTTCGCACTCGGCCACGTCGCCCTCGCCGCGGTTGTCCCGATCGGGATCGATCCGATCTCGGTCATCATCGTCGAAGCCGCGTTCGTTGCCGTTTTACTCGCCCCGCTCCGGCGGACGACGAGCCCGGTCGCCCTTGTTGGCGTCGCGCTTGCGAGTACGCTCGTGATCGCAGGCACCACGTGGCTTGTCGTCAACTCACAGCCGACCGCTCTCGCGGCGCTGACAGTACTCGGTTGTCTTGCGATCGCCGCATACGCCCTGCACCGACTCGAAATCGTTCGCCTCGGACTCGTTCCCACCGACAGAGGGCAAGGCAGGTCGACGACCGATGAGTCGAATTCCGAATCTGTCGGGACGGATACCCAGCAACAGATCGAGGAGACTGAGCTATGAGTGATGCCGACCAGACCGAGATTACGACAGAGATGGACGCTGATCGAGCCGATGAAGACGACGGGGACCGACTCGAACTCGCAGCGCGAGCGGAACTCCTCGAAGCTGAAACCAAGCGACTACAATCCGAGTACACTCGCGCCCGTCAATCACAGTATCGCCGGACTGCGACGGGATTAGCGCTCGTCGGGGTTCTCACAGGCCTTGCCGGTCTCCTCTTCCCCGATGCCCGAACTGTCCTCTTCACGCTCGCTGCGGTGGGTCTATTCGGTGGTGTCCTTACCTACTACGTGACCCCCGAGACGTTCGTCGCCGCGGGTGTCGGTGAACGGATCTACGCCGCGATGGCAACGAACGAAGCAGCGATCGCCAACGAACTCGGCCTGACCGACGACCGTATCTATCTCCCGACCGGCAGCGCCGGAGAGATACGTCTATACGTTCCGCAACGAACGACCGACGAATTGCCCAACATGGCCGAACGGAGCGGGCCGATCGTGACCGACCCCGACCATCGCGGCCTCATTCTCGAGCCGACCGGGGCAGGGCTGTTCGAGTCGTTCGAGCGATCACTCTCCGGCGAACTCGCGACCGTACCCGAACCGCTCGCGACGCAGTTGACCGACGGGCTCGTCGAGCAGTTCGAACTTGCAGACAGTGCCGAATCGGACGTCGATGCCGCAAACGGACGCGTGACAGTCGCAATCGTCGACAGCGCGTTCGGTGCAGTCGGTCGGTTCGACCACCCAATTGCCTCGTTTCTCGCAGTCGGTTTCGGGACCGGCCTCAAGCGCCCGATCCGTCTCGAAGTCGCGGCTGGTGACGATCGATCGGACTGGCTGGTCACCTGCCGGTGGGATATCGACGCCGACGAAAGCAACTGACGGGGACGACTGACCGTGAGACCGGTGTGGGAGAAGGAGGCCGCGAGTAACGGGATTCAGTCGACGTTGCCACCGTCGCTCGCTGCAGCCGAACCGAACGTCGGACCCGTATCGGCGCTCGGGGGCTCGATCGCGTCGACGATGTCCGCGACGACCGCCACAGGATCGACGTCGCTCAGGTCCGCATCGGTGTTCAACACGAGTCGGTGGCGTAACACCGGCTTTGCCATCGATTTCACGTCGTCGGGGATCGCGTAGTCACGCCCGCGAATCGCGGCCTGTGCTTTGGCACCGTTGAGAAACGCCAGTGTCGCACGCGGCGAGGCACCGTGAGCGACATCGGCATGGTCTCGAGTCGCGGCGACCAGATCGAGTGCGTACTCCTTGACGGCCGGCGCGACATGAACCGTCTGAACGGTTTGACGCGCATCGGCGATCTGGTCAGGATCGACGACTTGTTCGACTTCTTCCGGACCGAGTTCGGGGTTCTCGTCGAACCGGTCGAGGAGTTCGCGTTCGTCCGACCGATCCGGAAGGTCGAGCGTTAGCTTGAACTGGAAGCGATCGCGTTGCGCTTCCGGGAGCTGAAAGACGCCTTCGGATTCGATCGGGTTCTGGGTCGCGACGACCATGAACGGATCCGGCAACGCGAGCGTCTCGCCCTCGATCGTTACGCGCCGCTCTTGCATCGCCTCGAGCAGCGCGCTCTGGGTCTTCGGCGTCGCGCGATTGATCTCGTCGGCGACGACGAGATTGGCGAAGACGGGGCCACGCTGGAGTTCGAACGACTCCGCACCCTGTCGATAAATGTGCGTCCCCGTGATGTCAGCAGGGAGGGTGTCCGGCGTCATCTGGATCCGGTTGAAGTCAAGCCCGGACGTCAGTGCAAAGAGATTCGCAAGTGTCGTCTTGGCGATTCCGGGCACGCCCTCGAGCAGGATGTGACCGCGAGTCAGAAGGGCAATCGTCAGATACTCGACGCCGTCGTTGTTCCCGATGAGGACGCGGCCGATTTCGGCCTGCAACTTCTCGTAGACTGCCTCGGGATCGCCACTTGTCCCGTCAGCCGGATCGGTGGTGCCGCTCATTCGTCTATGGTATCTTCCGAACGTGGATGGTTAAGGGCTGTTATCACGCGCTGAACTCGATCCTCGTCCCAGTCGGGATAGCGTCGGCGGAGATATTCAGCCCGCTCGGTGTCGGACAGACCGGGAGCCCCGGACGTGCTGTCGCGGGCATCCGAACGCTGCACCCGCATCGGCACACGGGACTGAACGGCCTCGAGCGGGGATCGGTTGCAGACTCGAGAGACGAGCCCGACGAGCCCAATACCGAGAACCCCGACGAGCAACTGTAACAGTGGCGAGTTTCGGATCGCCAGCAACGTGGCAGTTAGCGGCGGGACCGCAGCGTCGTGGGACCGGTCGATAATCACGTGGTCGGCGTCCGCGTACAAGCCGCGCACGAACGCGGTGTTGTCGGGTTCGTCGTACATCGCGTTGATACTGATACTCGGGTCACCGACGACGACCACCTGTCCCTCGCTCACGTTCTCGACCGTTGCGACCGGATACGATCGGAGATCGTCCTGTTCGTCCAAGTCGGCATCTTCTGGCCCGAGATAGGCGAATTCACTGGTCCCGACCAGTACAGTCGCGTTTCCGGGCTCGACTGCCGTCGCGTAGTTGAGGGTCAACTGCTCGACGCCGGTCGTAGCCGGGTGATTTGTGACGTTCGTTGCGACCGGCATCGTCGGTCCGTGGAAGTGGTTGCGTTCGTCCCGCAAGAGTTGGCCGTCGGTTCGCGCCTCAGCACCGACCGTAGACAACAGCGCGTTCCCCGAGTCGCCGAAGTTCTCGAGGACGACAAGCGTCCCACCCTCGGCGACGAACTCACGGACACGCTCGGCGTCGTCCCCGTCGTAGCGCTCGTCCGGCGCGATCACGAACGCGACCGTTTCGTTGGCCGGCACGCGGTCGTACTGCGCAGTGTCACGGACGAGATGACGCTCAACGGTCGAGTCGGTCTCGACGCCCTGGCGGAAGTCGGACGAGCCATCCCAGGATGGATTATAAGGGCCGAACGCAGTCGACGATGTCGCGGCGGCGGTGCCGAGCGCGACGACGACGGTGACGGCGAGTGCAAACAGGAGAACGCGCGGCCACTCGACGCCGTCCCCATCGCCGAACAGGCCCCCGTGCCAGCTCATCGCGACACCTCCGAAGCAAGCATGAACGACCGCTCTCGAGGGCGGACGCACTGGTGGCTCATATCGGAACGACCCCCGGCGGAAGGATATCGAGGATTCGCCGTACGACGATGATCGCGAAGACGACGAGTCCGACCGCGATGAGCCATCGGAGCCGGCGTCGCCACGTCGGCGTGACGTTGAACGGGGCCGTCAGCTCCGTGATGACGAGGAACCCGATCAGCGAGCAGACGAACACCAGTTCGTAGGAGAGAGCACCCAGTAACGCGAGTACGAGGACCGTCCCAACCATCCACGCGATATTCCCGCGAACGAACTGCATCCGACGCGACGTTGGCATCTACGTCAACAAGGTATGGCGGGCCACCTAAACGTAGCGCACTCTCCGCGAACTCGAGAACTTACTCGTCGGTCTTTGATTGGGTCGGTATGAGATTCAACGAATGCACGTCATTCAGGTGCGGGCTATAGGGCCGACCACACTTTACAGACGTGTGCTACTATAGTATTACCATGAAGTACACAAACGTTAGCGTCAAGTTCCCGGAAGAACTGGGCCGGGAAATCGATCAGTTCCTCGAGGAAACGGGAGTCTACACGAACAAAAGCGAGTTCAGCAAGGAGTCGGTCCGTCGCCATCTGATTGAGTTGAACAACGAGCCAGCAATCGCAGCGCTGCGCGTCGAGCAGTTACTCGCTCGCGCCGAGCAGGACCCGGTGAGCGACGACGATCTGCACGCCCGACTCGACGGTCTCCGGTAGCGTGTCGACGAAGCGGAAGTCGCAGACGCGGTTGTAGCCGCTCGCGAAGAAACGGCCGACGAGTACACTGACCACGCGTGAAAATCCTCGATACGAACCGCTGGGTTTTCTGAACGCTTGGGACGAACGATCGAGCAGAACGTCTTCTCGACGATATCAAACGAGGCGGGACGGTATCGGCGATCAATGCACACATCGTGCAGGAGGCGCTCAACGCGTTCGATCGGACACCCGGACTAACAGGGAGGGAACGAGACGAGTTGAAAACGGTATTCCTAACTCGGCTTACCCGAATGACCGGGCTAATTGAAGCCCCCTCGAGTCGCGATTTCGCCGACTCGCTACTCGATGAACGTCGAGCGAACGTTCATACCCAGCTCCTCGCTAGAATTACCGCCGTGCAGTCGAAAGACATCCCGATCGTTGTCCACGTATTCGAGCATGGTGATCGGGAACCAATGATCTTTACCAACAATGCTGACTTCGCTGCGTTTACTCCGACGAAACACAATCTCTCGGAACTTGCTCTCGGGAATGTTGACTGACGTTCCGCAACTTCGGCGTGCTTGATACCGCCTAGACAACGAAGACTGGAAAAGCGAAGCTCCCGGCGACAACGACACGTCTTTGCCGGCCCCGCTGCAAACCCGACCCGATGTGGCCCTGGGGACACCTCGCCGTCGCGTACCTGCTCTACACGGGCTATCACTGGCGACGCGACCGCCGGCCACCGCGAGCCTGTCCGGTGATCGCCCTCGCGATCGGGTCGCAGTTTCCGGACTTAATCGACAAACCGTCCGCGTGGACGTTCGGATTCCTCCCGGGCGGGCGGACGCTTGCGCATTCGATCTTCGGCGCGGCGTTGCTTCTCCCGGCGGCTTACGATCTGGCCCACCGTCTCGGTCGCCCCGAGACCGGAGTGGCGTTCACTATCGGGCACGTCTCGCATCTAGTTGCCGATATCCCGCCGACGGCAGTCCTCGCTCGAGACCTGTCGGCGACGACGTTTCTGTTCTGGCCCGTCCTCGAGCCACCGCAGTACGAGAGTCTCGGAAGTATTCTTGCCGGCTTCCTGCGGTACTCAATGGGATGATACGAGTGGGTCCAGCTGGGGCTCGTTGGCATCGCATTCGTCGCCTGGTATCACGACGGCGCACCCGGTCTCGGCTACGTTCGGTGCGGTTTCGAGCGCGTCACCGGAAACCGTTGAGCGAGTCGAAACGATGAGCCAATGGACGGCCACTCGAGTCCCTCCGAGAGGGAACGCGGGCGGTTGGCTGTAACAGTTTCAGACGGCAGGCCATCCGATCGGCCACCGAGTATACGAGACCTGTGAAGGCGGTACTACTGGCTCGTAAGATTATACAAAGCACGGTAAGGGGCTCGAAACAATGAGTCGTCGCTCGTCGTTCTTCGAACAGTCAAGCGAATGGCCCGCAACTCATCCCCGACCGAGAACGAGAGATCTCGAGTGCGCCCGATCAGCGGCGGTGCTGATCGAACGATGGAGCCGTCGTCGGTCGCCGTCGGCTGTGAGAGAGTGACTCACGAGTACGGGACAGGATCGACGGTGTCACGGACAGTCACGGCCCTCCGCGATGTCTCGTTCGAGGTGGCCACTGGCGAAGTCGTCGGTCTCGTAGGTCCAAGCGGGAGCGGCAAATCCACGGCACTCCATATCATTGGCGGCCTCCTCGAACCGAACAACGGAACCGTCGACGTACTCGGGACGGACCTCACGGCACTCTCCGGAGCGAAGCGAACGCGACTGCGACGTGATCATATCGGGTTCGTCTTTCAGCAGTTTCACCTGCTGCCGGCGCTCTCCGCTCGAGACAATGTTGCCCTCCCACTGATCGAACGTGGCGTGTCACGACGCGAGCGGCAGCGGCGAGCGGCCGAGTTACTCGAACAGGTCGGTCTCGACGACCGAATGGATCATCTGCCGAGCGAACTGAGCGGGGGTGAGCAACAGCGCGTCGCGATAGCGCGGGCGTTGGTCGCCGACCCCGAGGTCGTTCTGGCCGACGAACCTACGGGCGAGTTGGACACAGGGACTGGAGCGCGAGTCCTCGAACTCCTCGTCGACGTCGCGGACGAACGGACGGTACTAATAGCGACACATGACGAGCGTGCGATGGCAGTGACCGACCGTGTTCTTCGACTCCTCGACGGGGAGATGCGACAGGCTGGGCAGTTCAGCGATGAGCAATGAGTGGCGATCTCCCGGAACGGAATCGAGACGGACCACGTGGCCGCCGAATTCGTCGATGGATCGGACTCTTCCGGGTCGCGATCTACCGGCTGGTATCACGACTGCGCCAAGTGCCGAAACAGACGGTCGTGACGGTTGCCCTCATCGCCGTTACTATCGCCCTCTTGGTGATCGTGACCGGAATCGCCGCTGGCATTGCGGCCGATTCAGCTGACGAAAGCGAAGCCGACGTTCGTATCGTTCCGGTTGGCGGCGGGACGCTCTCGTCGGTCATTGACGTCGAAAACGCACGGCTCGGAAACGTTCACGAGACGTCCGCGACGCTCGATGAGCGCGAGGACGTTGCATCCGCGACACCAGTTTTCGTCGAAGCACTCCGTATCCAGGTCGACGGGAGCGACGAAACGGAGACCGTCCTCGCGATGGGCGTCGTCCCGCCGGCCGAGCCGATCACGATCGAAGGGCTGTCGACTGCCCCACTCGAGCCGGGGGACCCCCATTTCGCGAACGGAACGTACGACGGTACTCGAACCGGCGAAGTAGTGCTGACAGACGAAGCAGCCGCCGCTATCAACGCTTCGGAAGGCGATTCCCTCGAGATCGGACGTTCGACGACGGCTGCAACACTCCGTCAGGAGAACAGTGGTGGCTCACTCGAGTACACCACGACCGCCATCGAAGACACGGAAACCAACAGCGTAAGTGGGGAACTTCCGCTCGTCATGCTTCATTTGAGTGAACTACAGTCGATATCGGGGGCCGACGACGATGATCTGGCCGATCAAGTACTCGTGAAAACCGACCCGGATCCGTCGACGGCCGCAGTCGAATCGGCAGCAGCGGACACGTATCCGAACGCAACGGTCCAAACGGGTGACGACGGTCAGGTGGAATTGATCCGGAGTAACGATTTCGCGCTCGCGACGAGTCTGGTCGCGATGATCGTCGCAGTCGTGATCTGTTCGCTGTTCATCGCGACTTCGGCAGCACTGACGGTAGACAAGGACCGACAGACGATTGCCGTGTTCGCAGCGATCGGCTTTTCGGCCCGGTCCCGGCTTGCGATCGTCGCGGTCACGACGTTGAGTTTGACGCTGGCCGGCGCGCTGGTTGGCATCGTCCTTGGAACCATCGGCACCGCAGTCACGAACTACGTCGCGACGGCGACCGTTGCGCCGGAGCCGATCGCGACGCTCCGTCCCACGTTCGGACTCTATGCCATCGCCGTCGCGCTGGTCGCCGGCGTCCTTGCGCTTCCGTATCCGCTCTACCTCGTCGCACGAACGAACGTCGTCACTGAACTGGGGTGATAAGCATGCGCCAGCTACTCACCAAAATGCACGCGGTCGCTCGGCTTACACTCCGCCAGGTGCGTCACGAACGCGGACGGACAGTGTTCGTGGTTCTCTCGATCGCACTGGCCGTACTGGCCGTCACGCTTCTAGCGAGCGTCGGCCTCGGCGTCCTCCAGACCGGCGAGGAACGGTTCGATCGGGCCGGTCAGGACGTCTGGATCACGGCCGATGGCGTCGAGTTGACTGAGACTGGCGGCATCGAAAACCCGATTACCGATTCACACCGACTCGCCGCGGACCTCGAGCGACGCGACGACGTCAAGACGGCGTCGCCGCTCGCGTTCCACGGCGTCTACGTCGGGACGGGACCGGACGATCTCGAACTAGTGACCGGCCTCGGCGTTCCGAACACCCACGGTGATCTCTCGCTCGAGAGCGGCGATGGGTTCTCGGAGGGCGATAGCCACTATGCGAACGGCACGTACGACGGCCCGATGAGTCACGAGATACTCATCGATCCACAGACGGCCGACCGGTTCGACGTCGACGTCGGCGACACGCTTTACGTCGGGGCGAGTCGCTCGAGTGCCACCGAACGCGAGTTCGAGGTCGTCGGGATATCCGATGCGTATTCGCAGTTCCTTGGAACCTCGACAGTGACGATGCCACTCAGCGAGCTCCAAACCGTCACGGGAACCACTGGCACCGATCGGGCGACGTACGTGACCGTCACCACGGCAGCGGATGCCGACCGGGCGGCCGTTAGTGACGCACTCCAGCAGTCGTATCCCGAATACGACGTCCGGACGAGCGAGGAACAGTTCAAGTCGCTGCTGAGTGAGTATCTGTTGGTACTCGCCAGCGGTGCGACGCTCGTCGTGTTGGCGCTGATAGCTGGTATCGCGCTGACGGTGAACACGCTCGTCCTCATGGCCATCCAGCAGCGAAAAGAACTCGCCGCGTTGCGAGCGATCGGGTTGTCACGCGGGTTCCTCGCTGGGATCGTCGGTGGACAGGGATTGATACTCGGGCTGATCGGCGGCCTCCTCGGTCTCCTTGCGACCCCGGCATTTGCGTTCGGCCTCGATCACGTCGCCGCACGGGTCGTCGGCTTTGAGGGCCTGCTACGGACGCCACCGGAAGTCTACGTTGGGGGACTCGTCATCGCAGTCGGTATCGGAACGCTTGGCGCGATCGTCGCCGGATGGCGCGTGGCTCGTGACGCTCGCGTCGATACCCTTCATGTCTGAATCGAGGGCGAACGCCGGTGAACGTGGTATACCGCAAATTCACTGGGTCCCTTGTACAACGTCACCGAGGAGGGCTAGAATTTGTTCGGGGGCACTGCTAGATTGAACCCTTCTGTTTGAGTGCTTGATGACTGCGGTGGTGGTTGTAGTAGGCGGTGTAGGCAGTCAGCCAGCGCTCGGCGCTGGTCTGACTGCCGTTCCATGTTTCGTGGAACCGCTCGATTCGCATCGTATAGGTCTCAAAGAGCTTTTCACCGATGTTGCGGTCAGTGTAGTTGAGAACGCCGCTGAGATTAGTTCGGGCAAGGGCAGTCAGGTAGCCCATGCCGTCAGCGAGAAACACCGCGTCTGCGACGCGGTGTTTCTCTTTCAGCCCCTCTAAGAACTGTTCAGCGGGATCTCGGCCCCTGTGCCTCGAAAGTCGTGCTTGGAGCACGACTTTCGAATCGACATCAATCGCAGCATAGAGCCACGCTTTCTCTTCGTTCTCGAGTTGAATCTGTTTCTCATCGACCACAACCCGATCTGGTTCTGCTGTGAAGTCTTGCTCGTAATAATCAGCGTACGCTTGGTACCAGTGCTGAATTGTGGCTCGGCGTCGTCCGACGCCGAACCACTCACAGAGGTCTCGACACTCCGCTAACGAGGCTGCTCCAGCATGGACAGCGCACGCCAGCCTGATCAGCCAGGGTGGCGTGCGCGTCCGATCGCTATTCAAAAATTCCACATCAGAAGAACCCGTTACATCGACTTGGAGTTCTTCGAACAGCATGTTTCCACTTCCCTCGAAGAACTCCACTCAGTTCAATCTCAATCTTGCAGTGCCATCCTCGGAAAGATCTCAGAGAGGTGTTTATTCACGTAACGTGCGCACATTGTGGGTACATCGATTATCTTACCGTTGGTGAATACCTTCTCCACGATACGGCTCTAATCTCGTTCTGCTTAGGTCACGATGTAGATGTGACCAGTGGACCGATTTGGAATTTCGAGTTCGCCGCGACCGATACCTGTGTGACAATGGGGCAAACTGACCCTTGGACATCAATTTTCACTTACCTTGATGCGGATACGATTCAGATAGACGATTCCTTAGTGACAACCACTTCATTTGATTAACCCAATGTCCAGGCTTCTGGGAATCTATGATAACTTTTCGAGGAGCCATCAACATATGACAAGAATAATGGCTTAGTACCTTGTGCACAGGTAGAGAAACTGCTTGCGACACGACCTGAGATAGAGCACTGCCGGGGTTCGAAGGGGGTTTCACGAATGCGGGCGGCGAGAAACGCTCTGGATGAAGCATTCTGACCAGCCGTTAATCGGACTCCGAGAGTATATGTACTGCCCAGTTCGGGTAATGACGAATCACCGAGAGTGGTCAGGACACAGTACATTCTGTCTCTACGGTCGAGAGCCTGAGCTCGACTGGGACGACGTGTGTCTCATGGCCAGCCCTCCCGAGTTCGGTCACTATCTCTACGACGAGAATGCGATCGAAGATTACGTGAGACTATCAATCTCTTCTAGTGCTTCAGTTGCGACGTCACCGAGTTCACCAGCTTCAATATGTGAGTACCGCTCACGAACCATCTCCTCCGAATTATCGAGATACCGGGCTGCCACCGTATACCCGAACGCGCGGACAAGCACCTCGCCCATCCCTCGACGACCGCCGTGCGGAGCAAGATAATCGTGTTTCGGAGGGTCGATGTCGATTTTTGCGTCCTCTGAGAGCCGCTGGAGAACCGACCGTGCGCCGTCCGTCGTAATCGACGGCGGCCGAATATCCTCGTCGAGCGCCAACAGAAGGTCACGAGCGTACTCGTTACGTCACTTATCGATTACATCCGGCTGTTCCCCTCGGTCGGCCAGCTCGTCTTGTACGAGCGTCGCCAGCGTCCGTTGGTCGTACGTCGGAAACACCGGCCAGCGGTCCGTCGGCGGGTCCATCAGCTGGCGGTAGCTCCGCAGCGGCGAGAGAACCGGGTCGGGAAGGCTGTCGGCGTCCCACTGCTGTTTCTTCCGATAGACGTCCATACTCCCCTCATCGAGCGAGAGGTCCTCCCAGCGGACGCCGCGCCGGCGCGTCGTTCACGCCGTCGCCGACCATGCCCACGATCTTGCCCTGATCCTGCAGTTCTTGGACCTTCTCGTCTTTGTCTTCCGGGAGGACCTCCGCAAATACCGTGTCGATTCCAAGTTCGTCGGCGACGGCGGTTGCGACATCCTGGGAATCACCAGTCAGCATCGCTACCTCGATCCCGAGATCGTGCAGCGCGTCGACGACTCGATAACTCTCCTCGCGGATCACGTCAGCCATCGCGAATGCTGCTATCAACTCCCCTTCACGAACGAGATACACGACCGTCTGCGCGTTCTGACCGGCCTCGTCGGCGAAGCGGTGGAGGTGGTCGGGTATCTCGCTATCGAGTTGGGTCAACAGGTTCGGCCCGCCGACGTATACCTCGTTGCCGTCGATGTTCGCGCGAACGCCCCGGCCTACACGTTCGTTTGCTGGCTGTACTGTTCGACCTACGACGTGCTCTGGAGCAACACCGCATACGTTATTGCGCTATTCGGCATCGTCACGACCATCCTCGTTGTGCGACACCAGGACAAAGACCGATATGCCTTTCTCGTGTTTGGATTCCTCGCACTTCCTCTCGGATTACCAGCCCTGTACGAAGGATATCGACGGATGACGCGACCCGAAACCTGAGGATTTGTAACAGGTGACTGTCTCCAACGCTGTTCGAAAAAGTGGTGGGAAGACTGCTAATTCGAGGAGGGGGTGATCGAGATTCCTTCACTGATCACAGCCCGAAGAAACATTTCTGTGGGCAGTTCCTCAGCACGAGTGTGTCGACGACTGTCTCAACCCCCTAAACAGACGAGACATGTGCGTACTGTGAATCCCGGATATTCGACCACGATCCAATCTGCGTCCGCGATTGCGATGACGAGTGTGGCTCACCAACGTATGGAAGTTTTCGAGAGTGTAGGTGAGCGCACGCTCGGAAAGCGGGGAACCGTCGAAGGCGACGAGAACATTGTCGGGCATACGAATGGATTCGAGATGAGTTGAAAAGAGTGTAGTGCCGAAAGCTCGGCAGCTGGGCGTACCGTTAACTGCGACGTGGCCACAATCGTTGGTATGTCTAATCTCCGCACGTGGATCGATCAACACCGCCTCCTGAGCTTCGTCGCAATCGCGTATGCGTTCACCTGGACGATCCAGGGGGCGCTCGCGTATTCGGGTATGGAGGCCTCCTGGACGCACTCGATCCTTATCGGCTTCGGTGGATTCGGTCCGCCAATTGGTGCCGCAGTCGTCATCTGGGCCTCCGGTGGGAGCCTGCGCACCTGGGTCGGCCAGATGTTCAAATGGCGGATCGGCGCGAAATGGTGGGCGCTCGCGCTCGGACTCCCGTTCATCATCCTCTCGCTCGGCGTCTTGCTGTTCGTCGTCGCCGGTGGTCCAATCGACCTCACCGAGTTCGAATCACCGTTCATCTACCTGTTCGCGATGGCGTGGGGGACCGTGTGGGGTGGCGGCCAAGAAGATCTCGGATGGCGTGGTTTCATGTTGCCCATTCTTCAGGACTCCTACAGTGCGCTAGTGTCGAGTGCCATCGTGGGCGTCACGTGGGCCGCCTGGCACCTTCCGCTGTTCCTGAACGCTACCACAACCCACGGCGGCTGGCCGCTCTCCCAGCAACTCCTCTGGATGGTCTCCATCCTGGCTGGATCTATCCTCTGGACATGGATGTACAACAGCACTGGCGGGAGTGTCCTTGCCGTCGCAGTGTTTCATGCCGGCATTAATGTCATGGGGATCTTCCACCCCGCCGACCCGGAGGCACTCATCCCGAACGGTGTGCCTGATCCCTGGCTGAACCTGCTTGCCGAAGTCACCGGCGCCGTTCCCCTCGTATTGGTCGCGATCCTCTTGATCGTCGTCTACGGCGCTGATCGCCTCGCGAACCGCGACCCACCAAGCCCGCAAGATGCCGGCCTCCCAGCGGAGACCGAAGCAGACGCCGCAGAGTGAAACCTACCAACGATGGACATCCATTACAAGTACCGAGTTGCTCCGGCGTGAATCAATGCCTGTGTCGAGCCATGACTCGGATGGAGTTACGGGATCTACCAGACTTTATCTGCTGACGTGTTGAACGCACGTACGGAGATGTGAGAACACGTGAGCTCTTTCCTTGTACTCTACGGGACGGGCGAAGGCCAGACGGCGAAGATCGCAGAACGGATTTCGGATACAATCAGCGAGCGCGGTCACGAGACGAGCGAGATCGACGTGCGTGACCGACCGGACTCGTTCACCCTGGAAGAGTACGATGCCGTCGTCGTGGGCGCGTCGATCCACGTCGGGAAACACCAGGAGGAGGTTCGTGACTTCGTCACCGACAATCGAGACACCCTATCAGAGATGCCGACCGCGTTCTTTCAGGTTTCGCTGTCCTCGGCGAACGAGGAGAAACGCGAAGAAGCTGCGGGGTACGTCGAGTCGTTTCTCACGGAAACCGGGTGGTATCCGGATCGGATCGGCCAGTTCGGCGGCGCGCTCCGGTTCTCCGAGTACGGGTTCCTCAACGCCTCATGATGAAACAGATCGCAAAAGACCTGCTCACTGGGGAGCGGAAACTGAAGGGTGACATCGAGTTCACCGACTGGGACGCTGTCGACGCGTTCGCAGCGGATGTCGCCTCGTTCGTCGAAGGCCGTCTCGGCGTTGCCCCGGACACCACCGATGATTCGCCGGTATGACGGTTTCGCAACCGCCCCGACGCCTCCCTCGGCTCTATCTTGTTGCGTCGACGCTGACCCTCCTGCTCGCGGTCGTGGCGACTAGCGTCGGACTGTTCGTCCCCGAGTTCTACCGAGACGCTGAGGTCCTCCTCCCACAGTTGTACGGGCAGGACCTGCTGACGCTCGTCGTCGCCGTCCCCGCACTTGCCGGCGCCCTCTATTCCGCGCACCAGGGGTCACTCCGCGGTTACGTCGTCTGGCTTGGCGTCACAGGCTACCTCCTCTACACGTATGCCTCGTACGCATTCCTCACGGCATTCAACGAACTGTATCTCGTCTACGTTGCGCTGTTCGCACTAACGCTGTTCACGCTCATCGGCGGCATCGCCCGTATCGACCCAACAGTTCTGAGGGAAGCGTTCGACGATCACCCGGTTCGCGGATACGTCGCCTTCCAAGCCCTCGTCGCCGGACTCTTGGCCCTAATGTGGCTTGCTGATGTCGGCCCCGCGAGCCTTGCTGGCACCAGACCCGGGAGCATCGCCGAGACAACGCTTCCAGTCCCCGTCATCCAGTCCCTGGATCTCGGCGTCGTCATCCCATCGTTCGCTCTCTCGGCGGCCCTCCTTCGGAAGCAGCGAGCGTGGGGCTACGTCTTCACCGGCGTCCTCCTCGTAAAAGGCACCACGCTCGGCCTCGCGGTCCTCGCCATGATCGTATTCATGCTTCAGAACGGCCAGACCGTCCCGCTTCCCCAGATCGTGCTGTTCGCCCTCCTGAGTCTCACTGGTCTCGCTCTCGTGACTCGATTTATCCGCGCCATCCCACACAGTTCCTTCACAACCCAACCGCACGCGGGAGCTGAAACACGAATAGACTGACAGAGGAGTACTGAGGTATCCCACACAGCCGTCAATGTCGTCCGCTCGCCCGAAGATACGCGTAACAGATCCCGATGAAGACGCCGACGGCGAGGATCCCAGTGCCCATCGTGAAATCGATACCGCCGTCGGGCGTTTGGACGAACTCGAGGATCAACAGTGGGGTGTCTGACACGCCGAGGGTGAATGAATCGAGACCGATTGCACCCAGGACGAGCGGTGCCAGAATACCCCCAGAGACGGCGAGGATCACGACGCCGCCTGCGATGCCGACGAGCAGATCCCAGACGACGGTTGCCGGGGCGGTCTCGGTTCGCTCAAGCGACGATGTTCCGTAGATTTCGAGCCCAGTCGTCGTATCGACCACCGGAACAGTCGGAGGATAACTCAGCAGTGTCAATACCATCCAGAGGTCACCAACGGCGCCGCCAGCGTTCAGCGCCAACGGCAGAGCGAGCCAAGGCCATTCGAACACAAGCATTACTGGCACACCGAGTATCGAGAGTATCACAAGTGGGGCGAGTGCAATTACGATGAACTGATTGCGCGAGAATCGCGTCTCGGTCGTTGCGAACGCATACGGGAAGACGAAGTACGCGACTCCTCGTCCGAATCGCGGCTCTCCTCCAAAGTGGCGGATTCCCAATCCATGACAGAGTTCATGAGGAATGATGACGACCCACAACGATGAACCGACACGAATTCCTTGACATCGCGACGATCCGGCTTAGTTCTCTCTTCCTGGGTGATTCGAAGTTCTTCGCGCACTCCATCGATTCGCCACCGCTCGTTGAGATCGCCACGGAGACGACGCCACCGGTCGACGATATTGGTGACCCAAGCAGTGCTGGTCGACACGACGTCGTGGTCGATGCCCCGTTGGGGGAGTTCGAAGCGGCGTATCTACCCTGGTAATGGCTCGGAGCGGGGTATCCAACGCTCATCTACCACCATGGCAGTGGGGAGCAACCGTTCGGTGTTGGCCGGTTCAGCGCAAACTCCTTTCTCGCAGACCGTGAGACAATGCTCTCTCGAACAGAAAATCCTCGGTTCGCTACACCAACCGATTAAGGAATTTATGCGAATTTTCGGTGGAACAGAGACTGTCAGAACCCCGAAATCAGCATCTCAGCGCTACAGCCACTGGGACGTACTCCGATCCGATTCGTTCGCTGAAAGTCGTGACGGCCAAGGGTGGGGATCCGGTAATCCGTCAAACTGCTACGTTCAGAGGTTGATCGCTGTGAGAAAGAGATATACCTCAATGTCCTATCGCAAGTTCGTGGTCGTCAGAGTGC
The DNA here is from genome assembly GCA_009789175.1 of Salinibaculum litoreum. Classification (GTDB taxonomy): domain Archaea; phylum Halobacteriota; class Halobacteria; order Halobacteriales; family Haloarculaceae; genus Salinibaculum; species Salinibaculum litoreum. Next base: position 243,211 of record CP046867.1, read on the forward strand.
TGTCGCGTGCTATCCGGGGGCTCAACAGGATTATCGTTGATATGAACGTAGTCACGGTATGGTTTCCTTGAAGCAGCTCCTCGTGCTCGCAGTCGCGGTCCTCGTCGTTCTCGTACCGATCGCAGCCGTGGGTTTTCTCTCCTTCCCTCCGGACTTCGCGTATTCGCATACATCGACGTACTCCTATACCACCTCTCTCAGTACGAATACGACGATCGAGAACGCCACGGTCCATCTCCCGTTCCCCGCCGGCGCTAACGTGGAGTCTGACGCCTTATCGAACCTGTGGATCCACGATGATAACGGCACGGAACTCACAAACTGGGATACCGCTATCGTCCAGACCGACCGCGGACCGATGCTGCGTCTCAACGTTGATCGACTCATTGGTGAGGATCAGTACATCCTCTGGACCTACGCACCCAACGGCTCGGTGATAGACCGCGACGAGATCGGTCCCGACGAAATCCCTGACGATATGAGCAACAAGGAACTCTCACCAGACCCGACTCGGTACTCGATTTCGTGGCAGCACTCGGTCGACCACGACATCGAAACGCGATACCCGATCGGGAACGCGTCGTTCCTTGCACCAATCACTGACGTGGCCACCGCCGACTGCGAGTATAGATGGGACGACTCGGACACGTGCTGGGATTTCGCTACCGCCGCTGCAGCCACGTACGAGTCACCGAACCAGGCGACAGTTGTCATCGACGAGATCAGGTTCGAAGCCTGGAACGAATGGGGATTCTGGCTCTCGAACAGTTTCAACACGTTCGAAGCGACAACGTCTCCTGCAATCTATGTGGACGACCGCCAGGGATGGACGCACCTCGATGGCCATCTCCATGCCGGAATGGGAAGGTACGACGGTCCATCACGATGATGAATACGTGGATCGAGGGAACGCAGCGACGAGGGTTCGATTAGCGACGACACCGTATTTAATGGCAATCCGTGTGTACGACTGGTCAAGACGGCTCAAATGGAGTTCAGCACGCATGTTCGAGAACGCCAGTGGACGACGATAGCAGGATACGGGCTCTTCGTCGCGCTGATGGTCGCCGGGTACTACTACAATATCACGTTCGTCCAGCTGGGGCTTATCGATCTCGGGACGCGCCTCGTCGGAATGTCCGAGACTGCTGTCTCGATGTGGATGGCGGCGCTCGCGCTCGTGACCCTCGTCGTGGCGGCCGTGGCCGGCGTGACGATGGATCGTCGTGGCTGGAGTACGGATCTCCGGACGAAGCTCCGACTCCTGTTCGGCGTCGTCTGCGTGCAGTTCGCGCTCACGCTTGTCGCACCGATGGTTCGGACCGTTCCCGGGTTCGGTGCATGGATCATCCTCGCGTCGATCGGGCTCGGGGTCGGATTTCCGGTCTCGTTCTCGCTTGCGATTGATCTCGTTCCGGTGCCGGACCGGGGGTATGTCGCCGCGGCGATCACAGCGATTGCGTACTTTCTGGCGAACGCAATTCCGCTCTCTTGGTCGGTCGACATCTTCAGTCGGCTGATGGTCGCTGCAATGGCCCCAGGTATCCTCGTACTCGGCATCTTGTCGTTCGCCAATGTCGACCGTCTCGATTCGATCATCGACGCACTCGGGGTCCAACACGAGACGTACGGCAGGGGGCGGTTTTGTTATGATGACCTGATTCGGACTCGCAGTCTCGCGTTCGCGATCCCCGTTGTCTTGATGTTCGGCGTGTTCTTCATCGACAGTCTTGGGTTTCTCCGGATTATCGATACGCCGTCACTCCTTCTGAGTTCCTGGCAGTCTCCGGAGTTCTCGACGCGACTGTTCATCGCCGTGGCACACGTCGTCGGTGCCGTAATGGCTGGCGTCATCTATGCGAACTACTCGCTCTCGCGCATCTTCCTCTGGACGTTCACGCTGTTCGCGCTCACACACGTCATGTACACGTCCGACCTGCGATTTGCCGAGGTGTTCCCCGCGATCGCGGGCGCCGGAACTTCCCCCCTGAATCCCGCCCTGTACGCGATCGCCGTGAGCTTCTACACGACGCTGAACTTCGCGATCTGGCCCGATCTCTCCACGCCAGAAACGATCGGCACCCATTCCGCCATCGGGATTGGCGTCGCCGGGTGGCTCGCTACGTTCTCCAGTACTGCGCTTGCGCTGTACTTCCAGGCAGCGGACCTCACGCTCCTTTCACATCTGAACGTGGTGCAGGCACTCTCACTCCTCCTCCTATTTGGGCTCGCAGTCGGTCTGTACGTTAACCGGATGATCGAACTCGCTCGTGAGAACGGAGGTGCGAGTGCATGAGTCCGACGGAAGCCATCCCGCTGCTCATCGTCGTCCTCCTCATGATCTCCATCGGCGGGGGCGACGTCCAAGACATGTCCGTGACGTTCCAAGGCGACAACAATATCGACTCCCTTGCGGATATCCACGTCGTCGCCGGCGGAACCACCACCGTTCCCGAGGGTGCAACAGTCGACGGAGACATCTACGTAATCGGTGGCACTGCGGCTATTGAGGGAACCATTGACGGGGACGTGACACTCCTCAACGGGAACCTTTCGGTACGTGACGCCGCAACTGTGACCGGGACCATCCAGACCTATTCGGGATCCGCCTCGGTCAGTTCGGACGCCTCAGTCGGGGCCGTCTCGCAATTCGAGGCGCCCACTCCCTCGAGTTCGCCTGCCCAACGGATTGGGGCGTTCCTCCTACAGTTCCTCGTTCTCGGCGGGTTCGGGTGGTGGCTCGTTACCTGCCACCCGCTCGTGATCGAGAACGTCGGTACCGCGATCACCGAGCATGCACTCGTCAGCGGCGTCGTCGGCAGCCTCGGCGCAACGACCCTCCTCGTGCTGTTCGTCTATATGGCGTTCACCCTCATCTTGCTCCCGGTCGCCATCATCGGGCTGTTCGCCGAGTTCCTGATCATTCTCTACGGACAGACCGTGTTCGGATACCTCATCGGAAGGCGCCTCCCGATCGAGCGAGACGGCGTCGCGACGCTCGCTGGTATCGCCGCGTTCCTGCTCATCTTTGAGCTCCTCGGGCTTGTACCGTACCTTGGTGGGATCACACAATTGCTCGTCGCAGTCGTCGGGTTCGGCGCCGTTCTGAACACATACTTCGGCCTCCAACGGTTCGAGCCTGTCGCCATCCCAGGAGGAAGTTAGCCATGTGTGAAGCACTCCACGACCCCAGTACCCGAATCGAGGTATCCATGCGATGATACCAGCACTCCACATGGGCTGGCGGCACGTCCTATTCGCGAACTGGCCCGTCAACCCTGACATCGTCGACGCCCATCTCCCATCGACACTCTCGGTCGATACGTACGACGGCGACGCGTGGCTGTCCGTCGTCCCCTTTACGAACGTCGACGTTCGCCCGACGTGGGTCCCCGAAGGGTGGGGATTCCCGCTCTCCGAACTCAACCTCCGGACATACGTCACCCATGACGACCACGATGGAGTGTACTTCTTCAGTCTCGACGCCGAGGGCATCTTCGGCGTCATCGGCGCGCGTCTCTTCCATCACCTCCCGTACTATTACGCGCGCTGTTCGCTTGTTGAAGTCAACGGCGACATCCGGTTTCGGAGCAGGCGATTGCATCCCGGCGAACGCCCCGCTCACTTTGAGGGAACCTACGGTCCGACGGGTACAGAACTCGACGTACAGTCAGACTCGCTCGAAGCGTTCCTCACTGAGCGCTACCGGTACTACACAGAGGCACAAGACGGCTCGCTACGGTACGCAGCCATCGACCACGAGCCGTGGCCGCTGTACGAGGCCGACCCGACGATCGAGATCAACACGCTGTTCGAGGCCAATGGATTCGCCCACCCCGAAACCGAGCCGGTGCACTACTACAGTCCCGGCGTGACGACAATCGCGTCCCCGAACCGTCGGGTGTAACTGAATGCCGGCGCGCCCGCACGACGTCGCTGTCGCAGGCTGGTCGCCTCGGGCGACACTCCTCGGGTACACCGTCCTCACGTACATCATTTCGTGGTCGCTGTGGAGCGTGTGGGCGATCAGCGAGACCGGAGCGACGTTCACAGGAACGGTCCTGTTCGTGCTCAGTGGGCTCGGACCGGTCGTAGCGAGCGCCATCCTCGTTCGGGCATCGGGCCGATCCCTGAAGGCGTGTTCCGAGACATCTTCCAGGCGCACATCGCACCGCGGTACTACGTACTCGCTCTTGCGCTTCCGGTCGCCCTGTTTCTCGGTGCCGCCGTGATCCATGTCGTCTTCTTCGATGTCGTCGTGACACCGGACGTGCTTCCGGGCGTCATCGAGTATCCGCTCTTTCTCGGGTTCGTCATCCTGTTCGGCGGCGGGCTCGAGGAACCCGGCTGGCGCGGATACCTCCTGCCGGCACTCCAGGAGACGTACAGTCCGCTCACGGCCGGCCTCCTCGTCGGCGTCGTCTGGGCTGGGTGGCACCTCCCGCTGGTATTCATTCCGGGTACTATCCAGCACACGCTTCCGCTTGGCCTATACCTGCTCCAGCTCGTCGAACTCTCGATACTATTGACGTGGCTCACGAACCGGGTCGAGGGGAGTGTTCTGCCGGCAATACTCTTGCACGCGGGTGGCAACGCGCTCCTGAACTACTACCCCGTTGGGGGTGTCGTGGGTGTGACGACGCCCCTCGGGCTCGGACTTCTCGTCGCGGCGCTTACCGTCGCTGTCCTCACACTCGTCATCGCCGCTAGGAGATCGCTTGGCGCTGACCGTCCGGCTCGCTAACGTATTTCTCGGAGGGCGTACAACGATTGCATGTATGGCAGCGTCGAACGTGACCGAACTGATCGGTCGCGTCTCGAACCGAATCGGACGGTGCGTCAACCACGACGACATCCTCGTCCGATTTGTCTCCCTGTGGATCGTCGTCGCGAGCGTGTTCACGGCAGCGTGGGTCCTCAGCTACCTCTTTCTCCCCCAGGGGCTGTTACGCGGAGGGAACCCGGGTGCAGCTACTGGGTACGCAGGGAGTATCACACGGGAATTCCTGTGGCTGTTCGGGTGGAATGTTGGTGTCTCCCTGATCGCTGTCGGCGCGAACACGCTCCGGTCGGTGAACACACCGATGGGTATGTCATCGAGGTCGTCCAGGCGCCCTGGTACGGGGCAGTCTGGGGAACCGGATCGCTCGCTATCGGAGCGGGAGAGCGCATCGTGCCGTCGTTGGGCGTACTCATCGAACGAAGTGGTCCGATAGAGATCACGGCACTCGTCGCGATCGTGGTCGCGACGCGTGGTGTGATGCTGTGGCATCAGGAATCCGGCCCCCGGTGGAAAGAGGAGTTTGACCGGGTACAATCCCCCAGCGACTGGTCGTTAGCGCGGCGTGAGTGGATGCTTCTGATCGGCGGGTATCTGTTGCTGGCAGTCGCCTGCTACCGGGAGGTCGTCGCGATAGCACAGGTTGCGGGGTAACGAGGGGTCAGATCGCGTATTCTCGTGAACATCAATTCTCGGCACTGTATTCTCGGAGATCAATGAGTTTGGTCGAATATCTCCTTTCGGATCGGGATCCCACAAACCTGTCTAGCGTTCTTGACAATCTAGGAGACAACCTTCTAACTGTCGTCATCCGGGTTCTTTCCCCACCAGAATGCAACAAGAACGAATACAAGTCCTTCGAGTCTGGCGAGACTGTATACCCATGGCTTGAGCTCGTATGTCGTCTCCGCCGTGGTCGAGACATCCATCATGTAGTCGACGATCTTTCGCGGGAAGAGCAGCTCTACGATCCCGAAGACCGCCAGGACGATACGAAGCAGCATATGCTCAGATTCGGTCGTCGATAGAAAATGCCTATCGATGCTTCCAGTCACTCAACGCGATAGCGCACGTAACCAGAATCCCAACATATCCTGTACTGTTAGAAGAAGAGGGTCAACTATATCCACTCAGCAACCGACATCATCCCTGAATTCCAACGATGCCCTCCATTGAAACGACCGCGCTAACCAAACGCTACGGTTCGACGACCGCAGTAGATCAGCTCGACTTCTCGGTCCCCGATGGCACAGTCTATGGATTCCTGGGCCCGAACGGGGCCGGAAAGACGACGACAATGCGGATTCTCACAGGTCTCACAACACCGACCAGCGGGTCGGCAACCGTCGCTGGCGTCCCGGTCACAAATCGAGATTCGCTCCGACCACACATCGGGTACCTTCCTGAGGAGCCCCCGCTGTACGAGCAGGCCACCGCCTACGAACAGCTGGAATACGTCGCCGGGCTCCGTGACCTTCCCTCCCGGGAGACTCAGAATCGTATTGACGAGTTGCTCGACCGACTCGACCTCTCACCGGACGACGCGGCGACGCGCATCGCGGAGTACTCAAAAGGAATGCGCCAGAAGGTGGCGTACGTCCAGGCCGTCCTCCACGACCCTGACGTCGCGTTCCTCGACGAACCCACGTCAGGACTTGACCCGCGCGCCGCACGGACTATCCGCGAACTCATCGGCGAACTCTCCGACGAGGGCACGACGGTATTTCTCTCGACGCACATCCTCCCTGTCGTCGAGGAGGTCGCCGACACAGTCGGTATCCTCTACGACGGCAAACTCGTCGCAGAGGACACCCCTGACCAGTTGACTCAACGCGCCGAGACCGGCGAGACGCGTACGCTCGAAGACGCCTTTCTCGAACTCACGAGCACCGATCCGGCGCAGGACGACACGGAGGAAACGTATGGCTGAGCCGAACTGGCTGCAGCACGCACTCGGTGTTGGCGTCTTCGAGTTTCGGCGTTCAGTCAGAGCTATCTGGCAGGACAAGGCCCGAGCGTTCCTGATGGCTGCGGGCCTCGTTTTCCCGTCGCTCATGCTCGTGGGGTTCATCTATCTCTTCTCTGGGGTAATCCGCGATATCGGAACGGTCTCACTCCCGCCAGTCGCCCGAGGAACGGTCGCGCTCCTCTGGTTGTTCGGCGTGTTCATCGCCACGCAGCGCGTCGTCTCCGCCCGTCCACGCATCGACGCTGAATCGCTCATTCTCACGACCGTCTCTGCTCGGACTGTCGTCGGTGGGCTGCTCGTCGCCGAGACACTCCGCGTCCTTGCCTACCTGTGCCTCCCGGTCTCGGTCCTGACAGGCGGGATGGTCTACCTGTTCAGCTCACCGGCGAGCGCCCTCCTGATACCGCTGGCTGCCGTCCTCCTCGGTCTCACCGCTGTCCTCGTCGGGATGGTTCTCGGCTACGCTGTTGCACTGCTGATTGCCACCTCCCCGTTCGTCGCCCGCCACAAGACCGTCCTCGGCGGAGTCGCCGTCCTCGCAGCGATGGGTGGCTACCTTTTCGTGACGCTCCCGCAGTTCGGTGGAGTCGGTCAAGAAGCGCTCGCGGTCCTCCCCGTCGGGTGGTTCGTGGACCTCGCCGTCATCGGAAGCCCGATTCAAGGGTCGATGACACGCGCAGCCGTCGTCGGTGTCGGGAGTCTCCTCGTCGTGGTTGGTGGTATCGCACTCATCGAACGCGAGGCAACCCGGCTCTGGTTCACCGATCCAGTCAGTGGGGAGGAAGGACAGAAAGAGGAGTCCGACCCCGCCGCCACAACGAGTAAGGAGACACGAACAGCACTGGCCGACGCTACCGCTCCGGTCCGAATTCCGCGTGGGATCTCGCAACCGACCCGCCGGGTCGCACAGTGGAGCATCTTGCGAACACGACGCGATCCACGTCGCCTCAACTTCCTGCTGTTGCCCGTCGTGATTGTGGGGAGTGCCCTGTTCAGTTCGGGGATGCAAGCCGAGTCGCCTTTGGCCGTCTTCGTTCCAGCCGCTGCCGTTCTGCTCCCCTGGATGGCTGGTGCGACGTTCGCGATGAACCCGTTTGGCGACGAAGGCTCTGTCCTCCCCATCACGCTCATCTCCATCTCGGGCCTGGCCTACGTCCGCGGGGTGATGCTGCCGGGTCTGTTGCTCGGATTGCCCATCGCCGTCCTCGTAACGGGAGGTGCCGCGCTCGTTGGCCCGTTTGAACTGCCGGCCGCGGTCGGACTCGTGGGAGTTGCGCTCCTTGCTACCGTCGTCGCCGTCTCCACGGCCCCCGCCGTCGGTATATGGTTCCCCCGGTTCAGCGCGATCAGCATCGGACAGAGCCGAGAGGTCGTTCCCCCACGATTGGTGACTACAGCGTTTCACTTCCTCGGAGTAACGGGTCCAGCGACGCTCCTCACGTTATGTCTGCTGAATCCTCGATTCGCTCGTACACTCGTCGCTGGCATCGTTGGCTTCCTCCCAGCGGCGCTCCTGCAGTTGGTCGCCGGAGAGGATGTCGGAGTGCTCTCGGATGCTTCGACATGGTTCTACGGTATCGGGACAGCTGTGCAGTCCGTCAGTGGTGAGTCGTTCCAGCTTGTCGGTGGTGGTCTGCTCGTCGTCGGTGCAGTCGTCATAACCGTTCTTTCGTATCGACTGGCAGTGCGGCGATTTGACCGATACTCACCCTCGTTGTAATATTATCGAGAGTGATCTCAATTATCCAGAGATTGAGGAGACTACTCACGCGTGTTCAAGTGTCTGCTGGATAGCACGCGAATAGAGTAGCGTTGCTGAACAGAGATGAGGTGAGATCGGGTCGGTGTGGACAAACCTTTCCTCGGATCCTTTTCTCCCCCGGAATTGACCTTGTAGGGAGGGAATCACTCAGTTGTGAGCGATTCTGGTCAGTCTGACCGTTCGAAGGCGATCGGTGCAGGTATCGGGATCGGGGCCGGGATCGGTGCCGGATGGGGGATCGTAATGGCGCAAATCATGGGGGGTGAGCTGGCGACCGGAATCACGATCGGTGCAGGTGCCGGGTTGGTGATTGCGCTCGTTTCCGGGGCCGCAGTCTATCATACCGCAACGAGTGAGTAAGCGCCTCCTCAGACCGAACCGGATACCCAGATAGTCCACGATTTGAGTATGGTTTAGCCTCCAACGTGGTCTATTCTACAGGAATTCGCTTTTCATTGGACTGGTCAGACTATCTGTCGGGTGAAAATAGCGGAGGTCGTTCAATGCGGCTTAGTGTGTGCGAACGGGACGTTTCGGACCGAGCAGACGAACGTCGCGACGCCGATGACTGCGCCGAGCACTGCAGTCCAGAAGATGTACACTGGCAGTCCGAACGTGGGACCCGAGAACACCGACGTCCACACCTGTTCGGGGATGAACTCAGCGATAAGGCCGGCAAAGACGAAGCCAATCGCGATCTCGTCCCAGAGCATCCCCCACTCCTTCCACTGTTTGTCCGCGAGCGCCTTCCACCCCGACAGCGACGTCGCCTGCTCACGGACGGTTGTGTTCGCGTCCTCGGGGTCTAAGCTCTCTTTACACGATTGCGAGCAGAAGTAGTAGGTTTCGCCGTCAACCTCGGTGGAGTAGTCGGCATCGTCGGGGTCGACCTCCATTCCACAGACGGGGTCTTGGACGCTCGAGTCCCCCTCGTCGGTGACGTTCTCGCGGGCCCGCTCGACGATCTCGTTGGGGACCACGTAGACGAACCGGCTGCCATCAGGCCGATGAGCGTAAATCCGCCAATGATGTCCGCGAGAAGAAACTGCCAGCCCAGCAGGATCCAGATGACCGCGCCGATCTCGATGACGAGGTTGGTCGAGGTGAACATGAAGGCTCCGAGGGTCGCTGCCGCGGAGCCGCCTTTCTTGAAGAGGTTCTTGGCAGTCGCGATAGCACTGTACGAACACGACGACGAGCCGAATCCGAACAGTGATCCGTACCCGATTTCACGTGGTCCGTGCCCCTCCAGCAGTTCCGATACCTCCTCGTTAGAGGTCCAGGCCTCAACGCCGCCAGCAATCGCGAACCCGATGACGATCGCCCACCACGTGATCTATGCCATCGCCGCTGTGGTGGTCAGGAACTCCTGCGTGCTCTCGACGAAGAACGTCGAGAGCGGTTCTGACGTGGTGAATACGCCAATACCGACGGTCGCTAGCCCGATGACCGCGAGGATCGCGTATTCCGTCCGTTCCATATCTACTAGATGGAGGTCCGTCCCTAACGGAATTATGCCTAGAGAACCCGTGTCTCAATGGAGAGTGAATATTGGAGTACAAACCAACAACTGGGTGATTCTTTACAGACCGAACTACTTTCGCGTGCTTTTCCGGCTGAATAGCGGCCGACAGTGACTGATCGGCTCGCCTCATATCCGCATTCGGCTGCGTATCCCCAATGCGACCGGTCTCATGGGAGCGGTCGCCCTCACGCTCGGCCCGTCCTGCTTTGAAAAACTAGGATTCTGTTCCGCTACTGGGACGGCTCTTCAAAATTCCACGAGGACGAACGATCTGGGTCGATAGAACCGGTTAGAGACATTAGTCGGCCGGGCGGGCCTGCTCATCCGCCGAGATGCCCGGCGCACCGATCGCATCTCGATCCAGTGCCCGAGCAGCATGATGTCGATCAGCGTGACGAGCTCCCAGAAGAACGCCGACTGCGTCGGGAAGACGACGCTCGCGAGACTGTAGACGAATGCGACCGAGATGGCCATCGAGATGAGCGTCATCATCCCCGGCGACCGGTCTTTTAGTTCCGGGACCCCCATCTGGAGGAACGGAATCCCACCGTATGCAAAGACAATAATCGCAAAGATGGGGTTGATCCATTCACTCCCCGGGAACGTTGGGACAGAAAATCCGAGCCACTCCTGCAGCATCTCGCTGTACAGGAGGACAGGGACTGACAGGATTGTCGAGATGAAAAAGCGCCGGCGGAACATCTGCTCGTGACCTTCGTGCATCCCACCGTGGTCACCGTGCTCAGCCCCGTGGTCCCCGTGTTCTGTGCCGTGTTCGTAGTGCTCCTCGACGTCTCGTACGGCCTCGTCGGCATCCTCTGCCTCCTCCTCGAGTATCGACTGCTCTACACAGGGTTCTTCGTCGTCAGAGTCTACTTCGCCTTCTACAGTATTGGTGTTCTGACCGTGATGGGGATGTTCCTCTGGTGGTGGCCCCATCTGATGTGTGATTATGGTCGTGGTTGTCCATTGGTATCTCGTTCGGTGACTATGGGTCTCAAGATATTGGATGTGTGGGCTACGTATCTGATTGGTTGCCCTGGGGCGGGTCTGTCGTCGGCCACTGCCGCTCGTCGGACTCAATGAGGCCCAGTAGTGTTCGTCGGCGTTCGTCTAACTCTTCTACCGAAGTAGCGAACTCCTCGTCGGAAACGGTCGGGATACCTGCATCGCGGAGTTCCTCAATATCAGGCCGTGGTGGGGAGCGATTCGCAGGCTCGACATAGGCGCCCCCGACCGTATCAAGGTAGCCATCAACACTTGACCGAGTCTGCAAGAGGAGCATCTCGTTTGGACGTTTCTGTTCAGAAACGCCAAAGCGGAGTAGTGTAAGCGCTTCGTCGAGTATAGTGATGCCTGAAGTCGGGGCCTGTTCCCGCTGTTCGCTGTAAAAGTAGTGGAGAATCGGGTACGCCTTGTGGTTCGACGTGAGCGCGTTGAGTTCCGTAGCGAGTGTGTTGAGTGGAACGTCTAACCCCTGGAACGAGTTTCCATCCCAACTCGTTCTGAGGATAGCAGTGCTCTCCGTGCCGAGTCCATGGACCCCTCTCGCGAATGAGCGCTTTTGCGTCACGGCGCCGAGAACGGAAAGAACGTAGGTGACACTCAACGTGACGAAGAGCATACCACTCGCCGTAGCCAGCACGGTAGCAAGCTGCCAAACTGGCCCACTAGGGATAAAATCGCCGTTCCCGAGAGTGAAGACCGTGTAGCCTGTAAAGTAGAGGAGTTCAGGCCAAGAGATCAGCCGACTACTAACTGTATCTACGAGCGCACCTTCGACACTTGCAAATATCAACGTCCATCCGACCCAGAGAAACGAGAGCCAGATCGAAAGGCCCAGTATCAAGATTAATGGGCCAGACAGGGTCAAAACGATCGAGTTTGTAGAGGCCATCTTTCGTATCGAGTTCCATGTCCAAGACATCAGGCGAGATGTCAGCGGTCCAGCACCCTGTTCTACCCAGACCGTTGTCCATAGGAGATCTACGATCACGAGCAAAAGGAGGAGAGAGCCGAGAACAAAGTAGAGAAGGTTCATTGAAGCCGCCTCCCCGCGGTCGGCCTATTTCCATTGGAAGCAAACCGGACTTCAACTATCCCTGGTGCTGGCACACGAGTGTTGGCGCTGATTGGCGTTTCCATTAGCCTGTATTCGTCCTTGACGCGAAAATGCTCTGTGTGAGGCGTGGTAGTAAATGACTGCCAAAACTGGAACAAAGCTTCAGGCCTAATGCTGTCGTAGGGTAAATACTCTATGTCACGAGAGGACTCACCAGGCGATATTGCCGAGCGAATAGAGAACTCCGAATGGTACTCGTCCCTCGCTAAAATCGGGATTGCTGTAATCAGTCTCGCGTTTCTCTTGGCAGTGATTGTACTACTCCCACAGAACCTGAACAGCGCATCGAACGCTATAGATTCAATCCTTATGCCGCTGATATTCGTCGGAATTGCGTTCCTGCTTCTTGGTATCGCTGTGCATCTTCATCTACTCCATCTGAATCTTATTCGGCAGATCCAGAGAATGGACTGACAAGGGGATGAGAAGGAAGAAAAGTAGCCGTCCCGGTCGCGCTCGGTCATTCTACGCAGCACAGCATATTAGACGGTATACACTAGTCTCTGTGCGCCCCACTAGTGGGATGAGAAGAAGTGCCCCCAACACGCAAAGGCCACCTGCCACTAGGATTCATAATGGCACCAGAAGCGCTTGAGGGATACGTTATCGACGTCGGCTGTGTTCGGAAGAACGCCCGCGATGATCTCCTTGAAAAGGCCAGGACCCACTCACGGGATTGCGCGATGATGGGTCATTGCGTCGAAAGCGGATACGGAATCGTCACCGACGATGACGAACTGACGGTTCTGGATCCTGATGCGACTCCACAGGTCGTTGACGTTGTGGAGGACAGCAACACAGAGGAGGGAATTCGTCTCCGAGTCCAACGAGAAGAAGAGCGAACACCACCTCGCTGACGCCATCGTCGACGCGGCCCACGAGAGTCCGACCGCCGCGACGGACGGTGGAACGGCGGTCACCCAGGCGGACGATACGGACGCGGGGCGCCAGTCGATCCCCGATCCGGACGACTTCGACGTGGTCGCTGGCAAGGGCGTCATCGCCCATACCGATAGCCACGAAGTTGTCGTCGGCAACCGCGCACTGCTGGACGACCGCGACATCGACGTCCCCAGTCGGGTCGCCGACTACGTCCGCGAGCGTGAGGAGCGCGGCGAGACGGTCGTCCACGTCGCCCGGGATGGGATATCATCGGCGCAATCGCGCTGCGGGACGAACTCCGAGAGACCGCACCCGACGTCGTCGCGGCGCTTCAGGACGCCGGCATCGAGACGGTCATGCTCACCGGCGACAACGAGCGGACGGCCGCCGCAGTCGCCGAAGAGGTCGGCATCGACGAGTACCGCGCCAAACTCCTCCCCGAGGACAAGCAGTCCGTCATCGAGGCTTACCAGGCCGACGGCCATGTCGTCGCGATGGTCGGCGACGGCATCAACGACGCGCCGTCGCTGGCCACTGCCGATGTCGGCATCGCGATGGGTGCTGCGGGAACGGACACCGCTATCGAAACTGCTGACATGGCGTTGATGGCCGACAACCTCGAACGCATCCCCCTACGCAGTCAAACTGAGCAAAGCGACGCGCTGGAACATCCTCGAGAACGTCGGTCTCGCGGTCCTGACCGTGACCGTTCTTTTCGCTGGCGTGCTCACCAGCTACGTCACCCTCGCGTCGGGAATGCTGGTCCACGAGGCTAGCGTTCTCCTCGTCATCCTCAACGGGATGCGACTGCTCCGCTACTGACCACGAGACACTACTACCACCACTCATGACATCGAATTCCACTGCGACTGACACGGCCCAGACTAGAACCAATTGGCAGGTCGACTACGACGTCGATCCGATCGAAATCCGCGACCCCGTCGCGGAGGCCCTCGGTGTCCTCGAACCGGGCGGGCCGTTCGTCATCACCTATAGAGACGCGGTGAAAGAGGCGGGACACTCCTGTCCGACTGCCTCGGGCGCCTACCGGATCGTCCAGCTCGGACTCGACGCCCTGTATCCCGACGACTATCCAGTCCGGATCGAAATCGAGGTCCAGGCGGCCGGCCCGCAGGACGATGCTGCGTACGGCGTGATGAGCCGCATCATCTCGTACGTGACTGGCGCGACTGACGACGACGGATTCAGCGGGCTCGCCGGCGGCTACGGTGGCCGCCGTGATCTCCTTCCCTTCGACGCCTTCGACCCGGACACGGCGGAGCCGACGTCCCGCTTCCGGCGAACCGACACGGACGAGACCATCGAAGTGACCTACCATGTCAGCGACGTTCCTGACGGTGGACCCGCGATCGGGAACCTCCAGGGGATTCTCGACGGAGCGGCAAGCGACCAGCAACGGGAGGCCTTTGCTGACGCCTGGCACCGCCGGGTACAGGTCGTCCTCAGCGACGACTCGCTGTTCACCGTCGACGCGGTGTGAACGTGACGGTCTACCCCTCACACTCGAAATATGTTACTACGGTATACTATCGATCTCCTCGAGCGCCTCAGTAGCGACATCACCGAGTTCTCCGGCCTCGATATGTGAATACCGCTCTCTCACCATCTCCTCTGAATTGTCGAGATACCGGGCGGCAACCGTGTATCCGAATGCTCGAACGAGAACTTCACCCATTCCACGCCGGCCGCCGTGTGGAGCAAGGTAATCGTGTTTCGGATGGTCGATGTCTATCTCTGCAGTTTCTGAGAGCCGTTGGAGAATTGACCGCGCGCCGTCCGTCGTAATCGACGGCGGCCGGATATCCTCATCGAGCGCCAGCAGGAGGTCGCGAGCGTACTCTTCACGACGCTCAGTAATTGCTTCTGGGCGTTCCCCTCGGTCGGCGAGCTCATCCTGGACTAGACCCGCAAGCGTCCGTTGGTCGTACGTCGGAAACACCGGCCAGCGCTCCGTCGGCGGGTCCATCAGCTTCCGGTAGCTTCGCAGCGGCGAGATCACTGGGTCGGGGAGACTGGCGGCGTCCCACTGCTGTTTCTTCCGGTAGACGTCCATACTCCCCTCATCGAGCGAGAGGTCCTCCCAGCGGACGCCACGTCGGCGCGGGTCGTTCGGATCCCGGAGGAGTTCACCGACACGAACGGCCGTGTACGCGAGAACGAACACTAGCGCCCGGTCACGAGCAGCCTTCAGCGCCGCGTAGCGTGCTCGCTGCTTGTCGAGGAGGTCAGTATCGTCCGGGAGTGTGGTGTACGCCTCCACGGCGTCGCGGGCCCGCTCCTCGACGTGGCGGGTGAGGGCGTGGCGCTGCTCGGACGTCCAGGCCTGCTGGTCGCCGGGCTTGCGGCCGTCGTCTTCCGGGAGCGGTGCCATCGCACTTGCCCGCTGGGCGTAATGGGCTTCGAGATATCCCTCGTTGACGCACCAGCCACACCACGCAGAGATATAGCGGTAATAGGTTTGTACGGTATTCTGCTTGAGTCCACGGTCACCAGCGAGATGCCGGGCGTACTCGCGGAAGACACGTTCGTCGAGATCCTCGAAGGAGGGTTCGCGATCGACGTCGTCGGGGACGACCCCGGTCCAGTCGTCGCCGCGGTCGCCGGCGGCCCACTCGGCGAACCGCTCGAGCTCGCGCGCAGCGTTCCGGCGGTAGTTTCCGCCGTCGCCACCGCGGCCTTTCCCCTTGTCCTGGAGATAGCGCTCGAAGGAACTCGCGAGTGACTGATCAGAACGGTTTCGAGGTGTGCCGGGAGTCATGATTCTTCGTTCCCGTATTGGTAGGTGGGACGGACGTCCTCGAGAAGCGCTTCGATGATTTCCCAAAGGATCAGGGAGGGGGTCTCGTGCTCGAATGAAATCCCCCAGCGGTCCTCCGTATCGGCGGTTGAGTACTGAAAATGCGCCTGTCCGAGATCAGGATGGTCCTCGTCTTGGTGCCAGCCGGCGTGAAAGCCAGTGTTCGAGTCCGTGTAGTTGATACGGAACCAATCGTCTGGATCCTGTCGATACCACTTGACAGTCAGTTCCGATGACTCAGGGCCCGTCGGGGGATCAAGGCGAGCCGGATCGATAATCGCTCGCAGCTGCTTGGCCTCGATATCGTCAGGAACGTACTCGACGGCCGTGACCTGTGGAACACGGTCGAGGACATCACGCTTTAGCTGAGCATAGAGGTTCGTGTTCGGATCACCACCTGGATGCGGAACAGACATCCGTTAGCTGTTGGCCTCGGCAGGCTCTGTCGTCGGCGCGAGAAAGTCCCATTCGCGGATGGCGAAGCCGACGATCTGGATACGCCGTTGAAGGTGCTCCCACTCGCGGGCGATCTCACGGCGACGGTCTTCCTCGTCAGCGTCAAGAGATTCGTCAGTGAGCGTTCCGCGAAGTTGGTTCGGTGACTCGACGTCGAATTCGTCCTCCCAGTCGCGGATCTGCGTCTTCATATCGGCGAGACGGTCCGTGAGTTCCTCGACAGTGTGCCCGCTGTCCCGAAGACGCATCGCCTCCTGCATCGCTTGACGGCGATAATCAGGGTAGTACGTGGTGTGTATACCGCTCTCGTCCCGGTGGAGGATCCCGTCGTCGACGAGCCGCTCGAGAACGCGCTTCGTTGGCTCGTGTGACCATCCCGCTTCAGAGGCGATCCAGTTTGCCGTTCGCGGCTCCGACAGCTGTCGGGCGACCATCCGCGCGCGGTCTTCACCCGTGGTCTGACGGTTCATCAGGCTCTCGGAGTTCGATCCGTCTTCGGTCATACAACATCGTTCCGGCTGTGTCTTAATATAGATTGAGGTTATTAGTCCTATATCGAATCCTTTTCTTCGGTATCGCCCTGAGCTCAGCTGAGGATACCCAGAAAGATATCGAACCCCGTTCTTGGCGGCTCTACCTGGGGGAAGCGGCGTCGTGAGGCGGTTGTAGCATTCGTGCTTCCCCGACAGCGGCGGGATACTTCAAAGTGGTCGTGATTACGAGCATAATCAGGACCACTCGAAGTATTCGGACGATCGCCAGAATTATGGATTTTAGAGGCTTCTGGGGCCGGATTATCGCACTAAATGAACTCGTATATCATTTACCGCGATACAAAATACCAGGGCGTGAAGTTGAAACTACATCCAGCATAGAGGGGATGTAATGCGCGATTCCATCTGAATTGGTCAGCAGGAACTTCCTCGGACCAGCGTTCGAAGGTCGTCGGAGGAACGAATGGTTTCTGACCCCTCGTTCTTGACATCATCTGTCGATTGCGACCATCGCGGCGTTCGCACCGAGAACAGAGGCATTCATTATCTGCAGATAGTCCGAATAGAAGCCGGCGTTCTTGAAGAAGCAAAACGATCGCTGTCCCAGGTAGCTGTGGATATGGACGCCATACACACGGAGCTGTTCGTTGAGGAGGAATTCTGCTGACTCAAACTCGAAGAACTCCGAACTCTGGAAGTCTGGATAGCCGAATGAGTGTTCTACCGCAAGGTCATCAAGCACGCGATCGAACGCAGCCCTGAAGTTCATTACGTGAGTCGCCTTCTCAGAACCGGGAGACGCCGCGCTATTATAGAAGAGAGCATACACCTCACCGATACTTGTCGAGATGTAAGCGCCCGATCAGTCACGCCTGTTCATGATGGTATTCGTCCGTTACCCATCGAACGAGTTCATTGACAGCGTGCTTTCCGTCCCACGGGATCGGGAGTGTTGGCGGTGCGCCCCCAGGAGAGACAATTCGCTTGGCGTTCGTCTCAAGAATCTGTTCTCTGAGCTCCTGGCGACTCTCCTCACTCGTCGCGAGGATAAATTCCTGAAGATTTCTGACGTGGCCGACCTCGTCCAAAGATTCCTCAAGGCTATCCACCCGGTGAGCCTGGATGTAGCGGAAGCTATGGAATTCAGAGATGTCGGAACGTTCAAGGCCGTCTCGCTGGACGATAGTAGTCTTGTTCTCCCAGTCAGAGATTAGATTCCCGTAGTCTCTTGCGGTTTTCTTTGATCGCGTGATTCCCATCCGCTCTTTGTCTGGGACCGCCCCCATATTATATTCGGCTTCGTACTCTTCTAAGACAGTGGCGAGATCGGTCAAGAAGTCTGTAGTGGCATCCGTATCCTCAATAACCATGACGAGCGGGGAGAAGCAAAGGAGTTGATCTCCCCATGAGAAGTCCGCTGCTATTCGCTGAAGCAGTTCGCGGTCGTAATCGTGCTGGGTCTCCGCATCAACGAGATATGTGCCGAACTCGAAGTGGAATGGAACGAACTTGGTCGTTGGTGCGAGTCGAGACCGGATCGCGTCAATCGTTGGGTCATCACCCCATGCGAGGACGTAGTCTGATGCGAACAGGTTCTCCTCAAGATCTTCGCTCCCGCCAGGCCAATAAGAAATTCGACAGGTATTCGCTACAGGGTTGTCGTACTCGGCGTAGACATCGTGGAGTACACGAAGCGTGACCTGATCGCTCGAGGGCATCTTGTGGAGAACGGCATTTCCGGAGAGTACTTGCCAAATCTCAGGTACAACAACCGTGCTGACGTTGTGGCCGGCATTAATGTTCACACCGCGTCCCAGAGATGTTGCTCTCTGGTAGAAGCCGTCTGCTTCTCGCCATTCTTCGATAAATCTAGCGAGGTTCGTATCCCCCACATCATACATTGAATACAACACGTCTGGATCGGATAGCATCCGGATTACCTGGATGTCGTATTCAAGCATGTCCCGAGACTCGCCGGTGATCTCCTCGAGGCTCTCGAGCACCTCAGCAGTGGCTAGTCGGTCGGCGTACACGGTAACCATCTCAGAGAGGAGTTCGACCCGGCGATCCGGTGAGAGATCTGTGAGTGGCTGTTCGTCGGGGATTGCACGACGGGGGTTCTCGGGGAATGACTTCTGTTCAGTTTCTTCAAGAACGTAGGCCTCCGCGGGGATCTCGTTCGGGATATCGTCCGCCCGATCGGCGGACTCCATGTTCTCAACCCTGCATCCGCCTCGATACTGTGCCTGTAGTTGCTTGGAATCGCCTTCTCTACTCATGGATTATACGTATTCATTCCGCTCGTCCAACATATTCAATCCTAGTATCTTCACCATATGCCGAGCCGTGCTTACGGACGATATCGTCAGTCAGGATGATCCCTGGGTAATCGAGATTTGTTGGGTCAACGATGACCAAGAAACCGGTCTCTCCTACGTCCACTGGTTCGACGACGCCGCGTTTGTGGAACGCTTCTTCATCGGCGACGTAGCCGTAGGCCTGAGATGGGAGACGTTTCAGATCAGGAGTATCGTCACCCGGCTTGTTTCCGGTGAAGAAGGTGAATTCAGTGGTCGCATAGACGTCCATCACGTTCTTTGGCTGTACTCCGAGATACTCAGCAAAGTCCGCTCGCAGTTCTTTCTTAGTTTTATGCTGTTCGCCTTTCCACCCGCCGGCGACCAGAACAACACCATCTTCGCCAAGATCAACTGATTCATCCCGCTCAGCGAGGAATTCACAGAAGTCATGGACTTGTGTGGTCGCGCCCTGTAGAATACCACGGCCGTTCTGCTGTTTGAGGTCAGTCAGTAGTTTCTCGAAATCAGGGACCATCGCGTCATCCTCGATCTCGAGGTAATACTTCGACTTGTCGCCCTTCACCCAGAGGATTTTCCGGAAGATGCCGCGGCGACTCATGTCAGTCGGTAATTTCTCAAGTTCAGGAACCGGAAGCGCAAGTACAGCAGAGTAATCCACATCGCCAATCAGTTCGTCGGCATATCGTTCCGTCTTATGTTTCTCCCACTCGATTCCACGATCCGTCCGTGCAGCGAAACTCTTCGTATCGGATGTCGTTCCACTACTGTAGAAGGCTTTCTCAAGGTCTAACTCTTTGATAGCGAGTTCCTCGGGACGTGTCTTGAATTCCCGCATATCTATTGTGGGAAGGGAATGGACATCAGCCCAAGACTCGATATCGTCGGTGAACTCAGATTGCTCCAGTTTCTGCCGATAGCGGTCGTTCTTTCGCCACTCTGTCAGTGCGGCGTTCACCGCATCGAAGAAGGATGTCGAATCGTAGGTGAGTGGGTCATGTCGAACAAGACGTTCGATAGCGGACATAAGAATTATGTTATTCGCCTGCCATTTTAGGCTTTCCCAATGAGTGTGTTCGGTTCTGTTGAACCCCTTTTCGAGTCTTGCGGTTTTGTATGTCTGCTGGTTTCAATCTGATTTAACTGTAAGTACCAAGTAAAGCGTCTATTCCGGATGCCAGCGGCGGAGGAATTCAATAAGGCCGAGAGACCCTATATCCTCGTTGAGCGTCCCATGTGATCGATTCGTACGTCTTGACCGTATTCACCCCCGATTTTTCGCATCACATCGTCCGTTAGAATCACTCCTGGGTGGCTTCGGTTGAGTGGATCAACGACGACAAGCAGACCCTCTTCTCCGTTCGCCACTGGTTCAACGACACCTTGTGTCCTGAACGTCTCGATATCAGCAATATAACAATAGGCCTGCGCGGGAACGCGCTTCAGACTCGGGTTATCGTCCCCCGGCTTGCTCCCGGTGAAGAATGTAAACTCTGTCGCACTATAGAAGTCAAGTTGGTTCTCCTCCTGTATCCCAAACTGACGCGCGATTAACGTCCGAAGCTCATCTCGTGTCATCTCTGATTGACCTTTCCATCCACCACCAGTTATGACCATCCCGTCTTCGCCAAGATCAAGGGATGCATCCTGCTCCTCCAGATAATTGCAGAAGGCAGCGATCCCGGATGTAGATCCCTTCAGCACCCCCTTACCGCTGTGTTGGTCGAGATATTCATAGAGACGGTCGTACTCCGGCTCGATCTCCTTGTTACCACTGACGCGCAGGAAAAACGACGCATCGTGTGGCTCCATCAGCCAGAGTAGATATCTGAACAGAGCACGGCGACTCACATCTGCGGGGAGTCGGGCCAGATCGCCACGAGGGACACCAAGTGCGGCAGCGTAATCAACGTCGCCGATGATGGCTCGTGAGAACGATGCTAAGTTGCCCTGGTGTATCTCTAGTGTCTTTGTCGATCGAGCAGCAAAACTCTTCGACTCGGAGGTCGTCCCACTACTGTAGAGTGCTTGGTCCGGGTTGAGTTCGTCGATCGCAAGCTCTTCTGGATGCTGCTTAAATTCCCGCATTCCGATCGTCGGTAACTGATGTACATCGCCCCACGACGTTACCGGACCATCGACCTCGGAGCGTTCTAGCTTTCGTCTGTAGAGGTCGTTCTGTTTCCATCTCTCGAGAGATTCAGTAAGTGCCCGAAAGAATCGTCCCTCGTCGTACTGTTCAAAAGGTGGTCCAGAGAGCAACTGTTTGAGGCCAGACATATCCCAGGGAACCGGAGACAGCTGTTTATACCTTCGCTCTTGTGACTGAAACTGTGGACTGTGATGAGCAGATCGTCTATACATATGGGTTCCGGATCGTGTAGATCTTCCCTTTCAGAGATTAGAGTTTCTCTGGTCGAAATCTTTGACTAAAAGGTAGATATGGAATTCTCCCTTCAACCCCTCCTCCATCAGTACCAATCGGACAACTTCGAAAACTGGGTCTCGCACGGTTGAGACAGGGTCCGATCCGATATATCGGCCGTTAACCTCGATGAAACGACGAGGCACCGGCTCGTCGAAGCCAGCGGAGAAATTACCCCGTCAATACTCATCGACCTGTCGCTGGAAGCGCTCCAGGTCGTGATAACCGCGCTTGAAAACAGCTTCAGCGCGGTATTCCTGGCAGCAATACTGATTATGGCAACCGGGTTCGTGGTTGCACTCACGCTCCCGAATGCCCAACTTGGTGACGAAGTCTCGGTGGAAGACGAGACAAAAGAGGAAGCATCCCACTCGCTTGACTGACCTGTAGAGGGAACCCCGGGGTCATGTACGTTGTTCATAAAGGACCGCGACGTCCTCTTCTGTGGCGATGCACTCGCCACGCGGAATATCTTCACGCAACAAGAGGGAGACCCGCAACTACTCGGTTCGGCCGACGATGACCACGAGGAAGCCAAAGCATCGCTCGTTCGCTTCGAAGGATTGGGGTCGGTGACGCTCCTGCCCGGACACAGTAACCCCTGGCATGGAGATATCGACACGGCACTCTCTCTTGTACGCTAACATGTGAAGGATGTAGCTACCGGGCGCAGAAAACAATGCATAAGAGTGATCAACAGCTATATACATATAATTGCATTTCCATATGGAGCGGTTAGATTCTCTCGGGAATATTCCATGATAGTTCATACATGACATCTCCACTCGTCATTCAGAGAGTGAATGCAGGAATCGGCGTGGCCAGACAAAAGATGCGAAAGGAGACCGGTAAATGGTAGAGTTCAAGCCTCGTCAGTTTGAAGAGATCTCACCGGAGGACCGACCAACTCTCACTGAATCGTTCGTTCCCATTATAGGGATGATCGGCTTTCTCAGTGTCGGAATCGTTGTATTCGGACTCAGCCCACAATTTCCATTACTGTGGGGTATTGCCTTCACTGGACTGTTCGCTTGGTATCGCCTCGGGATTTCGTGGGAAGAGTTGTATGACGGCATCAGTGACAGTCTCCTCATGGGGATGCAAGCGATCCTCATCATCTTTCTCGCCTACACGCTTGTCTCTACGCTGATACTGGCAGGGACGATTCCAACACTCATGTACTACGGGGTAGAGCTGCTTACTCCTCTGATATTCCTCCCGTTGACTGCGATCCTCATCGCAAGTATCACAATGACAATCGGCTCCTCGTGGACCGCTGTCGGCGCGCTCGGCGTCGCCTTCATCGGTATTGGCTCCGGTCTTGGCATTCCCGCTCCGATGACCGCTGGCGCTATCCTCACGGGTGCATACACCGGTGACAAACTGTCCCCCCTGTCGGATACCACGAACCTCGCGGCGGCGGTGACAGACACCGATCTCTACGACCACATCCGCGCTATGCGACCTGGCTCCACGCTCGCGTTGGGGATCTCAGTTGTACTGTACGCGGTACTTGGGTTGAGTGTCTCCGGAAGTATCCCTGATGGTCGTATCGCGGCGATTCAGTCGGCCGTTGAGGGTTCCTATGTCGTGACGCCACTCGTCTTCATGCCGTTAGTCCTCATCTTCGGACTTGCCATCTACGGGATTCCACCAATCCCGACGCTCGGTGCCGGCATTTTCGCAAGTGCTCCGACAGCGATGATCGTACAGGGCACTGACTTCGCCACCGTGTGGTCTACAGCGCTGGACGGGACAGCCCCTGAGACGGGCATGGAACTCGTCAACGGCCTGCTAGAGAGCGGCGGGATGACCGACGCTGCGTGGGCCATCACCATAGTCATCGCCGCGCTCTCTCTTGGTGGGATGTTCGAACGAACCGGAATTCTCGCGGTGCTCGCCCATCATCTGGCTCGTATGTGTCACGGTGCTGGTAGTACTACCGGCGTGACTGCTCTTTCGGCCTTCTTGATGAATGTTCTCGCCGCCGAACAGTTCATCAGTATCGTCGTACCAGGGATGTCGCTTCGGAACCTCTACAGCGAGCAAGGACTGAAATCTCAGAACCTCTCACGTGCCGTTGAAGCCGCCGGGACGACGACGAGCGCGCTCGTCCCTTGGACCAGTGGGGCGGTCTACATGTCCGGGGTGCTTGGTGTTCCAACCGTGCAGTATGCCCCCTACTACTTCTTCGGTATCTTCTCGCCGATCGTCTTGCTGTTCATGGGCGCGACCGGTTGGCAGATCAAGTACGTAGACCAGGATGAGTCCGACAGCACCACACCGGCGAACGACGCTGCCGTCTCGGCTGCCGGCGAGGACTGACGAACTCCTGTCGACGAAACGTGGGTTGATTGTCTCGCCTCATCCCGTAGCAGTACCGTTGCATACGGACTGTAGTACGTCGTTTCCGGACCAACCGCGAACCGTATACGTTTGTCACAATAAGGGCCAGCATGGTTCTGTCCGGGCCACGGCGGAATAGTGTTAAGACGGCGCACCCGAAAGACGGTGATATGAGCGAGACTGGGGATCCACCATCTCCAGCTGGTATCCCGATCCTAGGCAACGGATTAGCATTTTCTCGGGACCCGGTCAGAGCGATGGAATCGTGGGCTACCCACGGGGACCTCGTTCGCCTCCGCTTCATGGACGAGTCCCTGTACATGGTGACCCACCCGGAACTTATCAAGCAGATACTCGTCGAGGACCAGCACAAGTTCACCATCGGCCCGGAACAGCAACAATCCTTCGAGGGAATTGAAGATGCGGCTATGACGACCGCAACGGGTGAGCGGTGGAAACGCCTCAGACGAGCGTCACATCCGGCGTTCACCCGTGAGAGCATCACCAGTTATGGCGACCGCATGGCGGCGGTGACAGCGCGATTTATCGACGAGTGGGACGAGGGTGAGCGATTCGCCCTGCATCCCGAGATTCGCCGGCTGACGGTTCAGATTTTAGCTGAGACACTTCTCAATGAGGACATTCGCGGGCAGGAGGACGTAGTTATTGAAGCAGCAGACGCGTTCGTTGACCGGACCAACTTCCGCAGACCCGGCCAGTTGCTCCCGGACTGGATACCGACGCCAACAGAGCGCCGCTTCCGTCGAGCGGTACAGCATCTTGATACGTTTGTCGAGGACCTTGTCGCCGAACGGCAATATGCAGAGACAGAGACCAACGAGGACGTGTGCGCGATGTTGCTTGCCGCCCACGAAGATGGTGAATTGACACGTACAGAGGTCAAGCAGAACTTGGTTGCATTCCTATTGGCAGGCCACGAGTCCCCCTCGGGTGCGCTCACCCATGTTTGGTATCTGCTTGCCGACCATCCCGACGTGTATGAGTCCCTCTGCGAGGAATACGACCAAGTTGTCGAGGGGGACCGGCCAACCATCGCGGACTACGACGCCCTCGAATACACGCAATATGTCGTCGATGAAACCCTCCGACTCTACCCGCCGACGACAGGTATCAACCGGCAGGCGACTGAATCTGTGACGCTGGATGGCTACGAGTTGCCCCCAGCGGCCCAGTTTCTGATTCCCCAGTGGGTCCCTCATCGAGACAAGCGATTCTGGGACGAACCGGAGAAGTTTGTTCCCGACCGATGGACCCGCAGCGTCGACCGCCCGGAGTACGCCTACTTCCCGTTCAGCGGCGGACCCCGCAGTTGTATCGGTGCCGACTTCGCCCGTCAGGAGTTGACGTTAGCGCTGGCAACAATGGTCGGCCACGTCACCCTTGACGTGACCACCGATGGGCCGCTGACGTTCATTCCGTCAATTCAACTTCGACCGGCCACCGAGATCACCGCGGAAGTCCACCATCGGTGATTTCGCACCGGCGAGGGTTATGTCCGCGTGTAGTCGTGTTCAGGCCTTCGCGCCCGCGACACCGCTGCCGATCGCGACGCCGCAGTCGGTGCAGGCCACCAGATAAAACCGTTTTGAGGCCTTGAAGAAGCCCGTCGTCGCGTCCATCTCGACAAACTCGACATCGGCTTTCTCGGAGAGCGTCGTCTCACATTCAGGGCAATGAACCATCGCTCTCAGGTTCTGCAGACACAGGTATAGTTCTTATTCTCTCAGACAGCACCACCGCCTCCACCGCCCGCTTTCGCCCCGGCAACGCCGCTCCCCAGAACCGTGCCACATGCCGCACAATTGGCCGTATAGAACCGTTTCGATGCTTTCAGGAATCCCGTCGTGGCATCCATCTCCACGAACTCGATATCAGCTGTCTCCTCGAGCGTCGTCCCACAGTCAGGACAGTGGACCATACCGATCGTCTCGCCGTGGAGAACTAAACCATCTCTGGAATCGCTGTTTCATGAATCACACCGTGGAACCACCGTTTCCTGCAGTAGAACATGAATCCTCGTGAGTATGAGTGGGTCACCGATACCCTATTAGGAGTTTACCCCACTAGTCTTTCGTATGGCCCCAGCGGTCCAGCCCTCCACAGCGACGACCGGTGCCCGTATGTTGAGCGGTCTCGCTGTCCTCAGCACCATCGTCGCAGCCGGACTGCTCCTATCGCCAAACCCGCTTGCTGACGCGTTCTTCGCCGGCTGGGTGCTCTTCAGCATTCTGCTCGCCCTCACCGGTTCACTCGGTGCGTGGACGAATCGGACGCCGCTGGTCTGGGTGACCGCCCTCTTGATGACGGGGCTCGCCATCATCGGTATGTGGTCGATTGGATTCGTCATCGCCCCGGCTGCACTGCTCCTCCTCGGGGCGGCCGTTCTTTCACAGCTAGCCGGGCCGCGTGAGGACGTGCAGGCAGCGATTATTGCGGACCCGCCCACGGTCCAGGAAGCAGTGTCGAAGACCGTGGCCGGTGTCGGCTCCGTCGCCATCGGCGGCTGGCTCGTCTACACGGGCGCCATCACCCAGCATCTGTTCGGTGCCTGTGCAACGGAAACACTGGACTGCGCCCTCGCCAAGACACATTGGGACGCGGTCGGAATCACCAGTCTCGGGCTGCTCGGGATCGGTCTCGGCGCCTGGCTCATCTGGAGGCAGATCTATATCGGTCGCGTGCTGGCAGCAGCGAACTCCCAGACCGAATAGAATCACAAAGACGGACCGAATAGGAGCCCGTCATTCTGTCGGAGCCAGCCGATCAGAACCCTACCCTGCACGACGGAATTGAGGGTTTCATCGGGTCATGGACACCAGTTCTTCGACGAGGGCAGCGACCGCCCTGTCGACAAGGTCGCTATCAAGACGACCCTGCCAGAAGTCGATGTCTTCATGATCGATCGATTGGACGCTCCACGGGACGATTCGGCTCTCATCGGGTGTCCCACCGCGAAGCTAACTCTCTCTGGGGATGTCGATGAGACCGTCCATCCAGGATTTCGACGTCAACGTTAGCGCGATATACTGGTCGCCGTGGAACGGACGGCCTTCGTGATTCGAGAGGATAAGCCAGGGCCGAGCGTCCTCGTCACCTTTGAACGGATTAGCCCCGTAGACGACGTCGCCACGTTCGAAAACTGGTGTCTCTTCGTCGGTCACTATTCGTCCTCGACGCTCGGGTGTGATTCCTGCGGTGTGTGCTCGCGCCAGGAATCCTTGTCCTCCGCACCCAGTTGGTCGTTGAACAGCGCCGTTGCTCGTTCGTATCCGCTGTATCCGTCGAGTCGCTCGGCGTCGTCGGTTATCGCCCAGTACGTCGCCTTGTGTTCGACCAGACCACGATCCTTCAGCCGCGAGAGCGCAGTGCTGACTGCACCCTCGTCGACGCCGATCTGGGAGGCGATTTCGCGGGCCTTGAACGCCCGAGCCTCATTGGCGGCTAAGTTCTCTCGAAGCCCCAGATACGTCTGTAAGTCCCAGTAGGCGTTCTCGTGGATCTCACAGCCCTCGCCACAGACCAGTGAGAACGCTGGAAACGCAACGCGACTCACCTGCTCAGTGACTGTCTCAGCCTGCTCTAATACGGTTTGGTCAGATGGGTCTGATTCCGTATCCTCAGTATCGTATCTGCGGCTCTGACGCTCTGGTTTGCGCGGGACTGAGACGCCCACATTTTGCGCTTTAATGAGGATGGTCCGCGCTGCTGTCTCGACGGTGTCTTGGAGAGCAGCAGTGAACAGATGGTGCCAGCTGCGCCAGAGTGTCGACTGATTCGGCACTGACTCTAGGCCGAGTTGATCACAGAGATCGGGGTGTTTGGTGAGGTATTCGACGAGGGCAGTTTCGTGGTCCCAGCCGTGGCATTCTTTCAGCAGGAACAGGCGAAACAGTGTCTCCATCTCGTAGCTCGTCAAGCCTGCATATTGGTTGTGAGCATCGAATTGGACGTATGCGAGCGGCACTGCAGGGACGAATTGATCAACGGTATCGTGATCGTCATGCTGGAACGAGGTTTCCGCAACGAGACGAACATCCGATTCTACTCCGGGCAGCGACGTGCGATCGAACAGCGGGCTCGACTCATACGTGGGCCAATCGACGTAGGATAGCTGGGCGATCTGCCGGAAGACAGTACGTCAAGATTCACGTGTCAGGGCCACAGCGGGATGGTGGTGGTGACACGCTCAAGTATTCGTCCAACTGCTCAGTAAAGAGGAGGAGTTCAGCAAACAGACTACGCTATTGGATAGCCCCCCAGCGTGACTCGTTTAAACCCACTGCACCGTTTTCGGGCCCATTAGCGTCCCGTGGCCATTAGGGACCGTCGAACCCTCCCTCAACACATGGCGTCCCTGACTGATTCCCTGCCGGGCACCAGCCCCGTCCGTCGTGCCGCTTACGCCGTGGGGCTGGTCGCGCTGTTCGGCGTCGTGTTCGATTTTACCTGGTCGCAGGCCATCGTCGTCACAGTCATCGTGCTCGTGGGTGAGTCCGTCGAACTCGCGCGTCCGCTGCCCGGACTGGACGAACGCGACGTCCGACTCGCGCTCGGTCTCGTCGCCATGCCTGCCGGTGGCCTTGCTTACTGGGTGCAGGGAGACACGACAGTCGCAGCGGTCGGGGTCGGCGGCGGTGGCTGGCTCGCGTTGGACGCACTCTATAGCCTCCGGGAGGGCATCCGGTCGAATGACGACGGGATGGTTGAGGCCGACTCCAGTGAGGTGTTCCTGTCGATGCAGGTTGGCCACCTCGTCGCCGAGGAACTG
Organism: Salinibaculum litoreum; assembly: GCA_009789175.1. Taxonomy (GTDB): domain Archaea; phylum Halobacteriota; class Halobacteria; order Halobacteriales; family Haloarculaceae; genus Salinibaculum; species Salinibaculum litoreum. Next base: position 271,897 of record CP046867.1, read on the forward strand.
AAAGACGGCCCGAAGACGGCCCCGGAACTCGCTGACGCCTGTGACATGACCGAGTCACGCGTCCGCGAGGCACTGGAGTACCACGAGCGGGCAGATACCGCCTACAGGGACGGCAACCAGTGGCATCTCGACGAGTCGAAAATCGGAGCGTGGGCGTTCGTCCGGGACAATACCCGGCGTGCCCTGGCCCGGTTTTTCCGTCCGTTCCGGTTGTTTGTGCTGTCGTGACTACTTGTCGTCGGTCCTCTCAGCCCGTTGACTACGACCTGTGGCACGACGATTTTTTCTGCGTTTTCCCATTCATAGGCGAGTTTACGACCCTCGACGCGCCATCCATCTTGTGCGATACATTCTGATAGAAGCTATCTATAGTCGTTTCCCGGATCGGGACACCGTTCGCACAATACCGTTGCTCCCGTCTCAGTCTTTCTCAGGCCGTGTGTCAACGACGACGCCAGTAGCGCCCACAACTAGGAACAGTACACCGACGACCGTGGCCACGAGCACCCCGTTCTCAACGCCGTACCCACATAGTAGGACACCGAACACTGCGGCTATCACTCCGAGAGCGTCCCTCGCGCTCGACGCTCGGGAGATGACCACTGTGGCACCGAGTATCCCGCCGAGTGCGACAACGATACCGAGCCAGTACACCGACCCGGGCAAGGAGATGCCGAGAGCGGCGACAGTCCCCACGACTGTGGCGATACCCAGCCCCGCCGCGGCGAGACGGCCCGTCCACCGGACAGCGTCCTCGCTGGGCTCAGAGCTATCACTCATCGCCCTCACCTCCGGTTCCATCGTCATAACTGTCTGCCCCGACGCCGAGGATGACACTGAGTGTCTCTCGTTGCCAGGCGCGGTAGCCGACGAGGACCAGTCCAGCGGTGGCTGCGAGGAACCACCAGTACCAGCACACGACGAACGACCCGAAGTCGAGTCCGAACAGCTCACAGCTCCCGTGGTCGGCAGGCGCGGAGCCGGTCGGCGTCGCAGTCGGTGTCGCACTGGATTCTGGGTCGCCGTCCCCATCGACGCTGTCGTTCACTGGGTCGAGATACGCAGGCCTCCCGTCGCCGTCTACGTCGCTCGTGCCTTCAATCCGGTCTGGCCTACCGTCCCCGTCCGAATCAGTATCCCGGTAGTTCGGGATGCCGTCACCGTCGGTGTCGTCGGTTCCCTCGGTACTGTCGGGGATGCCGTCACCGTCGCTGTCGGTATCGCGGTAGTCTGGCGTACCGTCGCCGTCTGTATCCGCCGTCCCTTCGAGACTGTCGGGAATTCCATCCCCGTCGGCATCCGTGTCCAGCGCATCGATGGTTCCGTCGGCGTCCGTATCGACCGACCTGCCGCCACTCGTCTCGACGCTATCAGCGATACCGTCTCCGTCCGAGTCAGTGCTGTTCACCTCCGTCCCGAGGGCCCGCTCTTCCTCGTCAGTCAGGCCATCGCCGTCGGTGTCATCACGCTCGTCCCCGTCACTGCTGTCTTCGCTGTCGTTGCTGTCATCTCCGCTGTCTCCACCATCGCTGTCATCCCCGCTGTCTCCACCATCGCTGTCATCCCCGCTGTCTCCACCATCGCTGTCATCCCCGCTGTCTCCACCATCGCTGTCATCCCCGCTGTCTCCACCATCGCTGTCATCTCCGTCCCCACTGTCGCCCCCGTCGTCGCTGTCCGTATCGGGGTCGAGGTAGTCTGGCGTCCCGTCACCGTCCGAGTCGGTTGTCCCTTCGGTGCTGTCGAGGATGTCGTCACCGTCACTATCAGTGTCACGGTAGTTCGGCGTCCCGTCGCCATCTGCGTCGGTGGTGCCTTCCGTGCTGTCTGGGATGCCGTCTCCGTCGGCGTCCGTGTCCAACGCGTCGATGCTCCCATCATCGTCCGTGTCGATGGCGCTGCCACCGTTAGTTTCGACGAAGTCGTTGATTCCGTCTCCGTCTGAGTCAGCGTCGCTCGGGTCCGTCCCGAGTGTCGTCTCTTCACCGTTGGTCAGTCCGTCGTCGTCGGTGTCGCCGTCGGGTCCATCGGTGTCGACGGGGTCGAGATAGTTCGGCGTGCCGTCACCGTCCACGTCGTCGGCCCCCTCTGTGGCGTCGGGGATGCCGTCACCGTCGCTATCTCTGTCGAACGCGTTCGGCGTGCTGTCGTCGTCGGCATCGTCGGTACCCTCTGCCCTGTCTGGAATACCGTCCCCGTCGCTGTCAGTATCCCGGTAGTTCGACACCCCGTCGCCGTCCGTGTCCGTCGTTCCCTCCGTGCTGTCGGGAATCCCGTCCCCGTCGGCATCGGTGTCGCGGTAGTTCGGCGTCCCGTCGCTGTCTGTGTCCGCCGTCCCCTCGATGCTGTCGGGAATTCCGTCGTCGTCGCTGTCAGTGTCGAGGGCGTCGACGGTTCCGTCGCCGTCGGTATCGACCGTATCACCGCCGTCGGTCTCGATACGATCGTCGATACCGTCACCGTCCGAATCGGCGCTGTTCGGGTCGGTGCCCAGAGCCCGTTCCTCGTCGTTGTCCAGGCCGTCGTCGTCGCTGTCGCCGTCCGGGCCGTCATCGTCGTCAGGGTCGAGATAGTTGGGTGTGCCGTCGCCGTCGGCGTCACCGGGCCCCTCCTCGCTGTCTGGCGTCCCGTCGCCGTCGGCGTCCGTATCTAGGTAGTTCGACGTGCTATCTCCGTCGATATCGGCAGTGCCTTCGGTGCCATCGGGGATGCCGTCGCCGTCGGAATCGTCGTCCAGATAGTTCGGCGTCCCGTCGCTGTCGGCGTCGTCGGTCCCTTCCGTGCTGTCGGAGATGCCGTCGCCATCGGCGTCAGTGTCGCGGTAGTTCGGCGTGCCATCTCCGTCGGCGTCACTGGTTCCATCGGTGCTGTCGGGGATGCCGTCGCCATCAGCGTCAGTGTCGCGGTAGTTCGGCGTGCCATCTCCGTCAGCGTCACTAGTTCCATCGGTGCTGTCGGGGATGCCGTCACTATCGCTATCGCTGTCCAGCGCGTCGATGGTTCCATCCCCGTCGGTATCGACCGAGTCGCCGCCGTCGGTCTCGATGAAGTCATTGATTCCATCGCCGTCAGAGTCGGCACTGGTCGGGTCCGTGCCGAGTGAGTCCTCCTGACTGTCCGGCACCCTGTCGTCGTCGCTATCAGTATCGATATAGTCCGGCGTCCCGTCGCCGTCGGCGTCGTCGGTTCCCTCGGTACTGTCGGGAATGCTGTCACCGTCCGCGTCAGTGTCGAGGTAGTTCGGCGTCCCGTCGCTGTCGGCGTCGTCGGTTCCCTCGGTACTGTCGGGAATGTCGTCACCGTCGCTGTCGGAATCGAGGTAGTTCGGCGTCCCGTCGCTGTCAGCGTCGCCGACCCCCTCTGTACTGTCGGGGATGCTATCACCATCGCTATCGGTATCCAGGTAGTCGGCGACACCGTCGCCGTCGGAGTCGGTCGCTCCTTCGGTAGTATCGGTGATTCCGTCGTCGTCGCTGTCGGTGTCCCGGTAGTTCGGCGTTCCGTCGCCGTCTCTGTCTTCTGTGCCTTCCGTGCCATCACCGATGCCATCGTCGTCGGCGTCGGTATCGAGCGCGTCGATGGTGCCGTCGCCGTCAGTGTCGACGGGGATCCCTTCGTCGGTCTCGATGAAATCGTTGATTCCGTCTCCGTCCGAGTCAGCACTGTCGGGATCGGTTCCCAGTGCTGTTTCTTCGGTATTGCTCAGCCCATCGTCGTCGCTGTCACCGTCCGGACCATCGTCGTCGTCGGGGTCGAGATAGTTCGCCGTCCCGTCGCCGTCGGAATCGCCAGTTCCTTCGCCAGCGTCGAGCTTCCCGTCACCATCTGAATCAGTATCGAGGTAGTTCGACGTGCTGTCGCCATCGACATCTCCAGTGCCTTCTGTACTGTCTGGGATCCCGTCTCCGTCGCTGTCAGTGTCCAGGTAGTTTGGTGTTCCGTCACCGTCGGCATCTGTGGCTTCTTCTGTCCCGTCTGGGATTCCGTCATCGTCGCTGTCGGTATCCAGATAGTTTGGCGTGCCGTCACCGTCGACATCATCGGTCCCCTCGGTACCGTCGCTGATACCGTCGCCGTCACTGTCTGAATCGAGATAGTCAGGGACACCGTCACTGTCAGAGTCAGTCGTACCCTCGGTACTGTCGGGGATACCATCACCGTCCGAATCGGTGTCTCGGTAGTTCGGTGTCCCGTCGCCATCAGTGTCGGTCGTTCCTTCAGCACTGTCTGAGATGCCGTCGTCGTCAGAGTCCGTATCGAGGGCGTCGATGTCGCCGTCCTCATCGGTGTCCACGGCAGTCCCCCCATCAGTTTCGACGGAGTCATCGATTCCGTCGTCATCGGAGTCGCTATCGGTGGGGTCTGTTCCGAGCGTCTCTTCTTCGTTATTTGTCAGCCCGTCACCATCTGTGTCACCCGTTGGGCCGTCCTCATCGTTCGCATCGAGATAGTTCGGGGTACCATCACCGTCGTCATCTTCAGTTCCCTCCTCGGAGTCGGAGATACCGTCAGCATCGCTGTCGGAATCAAGGTAGTTCGGCGTCCCGTCACCGTCGACATCGTCGGTCCCTTCCGTGGAATCGGGGATACCGTCTCCATCTGAGTCGTCGTCGCGATAGTTCGCCGTCCCATCGCCGTCCTCGTCTCCGACTCCTTCCGTACTGTCAGGAATCCCGTCGTCGTCGGAATCGTCGTCTCTGGCGTCTATCGTCCCATCTCCATCGGTGTCGGTATCGCTGGCAGCGCCTTCCGTGTCGTCGTCGATACCGTCACCGTCAGTGTCGGCGTCGTTCGGGTCCGTTTCGCCGCTATCGAGCACGCCGTCACCGTTCTCGTCCTCGTTGCTGTCGGTGATTCCATCCCTGTCGTTGTCGTCGTCGAGGTAATTCGGCGTTCCGTCACCGTCAGTGTCTGTCGTTCCCTCTGTAGACGAGCCATCGTCCAACTGGCCGTCACCGGCCTGGTCGGTCGGATCGTCGCTGTCCCGGTCCCGGTAGTTCGCTGTCCCGTCGCCGTCGGCATCGCCAGTGCCCTCCGTGCTGTCGTCGATGCCATCGCCATCTGAGTCGTCGTCCTGTGCGTCGATAGTGCCGTCGCCGTCCGTATCGACCGGTTCGCCGGGACCGGTCCCGTCGACCCGGGTCGTCTCGATGTCGTCCGTGATGCCGTCGCCGTCCGTGTCGACGGCATAGGGGTCAGTCTCACCGGCGTCGACGGACCCGTTCCCGTTGCTGTCCTCGCCACCGTCTGTGATGCCATCGCCATCTGAATCGGTATCTCGATAGTTCGGGACGCCGTCGCCGTCGGTATCGGTCGTCCCTTCGATGCTGTCGGGGATGCCGTCGTTATCGGAGTCAGTATCCCGCGCGTCGATGGTGCCGTCACCGTCGGTGTCAGTCTCGCTGTCGGCTCCCTCAGTGCTGTCCGAGAGACCGTCGCCATCGGTGTCGGCGTCGTTCGGGGCCGTCTCACCCGGATCAAGGCTGCCGTCTCCGTTCTCGTCTTCCTCACCGTCTAAGATACCGTCGCCGTCGTTGTCGTCGTCGAGGTAGTTCGGCGTCCCGTCACCGTCCGTGTCGGTGGTTCCCTCGGTGGCCGACCCGTCGTCAAGCTGGCCGTCACCGTCGAACGTACTGTCGCTGGCATCGTCGCTATCACCGTCACGGTAGTTCGGGACGCCGTCGCCGTCGGAGTCCGTCGCCTGCCCGTCGCCGGCGGTTAGATCCTCGGTACTGTCGTCGATGCCGTCGTCGTCGGAGTCGGTGTCGAGGTAATCAGGAGTACTGTCGCCGTCCGTGTCGGTCGGGGAGTCATCGATCGCTTCGGTGTCGTCCTCGACATCGTCCTCAATGCCGTCCCCGTCACTGTCCGTATCCTGGAAGTCGGGTGTACCGTCGTTGTCAGTGTCGGTGGCGTCACCGTCGTTTGCGGTCTGGTCCTCGATGCTGTCGGCGATACCGTCGCCGTCCGAATCGGCATCGCGGTAGTCCGGCGTGCCGTCGTCATCCGTGTCAGTCGCGCTACCGTCGTCGGCGGTGAGGTCCTCGACGCTGTCCTCGATACCGTCGTCGTCCGCGTCGTTGTCCCTGGCGTCGATGTCGCCGGTGCCGTCAGTGTTGGTCTCGCTGTCGGCACCCTCCAGACTATCCGAGAGCCCGTCGCCGTCGGTGTCGGGATCGTTCGGGTCGGTCTCGCCGGTGTCGAGGATCCCGTCGCCATCCTCGTCCTCGTCGGTGTCCAGGATGCCGTCGCCGTCGTTGTCGGCATCGAGGTAGTTCGCCGTGCCATCGCTGTCGGTATCGCCCGTTCCGTCGGTGGCTGAGCCGTCGTCCAGCCGGCCGTCACCGGCCTGGTCGGTCGGATCGTCGCTGTCCCGGTCCCGGTAGTTCGCAGTCCCGTCGCCGTCGGCATCCCCAGCGCCCTCCGTGCTGTCCGGGATACCGTCATCGTCGGAGTCGGTGTCCCTGGCGTCGATGGTTCCGTCACCGTCCGTATCGACCGATTCGCCGGGATCGGTCCCGTCGACCCGGGTCGTCTCGATGTCGTCGTCGATTCCGTCACCGTCCGTGTCGGCGAGGTTCGGGTCAGTCTCGCCCGGGTCGAGTACGCCGTTGGCGTTCGTGTCCTCGTCGGTGTCGGGAATGCCGTCACCGTCTGAATCTGTACTCTGAAAGTCCGGGATTCCGTCGCCGTCGCTGTCAGTGGCCTGGCCGTTGCCCACCGTGTTGTCGTCGTCCTCGACATCGTCCGAGATGCCATCCCCGTCCGAGTCGTCGTCGCGGTAGTCCGGCGTGCCGTCGCCATCGGTGTCCGTCGCCGGACTATCGTCGTCGGTCAGGTCCTCCGTATCGTCGCCGATACGGTCGTTGTCGGAGTCGGTATCTAGGTAGTCCGGCGTGTTGTCGCCGTCGGTGTCTGTCGGCGAGTCGCCGATGGCCACCGTATCGTCCTCGATGTCGTCCGTGATGCCGTCGTCGTCGCTGTCGGTGTCCTGGAAGTCGGGCGTGCCGTCGCCGTCCGTGTCGGTGGCGTCACCGTCGTCGGCAGTCTGGTCCTCAATACTGTCGGCGATACCGTCGCCGTCCGAGTCGTCGTCGCGATAGTCGGGGATGTTATCCCCGTCCGTGTCAGTCGCGCTACCGTCGTCGGCAGTTACGTCCTCGACGCTGTCCTCGATGCCATCGTCGTCGGAGTCAGTATCTCGGGCGTCGATATCGCCGGTGCCATCGGTGTTGGTCTCGCTGTCGGCACCCTCGACGCTGTCCGAGAGACCGTCGCCGTCGGTATCGGGGTCGTTTGGGTCCGTTTCGCCGGTATCGAGGCTGCCGTCTCCATTCTCGTCCTCGTCGCCGTCCAGGATACCATCCCCATCGTTGTCAGAATCGATGAAGTTCGGCGTCCCGTCGCTGTCAGTATCGGTCGTCCCTTCGGTCGCTGAACCGTCGTCGAGCGAGCCGTCACCGTCAAACGTACTGTCACTGGCATCGTCGCTGTCGCCGTCGCGGTAGTTCGGGACGCCGTCGCCGTCCGAATCCGTCGCCTCTCCATCGTCGGCGGTCAGGTCCTCAGTACTGTCGTCGATGCCGTCGTCGTCGGAGTCGGTGTCTCGGGCGTCGATGTCGCCGTCGCCGTCCGTGTCGGTCTCGCTGTCGGCCCCTTCGAGGCTGTCGGAGAGTCCGTCGCCGTCGGTATCGGGGTCGTTCGGGTCGGTCTCGCCATCGTCGAGGCTGCCGTCGCCGTTCTCGTCTTCATCAGTGTCCAGGATGCCGTCACCATCATTATCGTCGTCGAGATAGTTCGCGGTGCCATCGCCGTCTGTGTCGGCCGTCCCTTCGGTCGCCGAGCCGTCGTCGAGCGAGCCGTCACCGTCAAACGTACTGTCACTCGCATCGTCGCTGTCACCGTCACGGTAGTTCGGGACGCCGTCCCCGTCCGGGTCACCGTCTCCCTCGACGCTGTCGTCGATGCCGTCGTCGTCGGAGTCGCCATCTTGCGCGTCGATGGTGCCGTCACCGTCGGTATCCGTATCGCTGGCAGCGCCCTCGGTGCTGTCAGAGAGGCCGTCGCCGTCGGTGTCGGTGTCGTACGGGTCTGTCTCGCCGGCGTCGAGCACCCCGTCGCCGTTCTCGTCCTCGTCGGTGTCCAGAATGCCGTCGTCGTCGCTGTCCTCGTCTAGGTAGTCCGGCGTGCCGTCGCCGTCGGTGTCGTCGGACCCTTCGATACTGTCAGCGATGCCGTCGTTATCCGAATCGTCATCGCGGTAGTCTGGAGTGTTGTCGCTGTCGGTGTCGGTTGCCTGCCCATCATCGGCAGTCTGGTCTTCGGTGTCGTCGGGGATGCCGTCGTCGTCGGAGTCGGTGTCCCGAGCGTCGATGGTACCGTCGCCATCGGTATCGGTCTCGCTGTCGGCTCCTTCCGTGCTGTCCGAGAGCCCGTCGCCGTCGGTGTCGGGATCATACGGATCGGTCTCACCGGTGTCGAGCACACCGTCTCCATCCTCGTCCTCGTCGGTATCGTCGATGCCGTCACCGTCCGAATCAGTGTCCCGGTAGTTCGGAACGCCGTCGCCGTCGGGGTCGTCGTTGCCCTCGATACTGTCGGGGATGCCGTCATCGTCTGAGTCCGTGTCGCGGGCGTCGATGGTGCCGTCACCGTCGGTATCGGTCTCGCTGTCGGCTCCTTCCGTGCTGTCCGAGAGCCCGTCGCCGTCGGTGTCGGTGTCGTTCGGATCGGTCTCGCCGGCATCAAGTGACCCATTGCCGTTCTCGTCCTCGTCGGTGTCCAAGATACCGTCGCCGTCGTTGTCGTCGTCGAGGTAGTTCGGTGTCCCATCTCCGTCCGTGTCGGTTGTCCCTTCAGTACCCGAGCCGTCGTCCAGTTGACCATCACCCGCTTGATCGTTGGGATCGTCGCTGTCCCGGTCCCGGTAGTTCGCGGTGCCGTCACCGTCCGCATCGCCCGCGCCCTCTGTCGAGTCGTCGATGCCGTCGCCGTCGGAGTCCGAGTCGAGTGCATCAGTCGTTCCGTCCCCGTCCGTGTCGACCGATTCGCCGGGACCGGTCCCGTCGGTACGAGTCGTCTCGGTCCCGTCGTCGATGCCATCCCCGTCAGAGTCGGCATCGTTCAGGTCTGTACCGAGAGACCCCTCATCTGCGTCCGGAATGCTGTCGCCGTCGTTGTCGTCGTCGAGATAGTTCGGTGTCCCATCCCCGTCGACGTCCGTCGTTCCTTCATCAGCAGACCCGTCATCGAGATCACCATCGCCAGCTTGGTCGTTGGGATTGTCGCTGTCTCGGTCCCGGTAGTTTGCGGTGCCGTCACCGTCCGTATCGCCCGCGCCCTCTGTCGAGTCGTCGATGCCGTCGCCGTCGGAGTCCGAATCGAGCGCGTCGATGGTCCCGTCTCCGTCCGTGTCGACTGACTCACCGGGACCAGTCTCATCGACACGAGTCGTCTCGGTGCCGTCGTCGATACCGTCGCCGTCAGTGTCGCTGTCCGTCCGGTCGGTCGCGGACGAGGCTTCGGTGCTGTCCGACACGCCGTCGCCGTCGGAGTCGGTATCGAGGAAGTCGGCCGTCCCGTCGCCGTCTGTGTCGACCGTCCCCTCAGTGCTGTCCGGGACGCCATCCCCGTCCGCATCATCATCCCTGAAATTCAGTGTGCCGTCCCCGTCCTTGTCGCCACCTCCCTCGTCGGTGTCCGGAATCCCGTCACCGTCCGCGTCATCATCGAGTGCGTCGATGGTGCCGTCGCCGTCGGTGTCGGTCTCGCTGCCGGCACCCTCGGTATCGTCGGTGATCCCGTCAGCGTCAGAGTCTTCGTCGAACGGGTTGGTCCCGATTGCGTCCTCATCGGCGTCGCTGATCCCATCGCCGTCGGAATCAGTGTCGAGGTAGTTTGGCGTCCCGTCGTTGTCAAGGTCATCGTTCCCCTCAACGTCGTCGTCGAAGCCGTCGCCGTCCGAGTCGGTGTCCCGGTAGTTCGGGATGCCGTCTCCGTCCTCGTCGCTGCTGGTCTCCTCGCTGTCCGGACTCACCTCGGGCAGGCCGGGCGAGTCACTGTCCGTATCGAGGGCATCGATGGTGCCGTCGCCGTCGGTGTCGATTGCCTGACCGGGATCCGTCCCGTCGTTGTCAGACGTCTCGGTACCGTCGTCGATACCGTCGCCGTCCGAGTCGCTGTTCAGGAAGTCGGTGCCGAGCGTCTGTTCGGTCGCGTCGTCGACGCCGTCGCCGTCTGCGTCGGTGTCGAGGAAGTTCGGGTTCCCGTCGCCGTCGGTATCGGCGTCCGTCTCCTCGCGGTCGCTGATCCCGTCGCCGTCAGACTCCCGGTCCAGGTAGTTCGCCAACTCGTCCGCGTCCGCGTCGTCATCGGTCTCGGTGTTGTCGGGGATACCGTCGCCATCAGCGTCGGTGTCGCGATAGTTCGGTATCCCGTCGTTGTCTGCGTCCTTGTCGAGGTATGCCGGTGGGCTCGAGACAGAAAGGCCTGTGTCGCTTTCGGCTCTGTCCGAAATCCCGTCACCGTCGCTGTCAGTGTCCAGATAGTCCGCTGTCCCGTCACCATCCGTGTCGACCGACCGCCCACCGTCGGACTCGGCTAGGTCGGCAATGCCGTCACCGTCGGCGTCCTCGTCACGGTAGTTCGCCGTTCCATCGTCGTCGGGGTCTCCAGTTCCTTCTGTGCTGTCCGGGATTCGGTCGTCGTCGCTGTCGGTATCGAGCGCATCGATGGTGCCGTCGCCGTCAGTGTCGACTGATTCACCGGGCCCCGTGCCGTCTGGGCGCGTCGTCTCGACGTCGTCAGTGATTCCATCTCTGTCGGAGTCCTCATCACGCGGGTCGGTTCCGAGAGCTGACTCGGTGCTATCCAGAACCCCGTCGCCGTCCGAGTCGTCGTCCCTGAAATTCGGCGTCCCGTCGCTGTCGAGGTCGTTCGATCCTTCCGTTCCGTCTCCAATGCCGTCACCGTCCGTATCGCTGTCGAGGTAATCGGGCGTGCCGTCGCCATCCTGGTCGCCGGTTCCCTCCGTGCTGTCGGGAATCCCACCACCGTCGGCGTCGGTGTCGAGGAAGTTCGGCGTGCCATCGCCATCGGCATCGCTCGCAGTTTCGGCACTGTCGTCGATACCGTCACCGTCCGAATCGAGGTCGAGGAAGTTCGGTGTGGTATCGCCGTCTTCGTCGGACTCGCCTTCGACCTCGTCGTCGATACCGTCCCCGTCCGAATCGGGGTCGAAGTAATTAGGCGTCCCGTCGTTGTCTTCGTCGTCCGTTCCCTCGACGTCGTCGTCGATCCTGTCGCCGTCGTTATCGATATCGGCGTTGTTCCCGGTCCCGTCGCCGTCGGCGTCGTCGCTGCCCTCAGTACTGTCCGGAATACCATTGCCGTCGGCGTCGGTATCGAAGTAGTTCGGGTCCCCGTCGCCGTCGGCGTCACCGAACCCATCGACGAGGTTCGGGATACCATCGTTGTCGTCGTCGCCGTTGGGATCGAACCCGCCCCCAACCTGGTTGTCGGGGTCGAGGTAGTTCGGCGCCCCGTCGTTGTCCGCGTCGTCCGTGCCTTCGTTGAGATCGAACGCGCCGTCGTCGTCGCTGTCGGCATCGAGGTAGTTCGGGATGCCGTCCCCATCAGAGTCGCTTTGTCCCTCAGTCGTGTCCGGGATCCCGTCTGCGTCGCTGTCCGTGTCGAGGAAGTTCGGAACCCCGTCGTCGTCGGTGTCCTTGTCGCTGTTACCGGCACCTGGGTCGTTGGTGTACTCGTCAACATCGTCGATACCGTCGCCGTCACTGTCGGTATCGAGGAAGTTCGCATCCCCATCACCGTCGGCGTCTGCTGCTCCTTCAATACGGTCCGGGATGCTGTCACCGTCGGCGTCCGTAGCCCGGTAGTTCGCCGTTCCGTCCCCGTCGGCGTCGCCGCTTCCCTCCGTGCTGTCAGCGATCCCGTCGCCATCGCTGTCGGTGTCGCGCGCGTCGATAGTCCCGTCACCGTCCGTGTCGACACTGTTTCCGTCGTTCGTCTCGACAGCGTCCGAGATCCCGTCGCCATCGGAGTCGCTATCCGTTCGATCCGTACCTAGATTCGACTCCACATTATCGGACAGTCCGTCACCGTCACTGTCGGTGTCCAGCGCGTCGATGGTCCCGTCACCGTCCGTGTCGACGGCCGTTCCGTCGGGTGCCTCCGTCCCGTCACTGATGCCGTCTCCGTCAGTGTCGCTATCCTGGGTATCGGTTCCAAGTGAATCCTCTTTGCTGTTCGTCAGTCCGTCACCGTCGGGGTCGCCGTCCGGCCCGTCCTGGTCGTCCGTGTCGAGGTAGTCCAGAACCCCGTCGCCGTCGTTGTCCCCGTCGCTGTCCCTGCTGTCCGGGACACCGTTTCCGTCGCTGTCGGTATCGAGGTAATTCTGCGTCCCGTCGCCGTCAGCGTCACTGGTCCCCTCCTCTGCATCGTTCCGGAAGTCGCCATCGCTGTCGAAGTCCGCGTAGTTCGGCGTTCCGTCGGCGTCAGGATCGCCAGTTCCCTCCACCGAGTCGTCAATGCCATCGCTGTCCGCGTCGGCGCTCAGGTAGTTCGCCGTGCCGTCACTGTCAGTGTCGCCGGTTCCCTCGGTGTTGTCGAGAATGCCGTCACCGTCGGAATCCTCGTCTCTGTAGTTCGCGGTGCCGTCACCGTCTGGATCGCCTGTCCCCTCCTCACTATCGGAAATACCATCCCCGTCGCTGTCCGTATCTTTTGCATCAAGCCTGCCGTCGCCGTCCGTGTCGACGTTGTTTCCATCGTTCGTCTCGACGTTGTCGGGAATCCCGTCGTCGTCGCTGTCGCCGTCGTTGGCGTCAGTACCGAGCGTTCGTTCCTGGCTGTTGGTCAGGCCATCACCGTCAAGGTCGCCGTCTGGACCGTCCCCATCTTTCGGATCGCGGTAATCGGGAGTACCGTCACCATCGTTGTCGCGAGTTCCCTCGTTCGTGTCTTCCGTGCCGTCGCCGTCGCTGTCGGTATCGAGTGCGTCAATGGTGCCATCGCCGTCCGTGTCGACTGCCTCGCCGGGGCCCGTTCCGTCTAGTCGCGTTGTTTCCACACCGTCGGGAATCCCGTCGTCGTCGGAGTCCGCATCGTACGGATCGGTGCCGAGGGCGTCCTCGTCTTCGTCGTCGATGCCGTCTCCATCAGAGTCGAGGTCTCGATAGTTCGCTGTCCCATCATCGTCGGCGTCTCCAGCACCTTCAGTACTGTCGAGGATCCCATCACCGTCACTATCGTCGTCTAATGCGTCGATAGTCCCGTCACTATCTGTATCGATAGCAGACCCATTGTTCGTCTCACCACTATCGTTGATGCCGTCCCCGTCACTGTCGGCGGCGTTGGGGTCAGTGCCGAGCTCGGTCTCAGTCTCATCAGTCAACCCATCGCCGTCAATATCAGTGGCAGCGACGGAACTACCGATTACGACACCAGTCAGGACCGAAAGTGATAGAGTGAGTGCCAAAAAAGCGACACCCAATCGTAGCGAAGTATTCACTGTTACGCGTTTAAAATGACCCCAAGCACATAAGTGTAATATTACTATAACTAAAGCCAGAACTAACACTTAGGTAAGTGGATCACATCGCAGAAACCATTCAGCGAAGTTGGCCGAATTGGTCTCCGTTTAGAGATAGTTTGATAGTTCCATAGTCTGACGTGGGTATCAATGGCGTTCCAGCTTACGCCGTCGCTATTGGTCAATATTCCTATTTTCCTGCTTGCGGCTTCACTGGCAGGGTACGGAGGTGTTCTGTACCTCCGAGAGGGACGTCGCCAGGAAGTGTTAGCATTCGCAACGCTAATGACCGCAACCGCGCTCTGGCAACTCGCAGATGTCCTCAGACGCCTCTTCACGGACCTATCGCCAACAGTGTGGGTGTTGCACCTTACTCTCGTGGTACTCATTCCGCTGTTTACGTGGTCGTTAGTGTGGTTTGCATTAGCGTATACTGACTCGAGCCAACGCCGTATTCGAGTGGTCTGGGGCCTATTTTTTGCCCACGTTCTCGTAATCGGCACGATGACGGCCCTCAACCCTGAATTTCTCCAGACAGTCGATGGGATCGTATATCAGGGCCCGATGACCGTGCTGAACGTGACATTTGAGAGATGGACTGTCCTAGACCGAACGTTCACGACAGCGGAAACGATACGCAATCTGTATCACCATGTGATCTGGGTGGTCAGCGGTGCTATCCTCGTTCAGTACACACTGAGGAAGCGGGCAGACGTCGCCGCCGGACAGGTGGCCTCATTGGTCGTTGGCATCGGGACCCCAATAGTCGTACGGCGTCTGATGTCTGTCGGAGTGCTTCCGCTGGTACTGCCCCTCACTGATGTTGCATTTGGCGTACTCGCTGTCTGCTTGGCCGTCGCCGTGTTCCGATACCGGATGCTCGATCTCGCCGCCGTTGGCCGCCAAGAGTTCGTCGAGGGCATGGACGACCTGCTCGTATTCCAAAACGACGAGAACGAGATCGTCTATAGCAATCCGAGAGCACGGGAGGTGTTCGAGGCCGGGGAGGGATGGAGGAGAATGGACGAGAGCAATTTTTTTGCACCATATTACGACCGCATCGAGGCAGCCCGTGGCAATGAGACGACACGATACAACACGATCGAACTGGATGACGCGAGCCGGTATTTCAACGTCAAGAGGACCACAATCCGGACACGCGCTGGAGACATCGGGGGCCAGGTAACCACGTTTAGAGACGTTACAGAACTGGAAAAGACGAACCAACGACTCGATCAGTTCGCGTCGATGGTATCACACGACTTGCGTACCCCGCTAAATAACGCAGTAGTTCAAACGAATCGTCTCGCACAGGACCAATCCGACGAACGTGTCGAGGCCCTCCAAGAAGCGCTGGATCGAATGGAATCGATGATCGACGATATGTTGAGGCTAGCCCGCGCTGGAGCGGAAATAGAAACTTCTGAGGAGTGTTCTCTGGGCGAACTCGCCGAGGAAGTCTGGGGAACCGTCGAGACGAGTGGCGTAGAACTGGACTGTCACGTTGAGGATACGACTATCGAAGCAGACCCTGTCCGCCTGTTCCAAGTGCTGGAGAACCTCTTTCGAAACGCACTCGATCACAACGACTCACCACTGACTGTGCAAGTCGGGACGCTCGACGAGCGTGGTGAACTCGCTAGCGCCGACGAGTCCGTTGGCTTTTTTATCGAAGACGACGGGCGTGGCATCCCCGAAGATCAACGGGACGTGATTTTGGAACACGGATACACTACGAACCGAGATGGAAGCGGATATGGACTCTCCATCGTGCGACATATCGTCGACGCACACGACTGGGAGATTCAGGTTACCGACGGGACCGATGGTGGCACTCGATTCGAGATTTCCGGCATCGAAGCCAGATAACCATCGCCGCTTTTCGTGGGCTCATCTGGCTGATCGGAAACAGTGGAGTTCGGCGCAGTCGTCCGGTACAGTAGTGTCTCATCACCGCCGAGCGAACGTCATTCAGCGAATGGACGCAACTCGGTCGCTGTCTTGAAGAAGCGGTTCGAGCATCTGTTTGTGATCCGTCGAAAGATCGAGTCCCTCAATCTTGGCTGTGCAATTTTTGTATCCGTTCATCTTCGTTGCAGCCTTCCCGTGCGTCTCTGTCAGTGCGAACTGCTTTGATCGGAGAGTCAGATACGTTCGCGCTGTTGAATCTAACGCTGCTCGATTGAGCAACAGCTCCACCCGTGTTCTCATTTCGTCTTCCTCGACCGGCTTGTGGATATAGTCATCATAGTCCAGTTCATAGAGATCGTTGTCAGGTTCGACACCACTAACGCACAACAGAAGTTGCTGTTCGTGCTCCGCTCTGATTCGAGCTGCGACAGTATCGCCTGACATCCCCTCCAATTTTCGGTCGATGATGACGAGATCGGTGTCAGCAGTATATGCTTCGAGTGCCTCTGTACCGGTCGAGACGTACTGTGTATGGTAACTCCCAGAAAAATAGTTTGCAAAGATATCTGCGACCATTTGTTCATCTTCAACGATCAGAACTGTTGCTGCCTCTTCTCCATAGTGCTGTTCCCACGCTTCTAACACCTCTATGGCAGGGATAAGTGCCCGTCCTTTGCTGGACAGTATGTACACCGTTCGACCACCCCCTTCAACTGTCTCCGTCGTCGTTAAAACATTCCGCTCACAGAGATCAGACAGACCATCCGACAGCATTTTTGATGAGATACTTCCAAGGGAGCTTTCGAGTTCCGAATATCCCGCTCCTTCCAATTCGTTAACAGTATAAATGATACTCGGGTACCATTTATAAGCAAATATTTCTGTTGAAGCTTGTATCTGGCTCATTGTTATTTTGAATCCTCTAGTTAAGTCGATTACACGACTAATTGTATCTACTGGGTAAGAATCTCGCGGTTTATCAGAAGCTCTCTGAACCAGACTATCGCCAACCATCCTATTGTTCGACCACACAGTAGCCGAAGACAGGATAATCAATTGGGTGAAAATGAAGTTCTCAATGAGAGTACCAGCTAAGTAGTTAATCGAGATTAGATCTCTGGGAAGCTATGTGATATCCCCATCGTATGCATTGAGGCGGCCAGTCTCAACTACTCGCCGAGCTTGGATGTCACAGTTTCCGAGGATGGGCTAGTTTTGGGTCGAATCTCCGTCGATTTGAGATGCTTTCCACTGATCAAGCGTCGACTTCGGACCTTAGCGGGCGTGTCAACCAAGCGAGCATGAGAAACTACACGGATTTTGGCGCTACTGTACGGTGTCGCCACTCCCGAGCGGCGAACTCAGTAGGAAATCGGTCGCTCAGTCGGGTGGTATCAATGCCGAGACGACGATCTCGACACACTCACCGGCCGTCAGCACGGGTACGTGATTCATTTCCCCGTCGACGCCCGCTTTCAGGAGAAAGTCCGTCAACCGCCAGATATTATACAGCAACACCGCGAACACGAAATAAAACAGTCGAACTCGATCGTCCTCTGAGGACGTTTTCGCCAGAAAATCACTCTTGATGCTCATGTACTCGTTTTCGAATGGACCATCAACCCTCCGTATCGCATCACGGAGAGTAACCCCCTCACGAAGGTCGTTTCGGAGATCTATGCCGACCATGTACGCATGAGTCATTTGGCGGTCGTGTTCCATCAATCAGGGTATCGTTCAGAGCCAAAAACTAGATATTCTCTCGTCGAACGAGGTTCGTCGTTTGCACACCCTACTGCCAAGAGAGGCCCTGAGAAACCGTTGGCGGCGCGAGCGGACTCGGCGGGAGATCGCCACTCGGATCGGGGTCGTTGTATGCCTTCGGAGCCACGTCGTTCGGGGCGTTTGGATAGAACAACGAGGCAACGGCGTGGATGTGCTCGCGGCCGACATCGAGTTCGAACTGTCCACCTCCAAACATCTGGATATCATGCTCTCGGCAGTACTCGATTGTGTCGAAGAGCGACTGGACCGAGCCGAATCGGGATGGCTTGATGTTGAGCCACTCCGGTTCCCACGGGAGGTTTTCGACCGTCTCGACACCTCGAATCGGGTAGTCCCACGTCACACGGGCGTCCTCACCTTCGAACAGTGGTCGCGTTTCCTCGTTGAGTTCCGGGTCTTCGATGAGTGCCTCGGGAAAGCCCTCGATGATTCGCTCGTAAAGTTCTGGATCAGCAGGCTGATCCACTGTTGTCCCGTGGTATTGACCTTTGAGGTCGAGTGTTCGGACGGCGTCGGTTGCCGCGAGTCGCTCTATGACCGCTGTCGGCCACTCCGATGTCGGGTCGAGTTTGAACTCTAGTTCGGGGTTGCGGTCAAGCCAGTCGAGCACGACGTCGCCGGTCGGCGGCTCCTCCAGACGCGTACTCACGACGAATCGAACGGGGTCGTACGCGCGGCCGAGGCGATCAGCGAGGTTCGTATCGGACTGTTTTAATGCGAGGTCGAGCGCGGCGCTCTCGAACGCCCACTGTCGATAGTTGCGGAAGATCGATTGATTCGGTTCAGTACCGTGAAAGAAATCGATCTCGGACACCTGGCCCGAAAACTCGTCGAGAGTATATTCACCCGTTATCGGGAAGACCCCCGCGGAACCGTTGAGGGCTTCGTGGGCGTCGTTGTCCTACGTGACGTCCTCGCCACGCCCGGTTTCGCCATCGCCGTGTAACGAGACGATGGTCGTCGCTCGGGAGAAACCACTGGACGTGTCCCGCTCGCGCTGTTCGAGATTGTAGCCCTCGATTTCGAGTTCCAATTCGGAGACCTGATCGTACAACATGATGAGTCATCATTCGACCCGAGGCCGTTAATAAGTGTGAGTGACAGGCCTCGAACCTGATAACACTCGTGTCAGGAGTTCATCTTCCCTTTGGTCGGTGCTCGCTGAGGAAGGGGGCTTAGCGCCTGCAATCTGCTAATTCGGCGGGCCTTGGCGAATTTGTTCCCGGAGGGTGAAACTGGAAGTGTCTCTTTCAGACCCGTCATCGGAGTAGAGTACGACGAGATCTCACGTACACCACCTTCGATCCAGAGCGCGATCCTGTTCGATACCCATACCCGTGACTACCGTTCCACCCTTCCCGAGATCGACGTCCCCATGCTAGTCTGTGCGGGCACCACAGAGACACGAGGCAGCGTCGACGCTGTTCGTTCTGTCGCGGAACGCGTTCCCGATTCGAGGGTCGAGCTGTTCGAGGCAAGCGGCCACGGTCCACACTACGAGGAACCCGAGCAGTTCAACCGAATCCTCGACCAGTTCGTCGATTCCCTTTGAGAGACACGGGAATCGCAACAGCGTCGAACGTGTCTTTCGAGCGGTAAAACGACGAACGCTCTCGTTCTCAAACTGTTTCAGCCACGCCAGGGCGGAAACTGCTGATGAGTAGCTCAACTCATTCGTCTTCCCATGGAATCAGCTAATCTGAACGCGACCCCACGAACGCACCCGGAACGCGCGCAGCAAGACGTGCCGGGTAGTATTGATGGAGCCCGTGTCGACGCTGGCACTGAATCAGTGGGGCGCGGCCGAGTTCGATTATTCGCTCTGCTCGTGGTCAGCGATCCGGAACGTCCACTCCTCGGTCTCCCAGTCGACGTCCGGTTCCTCGAGGAGTTTCGCCTCGTTGAGATCGAAGACTCCAACCTGTTCGTCTGTTCCGGGATCGCGGAGCACGAACTCGTGACTGACGTCGTTCTCCGAGAATCGCGCCGTGTCGTACAGTCCGGCATGGAACATCTGGCGCTGCGCCACGCCGCCGCCGGGAGGGGTATCGGAAAGGACCAACGTGACGATCCTGTCGTCGACCTCACTGTCGAGGTTCTCCGAGAGCTGACCTGCACCCTCGAACTCCTCGATTATCGACCGCAGTCGCTCTCCTTCGACGACGAGAAGCCCTGCATCGATAGCGAACCCGCGCTCCGCCTCCTTGGGGTGGTCGAGGTACTCGGGATACGTCCGGAGCCCCGCATCCCAAGGCTCCTCCGTCCCGTATTCCGTCCATTCTGCGACACGTGATTTGACTGTGGTTTGGATCATAGGACCACCCCGTTAGTTGCTCTAATTAATTTTCGAACGAGACGAGCATCCGCTTTGTCGTGGAGTGCTTCATCCTACCCGATGGTCCACCTCGCAACTCAGTATACGGCGTCGACGGTGCCCGTGGCAGCATCGAGGTCGACCATGTCCCGTGCCTTGGCGAACAGTTCGCCTTCTTTCATGACGGGATACCGGTAGGCGTGTTCGCGGTCTGTTTCCTCGGCGACCCACTCGATCCCGCCTGCTGACGAAACGCGGACCAGATTCCGGGTCGGGGTCGCCCCGAACTCGTTTCCGGCGTCGAGTTGCTCTGGCTCTAGGACCACCATCAGGTCGTCCTCGAACGGTAGCACTGTCGAGACTGGTCCCGGGAGGGAGAGGCTCCAGCCGGCATCGTGAGACACCTCGCCGTCGTAATCGACCGTGAACCCGTCGTCGGTGAACGAGTGCACCCGCTTGCTTTCGTTTGGCATCGAGAGCACGTGGTCGTACTCGACCCGTACCCTGGCGTAGAGGTCGTCGTCCGGGAGTGCTTCGTGGCTATCGACGCCGGGCTTCCACTCCTGGTCGAGCCAGCTCAGGTGCAAGGAGACGATGGGGGAGTCGTACCCCGGGTGTGAGATGGTAGCCAACTCGCCCGGTTCGAGCGGACCTTCAATCTCGAGCAGATCGCCGTCCCGTCTTACTGATAGTTCGGACCTCCCTCGTCGAATCTCGGTCACCGTGTGGAACCGCGCGCCGTTGTAGTCGCTCCCCTCTGGGAGGAAGTCCTCGTGAATCCGGATATCGCCGAAGTCGGGGACGGTGAGATATCGGAACATGTCGAACGGGTCGTCCCACGCTCGTACGACGGCATTCTCGAACAGCATCACCTGGTTCGTACGAAGCGTATCAATTGAAAGTTCGGGCGGTGAAGACATCGGCAATCTGGAATAACAGGCTACATAGAAGCTGGCTGGCGTAGCCGGTTCGGATGCAATCGACGGGACGGCTCGGCGAGACCCGTGTTCCAGTGTTCCGAGCGTTTCGGTCGTGGTCCCGTCGTCGCCGTTCCGAGTTCAGTCGAACCGTCGAACGAGGTGGCCCGTCGTAGCGTCGAACCTCGCATTCGGGCTGCTCCACTTCAGCGTGTACAGGTCGTCGTCGCAGATGAAGGCGTCGCGAATGCTGACAGTCGAGTCGTCGCCTTCGGCGTCGACGATCCAGTCGAGGTCGCCGTGCTCGTCGATCCTCGCGACCGGTCTGGCGTCGGGAACGACGACGTCCGGGTCGTCGACGCCTGCCTCAGATGGGTCGAACACGAGGATGGCACCGGAATCGTGTCCGTACCCGTATCGTATCGCGTTCGAGAACGCTATCTCCCGGCCGGAGTCGTGAGCGACTCGGCCGTCGTAGGCGAATTCGAGGGACGTGTCCGGAAGGCGACGAACAGTCGGGGCGACCGACCGTTCGTCGGTTCGGGTTCCGTCGTACGTCCAGTGGACGACCACCGTCACGGTCTCGGTCGGCGTCGCGCTGGCGTCCGGAAGTCGATCCACCGGCAGGGTCAACGTCGTCTCTCCGTCCGCTCCGCCGGTGGGAGTGTCCAGGGATACCGTCGCCGTCTCGTCGTCGACCCGCTCGACGGTGCCGCGCCACTCCGAGAGCGACGCAGTGGCGGACTCGACGAACGAACGGTCGCTGGCCGCGATACCGGTACGCATCTGATACTTGGTTCCGACGAACGGGATCTCTTGCGGGAGCGCGTCGTGCGGAAGGACGACCCGGTAGTCGACGGCGGCGCTCTCGAACGTTCCCAATCCATCGTCGCTCACTGCCGAGAGCGTCGCGTCCCACGTGGCGACGGAGAGCGCCGGGTCCTCGAAGACGCGCTCGACAGCGGCCGCATCCGGCTGGTCCGAACGGGTTCGTTCGAGTTCGGCCAGCGATTTGTCGGTCCGCCAGAGTGCCCGTGCCGGGTCGTGTTCGAGCCGAACGGAGATCCCGTACGTCGATCCGTCCTCGAACCGGTCGTCAGGACCGTCGACCTCCGGAAAGCACTCCCAGTCGTAATAGGATACGATAGCTGCGAACAGGTCCTGGTCGACCGCCGGGTCAGGATGATCGACGTGGAGCGTATTGCTCCCGTAGGTCGCTGCCGACCGTATCTCGGTCCGCCGGAATCCAACGTCGACCGTCCTCTCCACCGGCTCGGCCGTGACCTCGTACTCGACGTAGAGCGGACCGGTACCATGCATCGACAGTGGCGTGTAGTCCCTGTGAACGTAGCACTTGAGCGCGTTCCAGTGTATGTCCGCTATCGGTCCATGATTCTTCTCCCACTCCGCGAACGTGCTTAGAGATGCAAGCATTGAGGACGCTCATTTATGCAGTGCTCGCCGTCAGTAAATATGACCACCGGAGGCCGGATGTCCGTTCCGGACATCTCTGAGCGATAGTGAACCAGGAGTTCGACGTGCACCCCGTCGAGTCCGTGTCACCGCTGGCACTGGATCGGTGAGGCACGGCCGCGGTCGGTTATTCGCTCTGCTCGTGGTCGGCGATCCGGAACGTCCACTCCTCGGTCTCCCAGTCGACGTCCGGTTCTTCGAGAAGCTTTGCCTCGTTGAGCTCGAAGAGCCCCACCTGCTCGCCCGTTCCGGGGTCACGCAGCAGGAACTCGTGACTGATATCGTTCTCCGAGAACCGCGTCGTATCGTACAGTTCGGCATCAAGCGTCCAGCCCTCCCTGGCGTCGTCGCCGACCAGACCGTCGCAGAGGGATAGCCTGACGGTTCTCTCCCCGACCGTCTTCGTCAAGGACTCTGATAGCTGATCTGTACCGTTGAAATCCCGGATAATCGACCGCAAGAGTTCCCCTTCGAGGATGAGTAGCCCTGCTTCGACAGGGAACATGCTGTCGTCCTCGTCGGGATGATCCGGATACTCGGGATACACCCGAAGTCCCGAATCTCCCGATTTGTCCGTCCCGTAGTCGGTCCACTCAGCCACTCGCAGTTCGACTTCTATTTCAATCATGCCGTGCCGATTCTCTTCGGGTTTCTTATTTTTTGGGGAGTCGCTCGGCCTCTTCGTCTTATTCATCGTCGACCGCTTCGTCTGGACCGATTAGCGCTCCTTGTTCGGTGACCACGAACTCGAGGTTCCCGTCTTCTCCAGTGATATAGATCGGCGTATCTCGGTCGCGCATCTCGTCGATTATCTCTTTGTCATCGATATATTTCGTACTCGCGGAAACGACCACGGTATCTCCAGAAGTGCTTCGCCGTTAGCGGAGTCACTCCCATGATGACTGAGTTTCAACACGTCGACGTCGCCGAAGTCGTCGAAGAGCTCTTCTTCGAGTGCCTCACGGATGTCGGCAGTGAAGAGGAAATTCTGCGACTTGTACTCTACCCGGAGCACTATCGAGTTACAGTCCAGTTTCTTCTGACATGTGATCGCCGATCGTCCCTTGGTCGATTATTCTCGGGTGGGTTGAGTACGTCCAGTTCGACACCCGTACCTAACGCTAACTCGGATCCGTCACCGCGTGAAAGTCGCTCCACGGGGATGGACATCCCTTCGAGATCTTGCCGCACTCGTCGTTGTGTCTGTCCGAGATCGCCGTCGTCGTCCTCTGCCATGAGTCCATTTACATATAGTTTCCCGATGGTAATCTCGCCACTCTCGTGAGCATCAAGTAGCCCCGAAAGACCGCTGAGATGGTCCGAGTGATTATGCGTAATCACGACGTAATCGAGACGGTCGACACCGAGTCGAGAGAGTTCATCTGCTACCCGATTCTTCGCCGGGCCAGTATCGATTAGCATATTTTTACCGTTCGGCGCCTCTAGAAGGATGCTCGTTCCTTGTTGTACGTCCAGATAGGTGACTTCGAGATCGTCGTCCGGACACCCGTCTCCTTCGTTATCGTCGTCGTCGAGAGCCAGCGAGAGCTGCTGCATGTTCGCGAAGCCGTCGGACGAGTGGGGCGCGACGCCGGCGGTGGTGCTGATGGAGTCGGTGTCGTCGGTGGGGAGGTCGCAGGCGTTGGTGAACTGCTCGTCGAGTGCGATCTCGGCGACGTCGTCGAGGTCGCCGCTGGCACCGGCGAGCAGGAGCTCGCTCATCCCGCCGGGACTCCCGCCGCCGTTCGGGACGTTCCCGCTCATCGAGGGGTCTTGCTTGTTCGGCGTGAACCCGGGGCCGACGTGGCCAGGTCGTCGAGTGCCTGGTCCGTTCGTGCTTGCCGAGTGTGTTCGGCGATACCCGCTCACCGAAGCGCTCAGAACAGTGTAAAGTGGTCAGTGGCCGTATCGGTTCCACAGTTCGATCGCGTCGACCTCGGCCGCCGTGGGTGTGGCGTCGCGGTCGTACTCCAGCGAGAGCGAGAGGTGTCTCTCGTCCGCAGAGTCGACGAGCGAACTCGGCACTCCGTCGTCGGGTACGATGAGCGTCCAGAGACTTCGGCTGAGTTCTTCCAGCGCAACGAGAACCGGGTGTCTCCATCAGATTTCCTCTCGTCGGTGATGGAGAACGTGGTCCGGTTCGACGCCGGATGGGCCTCGTCTCCTTCGAGTGCCTCCAGGTCGGGGTCGACGGCGGCGTACGTCTCGAAGTACGCGCCCTCGAACCGGCCGTAGTACGGGAGGCGCTCTGCTGGATACGTCACCGTCATCGTCGGGAACGCAGCGTCGGCGTCCACCGGGTCGAGCGCAATCGTCGCCGCGTCCTCCGCGAGAGCGACGACCTCCCCGTCGAACGCCCATACGTCCGCAGCCGTTGCGACCATCGCTGCGTCGTCGGACCTACCGACGTTCGGCGGGCGTTCCGACCCGAAGCGCAAGTCTCTGATTGTCGGCGCTGACAGGATGCCTTTCAGGGCCTGTTCGTGGTCGTACTGGATGGTCGCGGCGAGGTAACAGGATGCATCCTCGTCCCTCAACGGGTCAGGCACGTCTTCGAAGCGAAGCGCCAGATCTCCTTTGGTCTTCTCCGCGAACTTGGTCGATGCGTCTACAATCGAAATGTCGAACCAGCATTCCCCCTTGCTCGGCTTCCGGTCCGATTCCGCTACGAACGTACTCATCCCGGTGTCGGTCGGCACCGGTCTCTGCGGTTTCGACTCGTGGAACTTGAAGTCGAATACGAACCGTGCACCATCGTATCCGGCTCCCTCGGGAAGTATCCACGCCGGAATCTCTATCACTTGCCCTTCATCCTGAGGAGCACCTGGCTCTCGTGTGAGCCAGATCATGGCGATGCCTTCACTATACTCGCCGATTTGATGCAATAGACCGTATCGATCGAGTTCCAAAATCATGGAGGGTTCGGTGTTATACTGCGCTAAAGAGAACTTGATGCTTCTGGTAGATCGTATCTGGTGTGGAATCCGGACGAGTTGGACGAATACTTTCACTGCATTCGTCCTCGTCGTCTTTGAATTCCTGCTCGATGAGTTCTTCCGGAACTGAGATTTCGATCCGGTCTTGGAGGGACTGGTAGAGTTGTCTTCCCCAGAATGTAGTATATCGACTCTTGCACGGCCGTCCAGAACGCAACGCGTTGCCGAGCAGTCCATCGATCCGTGTCTGGTGATTCTCGTTCGATACGTGATTCAACGCTAGACGTGCGGACCTTCGCCCCGCTTTACTCAACCGCTGTATCGATTCCACAGTTCGACGGGGTCAGGTTTCGCACCCGCTGGTGTCTCGTCTTCGAGATAGTCGAGGAACAGCGCGATGTACCCCGACCAATCACCAGACGAATCGAGCGGAGCAATTGGTTCGTCATTTAAACTCAATCTACCCTGGCGTTCTTCATCGCCGATGCCGGAGAGCGTGATAACTCCATCACCCGACTCTTGTGCGCGGTACTCGAAGGTCGTCGGCGACTGCCTCGGTCGTCCGCCTGTGACCGCCGACAGCGATTCGTCGAGTGCGAGGAAGACGTCGAAGGCGGCTCCTTCGAACCGACCATAGTAAGGCAGCGCCTCCACGGGAAGATCGACCCATCCGACATCCTCGCTGGAGGAGGACGAAAGCCTGAGCGAACCAGCGTTGTCGATCGAGTCGACGGAGCCCCTGTACGTTCGTCGAACTGCGCCCGTCGGTTCGAGCGCGTGCACACTACCGTAGTCCTCCGTGATGTGTTCGTTCGGTGAGAATACCGTTCCGTCGTGGACGTCGAACGGGGACCGGGCCATGTTCGGCACTTCGTGTCGCCACGACGGTGTGCCAGTCTCGAGGTCCAACGCACGGACGGTGTCCGCACCATGGGTCTCCTCCTTCGTGACGATGTACACTGTGTCGTCCTCGATGACTGGCGGTACGTCCCGAGCACTCCCGTTCGGGAGCGTCCGCATCCACTCCTTAGTTCCGTCGCGAGCGTCGAATGCGACGATGGTACCATGTAGCGTGATGACGACGACGGTCCCCGCGCCCGCGGCCGGTCGAGTCTCAACGACGTCGTCCACGCTCGCAGTCCAGGAGTGCTCGCCCGAGCCGGTATCGACCGCTCGGATGTGTTTCCCGGCTGGGAACACGACGCTGCCGGTGGTCGCAACCGGTGGCGTCTCCACCCCGGTCGTCGAAACCGACGTGATTCGGTCGCCGGTCCGGGCGTCGAGTAGCGTGACCGTCCCGCCATCGGGACCGGCGGTCGCGAGCGTGTCACTTTCGACATCGAGGGCGAGCGCCGAAATCGAACCGTCGAACGGCTTCATCCACTCCCGGCGACCGGTCTCTGTGTCCACGGCGTGCACCTCGCCCGTCGACGTCGCGACGTACAGCGTCCCGTTTTCCCGGGGCGGGAACGTCTCCAGGGCGTCACTGACCTCATACGTCCAGTGCGTTCTGCCGGAGTCCACATCGAGCGCATGGACGCGCTCGACGGACGGATACACCGTTCGCTGTGGATCGGCCTCACCACCCGACGCCGGTTCGCTCTCTGACAGGGCTCTAGACCAGATTTGGGCTCCGGATTCGACGTCCAGTCCCACGGTCTCGCGAACGGTGGGAACGACGACGGTATCGGCGACGGCCGATGCCGCGAACCTGCAGCGGTCCGTCTCGAGTGGTGTCGCCCAGCGCTCGCGGGCCCCCGGCGTCGTCCAATCGAGCACGCCCGCGTTCACGTGAAGCCTCTTTGGCGTGTCGGTCGAACGCCGAAGAGTCGCGGCCAGATCGTAGTCCAACTCGATGATGACGTACCCGGAATCACCGTCGGTGGTCAACCAGTCCGGTGCCTCCTCGAGCGACCCCTCGACGAAGCGAGAGCCGCCGAGTTCGAACCAGTCGCCACAACACCGGATTTCGGTCTCCAGACGCGACCCGAAGTCGGTAACGGTGCCTTCGACGCCGCTTGGCTCCTTGCTGAACGTCATCTCGACGTCGCAGCGCGCGCCACCGTGTCTCGCCCACCTCGGCAAGTCGTCCGTCGGCAGGGTCAGGAACCCCTGTTCGTCGTCGAAATGCAGGTCCGGTGATCGCTCGGCGAACGAGACGACCGTCTCGAATCTAGTCGACTGAGTCATTTGTTGGAATCAAGCGAATACTGCGTGTCCAGCACGGCCGAACGTTCCAACTCCGGTCACATCAAATCCCCTCCATTCGGATACTGGACACCGTTGTCTCTTCCCGATTGTCTACAACATCGTCTTCGGGAGAACCACCCCCCATCGACGGACCAGTGTTCCCTCGGTCCAGACAGCTATCGCCCTGTATGTAGAGCTACTCGTGGCGTTTCTGCCAGAGTCTACTGGCGTCGGGTTTGGCAGCTTCTGGCGTTGCCTCGTCGTCGTATTGGAGGTATATCGAGAGGAACGCTCTGGTACCGGTCTCCTTGAGGGTCGCTGGCAGCACCGAACTCGCTATCTGGAACGTTCCGTCCTGGGGGTCGTCTGCGAGAGCGATGTCGAACACCGCTCGTTCGTCGTCCCTCTCGGCGAGCGTGACGGGGAACGTCGTAATCCGGTCCGACCGTTGATGGTATGAGGAGTCGAATGCGGTCTCGTCGGTCGCGAGCGCAAGGAACAGTCGGTAGCGTGCCGATTCGAAGTCGCCGTAGTAGGCGAACACGCTCCGTGGGACGGTGAGTGACAGTTGCTATCGCGGAGCCGGTTCCTCGCTGGCAGGGTCGAGACGCGCGAGCGCCCCGGGGACATCCGCCACGTCGGTGATGGCGACGTCCACGGCGGTGTAGAACGCAGCCGTGGGCGTCATCGCGCCAACGACCAACCGATCGTCGTCAAGCGAGTACGACGACCCGGCGAGATAGAGGTTCTCTGTCTCGTCGATAGTCATCCCGAGCGGTGGCTGCTCGCGCTTCCAGAGGGCGACCGTCGATTCGGTGTCGAACGCACGGAGCGCGTCGCCAATCGTGTGGAGCCGACGGCGTCCGGAGTCGAGCACTCCTCGGGTACCGCCGGTGTACGCCGTGACGAAGTCCCCCGTCTCCACGTCGAAGACCGGGAGCGGTGTCGAACTCCTCATCGGAATGACGTACAGATGGCCGTCTTCGACGATTGGCCGACTCGTCCCATCGGTCATGGTTTAGTCGATTGGGGTGTTCCACGCGAGGGTTCCTGTCGCGGTCTTGACCGCGACGACGTGCCCTCCAGTCGACAGGTATAGCATGCCGTCGTGAAGCGTCGGCGGAGCCAACAGTCCGCCGGGAAGGTCGGACTGCCAGACCGGGTTTCCGGTCGTGGCGTCGAGGGCCTGAAGGCCGCCGTCGACACCGACGTACACCCGGTCGCCGTCTGTCGTAGGCGACAGCGTGCTGTAGTCACGAGTGGAATCCGTCCACGATACGTCGCCAGTTGTCCGCTCAAGGGCCACGATTCGCACACCGCCCTCCTCAGATTTGACCGGGAAGTAAACGTTCCCGCCCGTGCTGTTACGGTCGGTGACTGTCGGTGGGCACCAGCAATGACCAGCATGTTCGTGTTTCCAGCGGATGTCCCCAGTCGCAGGGTCGATCGCTATCGCGACCTCACCGACTGCGTACACTGCCTCATCGCCCACGGTCAACTGATCCGTCATCCGATGGACTGAGGTGAACTTGATTAATCGTACAATCCTACTGTATTGAGGGCGGATTCCGGGTTACATTGTAAGCGAAGAACACCCTGTCCAGAATCAGATAGTGAGAGTGATTTTCAGTACCCACCTTATTTGATGAGGTGGCTTCCACACCCTACTTGCTGGGAAACGACGTCAGAAACATATAAATTCAGGAAATATCTACGAACAGAAGGCGCGCATCATTTTCATCCTCCAAGCTCTGAAGTTGAGACTACAGTGGGTTTATCGGGACAGTGATGCGCAAATTTTACCGATTCAGTCATCGCAAACTATTTCAGATGGCTTTCCAAGCAGCTATTCTTATAAAATTACCAACCATATTGACGGGTTTTTTTTCGAGACTTTCAGCAGCGTATCCACTCAGACGGCATGCTAACCTGAACAGAGCATCTCACTACCCGCTGCCTGTCTCCTTCTTCAGCAGCGTTAGCGTGTTGTCCGCAGTAATCACCGGTGAGTCCTCATACTTGCCGATCAACTTGACCTGCACGAGCAAATCGACCACTCGCCAGATCGAGTAGAGTAGACACGCGAACGCGAAGTAGAAGAACCGAAGCCCGAAATCCTTCGACGTAGTGGCAGCCATGAACCGCTTGATCGACCTGTATCCGCTCCCGATTTCCCACCTGTAGCCGTACTCACTGAGAAAGCCACTGCCCCGATTGGACATGAACACCGAATACTGTCGATGATCGTTGTGTTCTGAGTCCTCTTTCCGCCGATAGATGAGTGTCGTCTCGTGCCACTTATTCCTACCAAGATGGAGTTTTCTGTCGGTCTCGTAGCGGTCTTTCCGGTGTTTGAGTAATCGCTTCGCCTGAGCTTTCTCGCTGGTCTGCATTCGCTTCGGTACGACATTCAACAGTCCGCGCTGGCTAATCATCTCCAGAACGTGTTGACTATCGAACTCCCGATCCATCAAGACGTTGTCGACGTGAACGAGGCCCTCAGCAGAGTTGAGCAAATCTTCGACGATTTCCTTACGTGATTCGCCTTTCCGTACGGGACGAGCATCAAAGTCTCGTATTCCAGCCCTCAAAGTGTCAATAGGCCATACGAGGTGAGAACACCTGTTTTGTAACATCGGAGAATATCATTGTACAATAGCAGTGTTTGATCCCCTCCGTTTGAGATGGTTCATACCGTTCTCACACGATAGTATCGACACAGTGGGCGGTTCTGCTAGGTGTTCTGTTGTTCAGGCTCAAGCATAATAGATCGCAAAATCAGCAACATCCCAACAGAGACGAGTACCGCTTGAACGAGCGCGGCTGAAAATAGCGAGGTGTTGAACGTATTGAGAATAAGTCCTTCACAAACCGCGCCGATTCCGATAAAGACGAATCCGACCGAAACGTAGAACATCGGACTGCTTTCACTCCGGCGATACGCATAGAACGCAAGATACGCAACAGAGAGACTCAGCGAGAGCGCGATCAGCTTTATGGCGATGATCGGGATGCTAATCATATATTCTCGCGAAAATTGTTCCAGAGCGTGGTGAAGTTGTCGGCGAGTTCGTCCCGTGTCTCGACGGACAGTTCGAGCTCACCGTCGGAAATGGCGACGTGGAGCGTTTCGATTGTCGTCTCGAACCGTTGTTTGTGTTCGCCACCAGAACCAATCGTCGAATGGACCCTGATGAGACCGTGTTCCTGTAGGGTGGAGATCCGACGGTAGATTGTCGCCAACGACGCATCACATCGCCGACTGAGCTCTTTCGCCGTCTTGGGGGTTTTATCAGCAGCTAGCAAGATTTCCCGAGAGTAGTCGTCTGCGAAAAGCTCTAAGAGGGCCGCAGACTGGCTATTTTCCCCTGCCGTCATATGCCCATATTACGAGTTCATCTGCAAAGAAGCGACGATTTGGTCACACCAAACGTATCGTTGCTATGAACAACAAAACGGAGCTCCAACGAAACCGAATCAGCTTTTCTACGAACGAGCAAAGAGCCGGTCTGCTTTATTTACCGGAGATCGAAACGGGGATAGGAATGCGATCATCATCAAGACGTTACCTGAAAGCAGTAACCATCAGTGCCGGTACGTTCGTGCTCTTTGGGATTGTCACGGGCTTGATTCCGAATCCTCTCTACATTCGGCAGGTACCACGAACGCCGCTGGACTATATCTTTCTTACCACTACTGCGGTCTTCTTGGGAGTATACACCTTCCAACGAACCAACAACCAGCGCAATGACAAGAAGACGGCTACTGCAGGAACAGTGGTGGGCTTTCTGGCATTCGGCTGTCCAATCTGTAATGCGTTTCTGCTCGCCTTGTTCAGCAGCTCCGCGCTGATGACGTATTTCGACCCGTTACGATCCCTCTTAGGTATCGTAAGCGTCGTGTTCTTTGCAGGGCTTCTCTACAGCCGTTCACAGAGTTCATGTGACGCCTGTGGTATGGAAGAACAGGGAAGTCAAACTCACTAGCAAACATACAGAATGACAGACACTGCAACAGGCGAAGCTGAAGACACGGACTCGAAGAACAGATGGCCATTGATCGGGCTCGGCGGAGCCGTAAGTCTCTGCTGTCTCTTTGCGGCACCAGCAGCGACAGGTGCAACCGGAGCCACCGTTGCTGGAGGGGCCACAGCGGCATTCGGTGGCGGCATAATTCGAATCCTTGTCTCAGCCATAGCTGTTGGGATTGTTGGCGTTGCCATCCAACTGTGGCCCTCTTCGTCGTCCTGCGAACAATAAACATAGACATACCTTCTTTGCTGGCAGTGCAAAACGCCAGATGATACTTGTTTGGATGATGGTAAGCCAAGGATATGGATCGACGAAGGTATTTACAGTTGATCGCCGCAGCCGGGACTACCGCAAGCGTCGCTGGTTGCCTCGGCGTACTTACTGAATCTGGCGCTGAGGGAACAGTCCTTGGCCCGCCTGAACAGGATCTAAGTGAAGCCGCTCATCCGAGCTACGGTAACGAGATGCCCGAGTTCACCGTCCCCGACCCGATTACGGGTGAAGATATTTCAACGACTGATTTTGAAGGGGAGCGAACCATCCTCTGGACATCGTTCTACACGAATTGTCCGGACGGCGTTTGTCCCGCCCTTATTCTCCGACTGCGGCGGGCACAGGAAGTCGCTGCCGAGGGTGGGTACGGCGACGCCCCCGCCTTTCTCGCACACACCTTCGACCCCGAGCGCGACACGGCCGATGTCCTCCGCGAGTACGCCCGCCAGCAGGGGGTCAATCCCGACGCCGGTAACTGGCACTTCCTTCGACCGGAGAGCTATGAGGCAGGGCAGGAACTGCTAGAAGAACAGTTCGGGCTCGTCATCGAGAAGCGACCTGCTGAGGATCTCCAGAATCTGGAGTATCAGTTCCCGCACTATGGGCTGATCCTCCTCGTGAACGAGCGTGGTATCGTCGAACGGGCGTACCCGAACGGTTCGTCGGTCGATGTCGAGACCATCGAAAATGATTTCGAGCAGGTGGTCACGGGATGAAGCGTCGGAACTTCCTTGCTGGGCTCGCTAGTGTCGGGGCAATTGGTGGCGCTGGACTCGTTGCGACCGGGACAATCCCTGATACCTTCAGCAACGGGAGCGAGACACCGGAGCCAGTCGAGCCGACGACACTCGACACGATCGAAGCGCCAGGAAGCCGCGATGGTGAGGTGACGATCCCCCCAGATAATCAAGCCACATTCGTCGACTTCTTCGGGACCTGGTGTACGCCCTGTGTGGAACAGATGCCAGCACTCGGTGAGGCCGAGGACCGGATTGGTGACGAGGTGCTATTCCTCTCGGTAACGACCGAAGACGTCGGTGGTTCGGTGAGTGAGGAAACGGTTGTCGAGTGGTGGCGCGAGAACGACGGCGACTGGTTAGTCGCTGCCGACGTGACCGCCGAACTTGCAGCGAAGCTCAATGTCGGATATTACCCGACTGCTGTGGCGCTCGATGCGACTGGGCGAATCCAGTGGTCTGAGAAGGGAATTCATACCGCTGACGAGATCGTCTCGGGGATCAAAACCGCTCTCAACGCATGATCAGCGAGACGCTTCTGACAAATGTCTCGTTCGCACTCACAGCGGGTGTAGCAACGTTCTTTTCACCCTGTGCGTACCCTCTGCTGCCGGGCTACGTTGGCTTCTACGTGAACTCTACTGACACCGAAAGCGCCTCTGTCACAGGTGCGGGGATTCGAGGCGTGGCAGCCGCGTTGGGCGTACTTGCGACGTTTGCGTTGCTGGGCGGGGCAACGGCATGGGTCGGCCACGAGGCACTGTCAGACATCACAATTTTCGAGACGTTAGTCGGTGGATTGCTCATCGTCTTCGGATTACTTGTCGCATTCGACCGGGCTCCGTCACTGTCATTATCACTTCCAAAGCGCCGATCAAGCATTCTCGGCTTCGGTCTTTTTGGCGCGGGATACGCACTGGCTGGTGCCGGATGCGTCGCCCCAGTCTTCCTCGCAGTCGTAGCCCGGGCCATCACCCTCCCGACCGAAGCAGCGGTGCTCGTATTAGGAGTCTACGCTGGCATCGTTGCTGTACTAATGGCTTCAACAACCGTCGCAACCGGTGCCGGTATCATCAGTAATGCAAATCGCGTAATGGCCCATTCCGGATGGCTCAAACGGCTCTCCGGCGTTGTGATGATCGTTGCTGGAGTCGGCCAACTCTATCTCTCGCTCATTGTATACTGAACAATTATCCAATGATGATCGATCGTCGAAGGATATGGCTTCTCCCTTCAAAGAGGACGTTGTTCAACGTATTCGCGTGTCTTTCCCTGCAACACGTATTCAGTCTGTTGGAGGCCTTCGATCGTCCCCGAACCAGTGATGAACATCGCCGTCTGTAGTTCAGCGATCAGGTCCTCGACTCGTTCGATGACAGCGTCTGGCCCGTCTGTAGCCGGTTTCAGGAACGGTTTCGCCAGCCCGCCGGCGAGGGCACCTAATGCAATCGCTTTTGCCACGTCTAATCCTGTCCGGACACCCCCACTCGCGATTACGCACTCGTGTTCGGCAACACACTCGATCGTGCTCGCAGCGGTTGGGATACCCCATTCTCGGAATAGGGTGCCGATCCGTTTCTGTCGTGGTGCATTCGCGGCCGCTGCACGGTAGGCTTCGATCCCAGACCACGTCGTACCGCCTTTTCCAGCGACATCAATTGCGTCAACCCCTGCCGCGGTTAGCTTTCGGGCAGTCTCCCCGGAGATTCCGTTGCCCGTTTCTTTGACGATGATCGGCACTGAAAGGCCCTCAGATACTTGTTCGATCGCAGCTAAACAGTCCCGTCCATTGACATCCCCTTCTGGTTGGGCGGCTTCCTGGAGAAAGTTCAGGTGGACCGCGAGCGCATCGGCTTCGATCATCTCGACCGCACGTTCAACTGTTTCGATGTCGTACTCCCGGAGTTGTGCCGCGCCAAGATTTCCGTAGATGAACGCATCAGGCGCGGCATCGCGGACGACGGTATACGATTCAAGCACGCTAGTATCGTCGAGTTCGAGGCCAGCTCGCTGGCTTCCGAGCCCCATCGCGATGCCAGTCTCGCTGGCAGCACGAGCCAACGCCCGATTGATTTCTGTGGTGTTTTCGTGCCCCCCGGTCATACTCTCGATGAAGATTGGAGCGGATAGCTTATGTCCCAGAAATTCGATGGACAGGTCGATAGCGTCGTAATCAAGTTCCGGGAGCGCGTCATGGACGAGCTGAATGTCTTCGAAACCTGTGCCTGTGGTTTCGACGTCTCGCTCCTGTACGATCCGGAGGTGGTCGTCTTTTCGATCTTCAGTCTCCGATGGTCCCTGCCCTGTCATTAACTGAACTTGCAAAAGGAGTAGCAAAAGTACACTGGTATTTTGACTGTTCAGCGTATTGGGTACTCTTGGGATGTAGTAATCGCCCCCGCGATGTACTCTAAATCAGCATATTGGTCGGTACATCAAGTCGATGCACAGAGGGGCTGATCAGGAAGCATTTGATTTTGCAGCCGGTTCGGGGTGTCTAATGTAAAAATCGCCGATCATTCTACACGGAACAACTTCTAGTCCATTGGAATAGATATTCTGTAGTTACAATGACGTGGCAACGCATATGCGTCGAGAACACCAGTCTCAACTACTGAGGAACTTAATCGAGTTGAGAGCTAGGACTGAATGCATTTGTCCTTGGACGGTTGTACTGAACGGACCTCTCGTGCTGAATACGCACACATACTGAACGCGAGCGACTCCGATTACTGTCAACAATGGCGGTCTCGCACTCGCTCGGGTAAGCCCATCGCCCACAGCTGGGGCACTCCGCGAGCCTTTCGGCACCTCAGCGTCTAACTCCAGCAGCGCCACATGGATCTGCTCGCGGGCGGCTGTAGCGCCCGCGTGTAGGCCTGAGCCAGCGGGCGGATCGTGCAAGATGAACTGGCCTATCGAGTCGTGTTCGTCGTGGTCAAACCAAATTCCGACACGACGCGTACGTCGGATTCCAGCCCGGTGAGCGAGGGTCGGTCGTACAGCGGCGTCGAGTCGTACACGGGCCACTCAGCGTACGAACGCCGAGCGATACTTCGAAAGACAGTTCGCTGGAAATCACGAGCCAACGCCACGCTCAGAAATCCTCGGTGAAGACTCTCACCTCGCCTTCGTTGGTAATTCCGACATCAATAGTCGTCTTCAGTTCGTTCTGGTTTGTACACTCTTCGAGAACCCCATAGAGATGTGTATAGAGCTCTGGACGACAGTAGGCGATTTTGATGCCAGCTTCGTCTGCATGTGAATAGACGCTGGCGACCAACTTATCGAAACTTGTCCCCGAAGAGACGGAAAACTGGATCGGCGACCGAACCGTCCGGACGAGTTCCAATGTTCGACGAGCCTTTTCGATGTTCTGTTCTGCCGCTCGTTCGATAGCACTGATATTCGAGTCAGTTGTTCCCAGTCGGTCCGCAACTTCCTGCTGTGTCTGCCCTTGCTCTCGGAGTTCGAGTATCTCCACCTGCCGCTCAGTCAATGTCGTCGATTCTGCAGAGGTCATACAGGGTCAAACAGATGTGTTTGAGATAAGTTTTTCTCTCAAACGGGTCTCGATCTTGTATGAATGACTGATGGATCCCCTACTGCGCGACGACGATTTCTCCTGACTGCTGGCACGGCGGCCGTCGCTGGTATTGCGGGCTGTACAAGTTGGACCAATCAAGATGGGAGTCGATCGACGATCACCATCCTCGCGGCTGGCAGCCTCCAGAATGCACTAGCTAACGGGCTCAAGCCTGCTGTAGATGTCCCAGTTAACATCGAATCGCACGGCTCGGCGACGGTCGCTCGAATGATCGACGAGGGACAACGTGACCCCGACATCGTCTCGGTCGCCGACGTGGCGCTGTTCGAGGAGCCGCTGTCAGCTCCGTGGTACTCCGTTTTCACCAGCAACTCCGTCGTCATCGCGTACAATCCGGACACGGCTGGCGGGGAACGTCTGGCCGACGCCGGAACCAAGCGTTGGTACGAACCAATGGTCGACGGGGATGTGAACATCGGTCGAACCGACCCTGATCAAGACCCACTTGGATATCGTGCCCTATTCATGCTCGAACTCGCCTCACGCTACTACGACGATGCATCGAATCTCAGAGAACAGATCCTTCAGCAGGATCAGATCTATCCCGAAACATCGTTGATCAGCCAGTTCGAAACCGGTTCCATCGACGCTGCTATTGCCTACCGCAATATGGCCGTCGAACGCGATTACGAGTACATCGAGTTACCGGACCAGATCAATCTGAGTAATCCACAGTATACCGAGAATTGGTACTCGACAACCTCGTACACCCTGCCAAACGGCCAGGAAATCCACGGTGGGCTCATCAGTTACGGCTCGACCATTCGGCACATGAGCGACGCTGCAGTTTCCGTGTTCGACATCCATACGACCGGGAGTTATCTCGAAGAGCACGGATTCCTCCTACGCGATCAATTCCTTTCCTATACGGGCGACGTGCCCCAGAGTGTCAGACAGGTAACCGATCAATCCAGCGAGACTCAATCCCGACTCGGCGGACCAGATAAAGAGCTATCGTCGACGGTCTCGGACATTACTGTCCTGGTTTGAATGGCGACAGGTTCACACTCGAACCGATCGGGAACGGACACATTCGGGTTCGACTGGCTCAGCGTTGCGCTCGTCCTCGGGGGCGTGCTACTCCTGTATTACGTTGTGCCGATGGTGTCGCTGTTTCTCTCGGTACCGGCCGGAGAGATCCTTGCTCAGATGATCAATCCGACCGTCGTGGATTCGGCGACGACATCACTTCTGTCGGCGTCGATTAGCACAGTCATCGCCACCCTGTTCGGCTTGCCGCTCGCGTACTGGCTCGCACGCACCAACGGGGCTGTAACGAAGATAGTTCTCGCAGTCGTGGTCCTCCCGTTGGTGCTTCCCCCGACGGTCGGCGGAATCGTATTGCTCACTGTCTTCGGCCCCAGCTCGCCGCTCGGTGAAGCCGCGATTGCTGCCGGGTTCCCACTCACACGGTCGCTCGCTGGGGTGGTACTGGCCCAGACATTCGTCGCGTCGCCGTTCGTGGTCGTCACCGCGAAAGCGGCGTTCGAGGGCGTCGACCAGACGCTCGAATACGCCTCTCGCTCGCTCGGAAAGAGTCGATGGACGACCGCCCGTAATGTGACGCTGCCCCTTGCTGGACCGGGGATTCTCGCTGGCATAACGCTTGCCTTCGCACGAGCGATCGGTGAGTTCGGCGCGACGATGATGCTGGCGTACTATCCACGGACGATGCCGGTTCAGATCTGGGTGGCGTTTATCGAGCTCGGCCTGGATAACGCTTATCCGGTGGCGATACTATTAGTACTGATCGCTGCCGCGGCCCTGTTGATTCTCAATACCGTTGCCTCGAACCCATGGGAATGACACTCGAACTCTCTCGACTTCGAAAAGCCTACCGCCAGTTCGACTTCGGTCCGATGGATCTGACGGTCGAGGAAGAAGTACTCGCCGTCTTGGGACCGTCTGGCAGCGGAAAGACGACGCTCCTCTCGCTAATCGCCGGGAGCACCAGCCCCGATTCGGGATCGATTCAGCTCGATGGGCGAGAACTGGTCGGCTTGCCGCTCCAAGATCGACACGTGGGGATGGTCTTCCAGGAGGGAGCGCTCTTCCCCCACATGACCGCCCGCGAAAACATCGCGTACGCGGCCACAGCCAGCGATCGCGTCGACGAACTCGCGACGCTTTTCGAATTAGAGGACGTGCTCGATAGAAAGCCTCCAACCCTCTCCGGTGGAGAACGACAACGAGTGGCCCTCGCACGAACGCTGGCAACTGACCCTGACGTACTCCTCCTCGATGAGCCGTTGTCGAGTCTCGACGCGCCGATTCGGAAACGGCTTCGAGACGAACTGCACAGCCTGTTCGAATCGCTTGAAATCCCGGTTCTCTACGTCACGCATGACCAGCGGACCGCAACGGCACTCGGTGATCAAATCGCTATCGTTCGAGACGGTGACCTCGAACAGGTGGGCTCGCCGTCGACGGTGCTTACTCGACCGACGAACCGATTCGTCGCCCGCTTTACCGGGAACGAGAACCTCTTTGATGGGACAGTGATCGACCGAACAGCAGACGGAACAACGGTTCAGCTCAGTGATATCCAGTGCCGAACGACCGCGTCAGATATCCATACGTCGACGGTAACGGTCTGTATTCATCCATCGCGGGTAGAAATCGAAGCCCCCTACATTGCCGACGGTGACCGAACGGCAAATACGGTCACTGGAACAGTTGCTCGCTGGTTGAATGAGGGGAGCGAATACCGGATCGATATCGAGATTGAAGCGGGGTCGTTCACTCTCACGGCGAACGTTCGCCCGCCGACGTTCGAACGACTGGCGCTTGAGAATGGCTCAGAGGTCCAAGTACTGATCCCACAAGATTCGATACATCTGATCCCCGGACGTGACTAGTTTCGAGCCGAATACACGCTGATTCGCGCCTAGTCGGGCACTCGTAGAGAGAACCATATGCATTGAGACGGCCGGGCTCAACTTTCATCGGGCCTTGTTCTGCACGAGGTCATTCGTCGCCGAGTTCCGAAAGCCGAGCCTGGATTTCCTCAGCATCTGCCTCAGAGAGCGCCTCAACACCGAACTGGACGAGAAGAGGGTAGAAGTGGCGGTTTTTCTTGAACTCATTCTGACCCGCCTTTCGTAGTTTCAGTTGGGACTCGAGGTAGGTATCCTCCATTTCGTCAAGCACATTATCTGGGATATAGATCGTCCGCCCGTTCCACTCGTCCTTGATATTCTCCTTCGTTTTTCTCGTTTCGTTCGTTTCACTCGTTGAAGTCGGTTCAGTCGTTTCGGTTGACGAACTGGTTTCCCTCGTTTCACTCACCTCACTCGTTTCGCTGGAATCGACCTCATCATCTTCCTCTTCATAGTTGCCCTCAATGCCAGAAGCATCGCCCCAGCCGTCGGTCATGCTTCAACCTCCTCAAGAACAGTCTTCTCAAACGTCTCGTCGAACCGGTCGGCGATTTCGGTGAACAACTCGCGAGCATCCTCGACGCGCTTGTTTTCCTTACCGAAGTCGAAGACGGACACCCCATCACGGATCGACTGAGAGAGGTCCGTGCGCTTCGGGATCTCGAAGACGGGGAGCGAGTACGCTGATTTGATCTCCTCGATCGTATCTCGGTGCTCGGCGTTCTGTTCGACCCGATTGCACACGATCGCGAGTCTTTCGATGTCACCGTACGCCTGTTCGAGCGAACTCAGTTGCTTCGCGAAAATTTGGAGACTATTGGCGTTGAGTTTCTCGGGGATGACCGGGATAACGACGTTACCGGTCGCGACGAGAGCGTTATCGGTGAGGACGTTCAGGGAAGGCGGCGTGTCCACGATAATGTAGTCGTAGTCCCTGTCGAGTTCATCGAGAGTCATCTCTAGTCGCTCTCTGCTCTTTGGCGCTTCCAGCAGCGTCTGGATGTTCTTGTTGTTCGCGAGTTTCTCACTCGCGGGAGGATGTCGAACTCCCCGTGCTCGACGATGATGTCGTTCACTGACTCCATCTGATCGAAATCGAGCACGTCGAAAAGCGTTGTGCGGTCGGTATCGTAGTACAGATCGTTGTAGCCAAGCGAGCAGGTGAGCCCTCCGTGATAGTCGATATCGACTAAGAGGACATCGTGTCCCCGGGCGGAAAGCGCGCCGCCAGTATGAATGACGTCGGTCGTCTTTCCTGCGCCTCCTTTCTGATTCGCCACGGTAATTCGTGCGGTGTTAGTGTCGGTCATATTCTTCGTTTCCCTCAGTTAGTTCGTTTTGCTCGTTTCGTTCGTTTTGATCGTTGAGTTCGGTGCGTTCGGCGAGGGTGTTTCACTCGGTGAGAGGATTACTACGATGTTAAAACCAACTGTTCGTTGTACTCGTTGAAGCAAACACACTCGTTCCCATCAACTCGTTTGTTCTATTCGTTTTGTTCGTTCCTCTCGTTCTGTTCATCAAGTCAGGGGAGCCAGCTCATCCCTAACCAGTTCGTTCCTCAAAATGCGTTCAACACATTCATTTAGCTCATTCAGTTCGTTTTGTTCGTTTCATTCGTTTTATTCGTTCCTCATATTCTGTCACTGGGGTCTCCAAAACTATCTTGCATAAGGCAGATCACCGAACAGGAGGGACTACTACAACAGATCCATCATCCGGCGAAGTTCAGATTCAATATCCGTCCTCTGATCCAACTCCCAATTAAATCGCTCCTCCACGCCAGTGTCAGTGAACCTGAGTGACGCCCGCACATCACGACTCCGGTCGTGTTGCCAGAGTGCGAGAGCGTACGCGAGCATTTGAGGTCGATAGTGCGCTGCTAGCTCATCCGAGGTAGTCGATGAGAGGTCGTTCGTCTTGTAGTCAATAATGTGGTAGGCGTCTGGAGTAACGAGCAGCCGGTCGATATCACCGACAATTCGTGACGCACCAATTCGGGCGACGACAGAGTACTCGTCGTAGGTCTCTTGGACTCGGGCATCGGCCTCAACCTGGTCTACAAATTCGACTGCATCAGCAGCGTGATCAACAGCATTGCGGAGGTCCGCTTCTGTCGGCTCTTCGCCAGCCATCCGACTCAGACGTCGAATCAGAGTGGGCCACTCGTCTCTCGGTGGGCGGAGTTCGTTGAGCCGGTGGACGACCGTCCCAAACGTAGTGGGACTCAGCCCGGCTGACTCCCCACTCTGGGTGTAACTGTGACCGTCTGTAGACGTCTCCGCTACCGCATTCACGAGAGTCGTGGCCGCGATCCGTTTCGCCGGCGTTAGCGACGGCGGCGAAGGAATCGATATCTTCGGTGTTGAATCAATAGCGTCGTCGTCGGTGTGCCAGTCTACTGGGCGCGGCGGCGTGCGAACGGTATAGCTGGCTCCATCCATTTCACCACGGGCCTGTCCGTCCCGAATCGCCTCGGCGACGAGGGCTCCGTCGAGGAGGACTGGCTGAAGCCAGTCCCGCCAGCGAACCGCATCGTCGAAGGCTGCTGGCTCTCCGAGCTCGATGGCGCCAGACTCGTCAACGTCGATGTCGTGCGTGCCGCAGAGAAGGAGGTGATCCCGCGTTCGTGTACACGCAACGTAGAGGAGCCGTTTCGACTCTGCACGCTCTTGTGGACGCGACCGTCGGTCCGCGTACTCGTGGACAGCGGTCTTCTCGATCGAGAACGCATCGTCCGGATTCGGCCCACCGACTGCCGGCACCGGCGGCGCGTCATCAGTTCCGTCCACGAGTCGAACGTAGCCATGGTCGTCGACGGAGCGACCGAAGTTGAGGTCGCTCCCGAGGTCGGGGACGGTGACGATCGGGAACTCGAGTCCCTTCGCGGAATGGATCGTCATAATCCGGACGCCCTCGGCGTCACCCGGAATATCTGCCTCCCCCTCCCGAGGGTCGATCTCGGCTTGGCGGTCGATGCGGTGGAGCAACCCGGCAGCAGTATGAACCCCGTTCTCGCTCCAGGTGCGGACCTGATCGCGGAACTTCTCGACGTTCGCGACGGCCTGCCGACCGCGTTCGTCAGCACTCACGCTCGCCAGATACCCAGTATCGTCGATCACACGAGACAGCAGTCGGTTCCACGAGAGCACACCATCCTCAGACGGCGTCGCGCAACCACTGAGAGTCCGCCACGTCGTCAAGAGGTCGAAGGCGTCCGCCAGCTGTGGGTCGTCCGTCTCGGCGAGCGCGTCCCACACTGAATCGGCCTCCGCGACCGCTGGTGCAAGGCGATCATCTGCGAATCCGAACAGCGGCGACCGAAGAACACCGTAGAGGGAGACGTCGTCCTGCGTGTCACCGAGCACCCGAAGCAGGTTCGTGAGCACCTGTACCTCGGGCGTATCGTAGAACCCGACGCCACCCACGACCGTGTAGGGTATGTCATACTCCTCAAGCGCCCGTTGATACCGGTCCAGGTGGGTTCGCCGGCGGAGGAGGATCGCAACGTCGTCAGGCGTCGCATCGCGATGCTCTCCCGAGTCTGGGTCTTGCACCGTCGGCGGGTCGTCGAACAGACGGGTCAGTCGAGCGGCAAGGGCTTGCGCTTCCGCCTCAATAGTGTGATCCAGGGCACCCTCGGCGACCGGATGGGTGTCGCCGAAAAGCGCCGCTGCCGTGTCGGCGTCGTCGGGCACCACGAGATACTCGACGCTGCCGGGTAGTCCCTCGATGTCTTCGATTCGATCGCGCTGCGTGCTCAGTTCCTGTGGTGGCGCCTCGTAGGGTTCGTGGACGTCGCCTTCCGGCTGGAACAGGTGGTCGAAGAGTTCGTTCAGGAAGGACAATGGCTCGTTTAACGTCCGAAAGTTCCCGGAGAGTTCGAGCGCAGTCGGGCTCTTGGCATCGCGATCCTGAACGTTGTCGACGCCACGGGTTGCGTTGACGGCCTGTAGTTCCGCCCGTGCGTCCCCGAACGTCGTCACGTCGGCACCACGGAACCCGTAGATACTTTGTTTCTCGTCGCCGACGAGAAAGGCGTTCGACGCTGTCCGCTCGCCGACGCCCGTGAGGAGCTTTACCAACTCCCACTGGCGCGGGTCCGTGTCCTGGAACTCGTCGACCATCACGGCCGCGAACTGCTCTCGAAGCCGCGCTGTGACCGCGTCGTTGCCTCGCAAATACTCGAGCGTCGTCTCGATCACGCCGGGGAAATCGAGCGTATCGCGCCGCTCCTTCTCGGCCGTATAGGCCGAGAGTACGTCGTCGAAGACACGCATCAGTGCGAGCGCGTAGTGAGCGCTGTTCGCTTCCAGTTCCCCAGGCGTCGTCTCGACCGCATCCTCGTGCTGCTCGACGGCCGCGATTATCGCGTCGATGGCATCTTTCAGGTCGTCGTAGACGTCCCCGTACTCGCCCCAGTCGTCTCGATCACCGACGACGTACCCGGAACTGCTGTACAGACCTCCGTTTTTCTTCTCACACGCCTCGTAGAGGTCGAGGATTGCTCGCTGGCACTTGCGGGGATTGCTTTCTTCGGGGTCCTCAGAGAGCGTCGTCGCGATCTCCGTGAGCGTTCGGTAGGCCCGAAGCCCATCATCATCAGAGACCGCGGCCTCGCGATCCACGCATCCCGCCACTGTGTCTATCTGCTCTAGGAGTCCGTCCGCATACAGGGTTTGGCGGGCGTCGACCACGTCCAAATCGCAGACCTCCTTCCAGAGGACATTGACGTAGTCGTCGACCTCGGCGTCACGCCACTCCTCGAGAACTGCCTCGCTCTGCGGGCGTTCATCGAGCAGCCCCACGAGAACGTCGACAAGTTGGTCACGGCCCCAGAGCTGGGCGAGAAGGGAAACGTCGTCGGCATCCTGGTTGTGCTCTAAGAACTCGGTCACCACCTCGCGCTGGAGTGTCGCGGCGCTGTCCTCATCGAGCACGTCGAACCCGAGCGGAACGGGGGCCTCGACCGCCCGTTCCCGTAACAGCCGAGTACAGAACGCGTGAATGGTGTGGACGTAGCCGTCCTCCAAATCATCGAGGACGTTCCGCCAGCGCTGATACGTCGCCGGTGAGTCGGCGGCCTCGAGTCGATCGTAGACCTCCTCCCGGACGCGCTCAGTCAGTTCCGCGGCCGCCTTCCGAGTGAAGGTGATCGTGACGATGTTCTCCGGCGTGAGCGACGGGTTTTCGGTCAGAATCGTCACGTACCGCTCGGTCAACGTCGTCGTTTTCCCGGTCCCGGCGCCGGCGGTGATCGCGACGTTTCGCCCCTGAGCGAGGGCGTCCTCCTGTTCCTCGGTGAGCTGGATGT
The DNA here is from genome assembly GCA_009789175.1 of Salinibaculum litoreum. Lineage (GTDB taxonomy): Archaea > Halobacteriota > Halobacteria > Halobacteriales > Haloarculaceae > Salinibaculum > Salinibaculum litoreum. The sequence goes on from CP046867.1 coordinate 315,810, forward strand.
CCTCGCGCTCCTCAGTCATCGCTCATCACCGCCTCGATATCCTCGTCGTCGCGAACACGGAGCGGGACGTAGGCAGCGCCGTCATCGCGGACCTCGTCGACGAACTCTCGCTTGCGATGATGGCGAACGTCGCACGCGCGACGGTAGTCACAGTACCGGCAGTTCGCACCGCGAGCGGACAGGAGCGACGTATGGAACTGTCCGTTGGCGATCGACTCGTCGATCCGTCCGAGCGCACAGTCAGGGACGATGTTCGCGGCGTCGCGTCGACGTCGTTGGATGAGCTCCGATCCGCACC
>CP046868.1 GCA_009789175.1 Salinibaculum litoreum
CCCGATGAGTTCGCCGTCGACGTCGAGCGAACGCGGGAAGCCGCTCACGGCGACGGCAGTAGCGACGTCCGGTCCTCGTGACCTCGTCCGGGAGGCCGCCCCTAGACCCATCCGGTGCGGCGTCGAAGCTCCACGCATGGCTTCGATCCCGCCCCTGCTCGACGTTCGCGACGACCTGCGACGCGCGCGACAGACGGCCGACACGGACGTGAACGACGATATCGCGTCCGTGATCGAGCGTCTGGAGGAGTTACCCGAACGGGAGTCCGGCACGCAGGACAGTCTCATCGACGAGATCGACAACGAACTGCTCCGCCTCGAGGAGCAACTCGGCGGCGACGCCGAGCGCCACGTCGCCACCGCTCGCAACCGTATCCAGATATACCGTCACTCGCTCGGCGAGTCGAGCGAACACCTGTTAGTTCTCGATACAACGTTCCAGTCCGGCGAGTCCGGTCCCGGTGCGGTGCCAGCGGGCGTCAGGAACGAGGAGGGAACCGTCGAGGCGACCGTCCTGAACGAGGCCGACCCTCGCGATGTGATCCCGGTCGTGACGTTCTACGGCGGCGACGACGAACTGAAGGAGGTGACCGGGGCCCCCGACCGAGTTCGGCGAGGACGACCAGCGGACGGTCGAAGTGACGGCGATGGTCCCCGAGCACACGGACCGCTACACCGTCACCGTCGTCGACGCCGACGACGCGCCGACGTCCGCGTAGCGGGCAAAGACTCTACTCCGTAGCCGTCGAACGACAGAGCGGTGAACACGCATGGAAACCTGTCCCGTTTGCGGGCGAGATGTCGAGGTGAACAACCCGTCCGAGACCGACTACGAGGACGAGACGTTCGCTCCCGCACAGGTCGAACACGGGGGCGAAACGTACCGCTTCTGTAGCGAGGACTGCAAGGATCGCTTCGAGGCGTCGCCCGGAGAGTACGCATGAACGGGTTCGAAGAGGAGTTCGCGGACGCTCTCGACGACGTCCCCGACGAACACGACGACCGCGACCGTTTCGTCGGCGGACACGGGTCGTTCGACGCTGACGTGATGCTCGTCGGGGAGGCTCCCGGAGCGGACGAAGTCGCACAGGGCGAACCGTTCGTCGGGCAGGCAGGCAAGCAACTCGACCGCATTCTGGACGACCTGAACGTCGACCGCGACGACCTGTACATCACGAACCTGGTGAAGATCCGTCCCCCGGAGAACCGCGACCCGTACCGGGACGAGATCGACGCCTGGTGGCCGGTTCTCGACGCCGAAATCGACCGCGTTGACCCGGACGTGATCGTTCCGCTCGGCTCGTTCGCCGCGCAGGAAATCGTCGACACCGACGAAACGATCACCGACCTCCGGGGCGAGACAGTCGAACTCGACGGGAGAGTCGTCCGACCCACGTTCCATCCCGCCGCTGCGCTGTACGACCGGGACAAACTGCCCACTATCACCGAGGACCTCCGCCAGGCGCTGATAGAGAGCGAGGGGTAACGATACGTTACTCGCGCGGAAACGCGTCGTTATACACGTTTCGCGGCCTCTCGCGTTCTCCTTAGCGGCCGCCCTTCGTCCGCTGTAGCACCTGATTTCGACCCGTCTCCGTCGAAGCAAGTCGTTATCGGTCGTGAATCGACAGAAACGACCGCGGCGGTTTATTTCCGTCTCAGGCGTAGCGCCGCCCGCCTTCGAGGGTGTGATATCAATGTCGCAACAACCGCTGCCGCAGACAGGCGCACAGACCGGACAGATGACAGGGACGATGGGCCAGCAGGGACAACAAGGGGTACAGGCCCAACTCGTCCAGCAGACGGGTCAGAACTTCGAGGCTGACCTGACGGGCGAACTCCGGACGGCGCTCGAGGATTTCGAGACGGTGACTGACGTCACCCAGTGGTGCGTCGACAAGATGATCGAGAAAGGCCCGCAGATGGCCACGTGTATTCGGGTCTGCCAGGACATCGGGGAACTGGCCGACCTGAACGCCCGGATGATCGCTCGTGACTCTATCTACGGACTGGAGGCAGCGATGCTGTTCGCCTCCGTCGCCGAGGACGGCCTTCAGGAGATCAAACGCCACCAGAACCCCCACTGCCAGGAAACTGTCGCCGTGGTCAACCGCGCACTGGACAGCACGTATCAGCTGCTCGAATCGTTCGGGCAACCGCAGCTCATCCAACAGGTCGAGCAGCAACTGCATCAGGCACACGAACAGTTCGAACAGACGCAGGTACAGCCACCGTCGGCGCAGGGCATGCAGGGCGGCGAAATGGGCCAGCCGATAGGGCAACAGGGACAGATGGGTCAGCAGCCACAACAACAGATGAGTCGGCAGCCCCCGCAGCAGATGGGCCAGCAGGGCGGGCAGATGCAACAGCCCCAGCAGTGGTGAAAGCCGAACCGCCGTAACCGTCCGTCATTCGACCGTATCCGCCTCTTTTTTTCGGCCTTCAGCCGCGACCCATGCTACCGGTCGACACTGCCAAGGACGATGTCAAGACTCCCAAGCGCGGCGACCAAGTCGGCTACGTACTCGCCTTCGGCCATCTCCGGAAGCGCGTGTAGGTTGTGGTAGTCGGGACTCCGGATCTTGAACCGGGCCGGTTTGGCCGTCCCATCGCTTCGCATGTAGATGCCGAGTTCGCCTTTCGAGGCCTCGACAGTCTTGTACGTCTCTTTCCCGTCTGGCGGCTTGAGCGTCCGCGGGACGTTGCTCTGGATGGTGCGTTCGTCCTCCGGCCAGTCCTCCAGCAGGTCGGCGCACTGCCCGATGATGCGTGCGGACTCCTCGACCTCTCCGAGGCGGGCGAGGGTCCGGGCGTAGTTGTCGCCCGCGTCTCGCGTGACGACGTTCCAGTCGAGTTCGGGGTAGTAGCTGTAGGGGTCGTCCCGCCTGATGTCGTAGTCGATTCCGGACGCCCGGGCGACCGGACCGGTACAGCCGTACTGCTTGGCGACTTCGGGATCGATTATCCCCACGTTTACCGTCCGCTCTTGCAGGATCTCGTTGCCGGAGATGAGGTCGTGGAGTTCCTCTAACCGTCCCGGCAGGCCGTCGAGGTAGTTCCGCACCTTCTCGATCCAGTCCTCGCGGGGTTCCGGCAGGTCCCAGGCGACGCCGCCGACGCGGAAGTAGTTCGGCATCATCCGCGCGCCGGCGAGGTCCTCGCAGATGTCGAACACACGGTCGCGTTCCATCATGGAGTACATGAAAATGGCCGTGAAGTCGCCGTAAATGTCGAGACAGAACGTGCCGACGGCGAGCATGTGCCCGAGGATACGTCCGAACTCCGAGGTCATCGTCCGGAGCACCTTCGCGTACTCCGGCACCTCGATGTCCGCGAGGTCCTCTACGGCACGCGCGTACGCGTGTTCGTTCGGATAGTGCGAGGAGTAGTCCCAGCGGTCGGGGTATGGCATGATCTCGTGGCGGTAGTGACCGTTCTGGGCCATCTGCTCCTCGCAGCGGTGAAGGTAGCCGACGTCGGGTTCGACGTCGACCACCTGCTCGCCGTCGAGTACGGTTTTCAGGTGAAGGACGCCGTGGGTCGCCGGATGATGCGGTCCGATGTTCAGCATCATCGTGTCGGACTCCCTGTTCCGATGGTCCTCAGCCAGCGGGTTCTTGTGCTCTTCGAGGGTGACGACCTGCGGTTGTTCCTTGTCATAGTCCTTCGAGAGCGGGTGACCGACCCAGGTTTCGGGCAGGAGTATCCGGCGGAGGTCGGGATGGCCCTCGAACTCGGTCCCGACGAGGTCGTAGGCTTCCCGCTCGTGCCAGTCGGCCGTCCGGTACACCGGTTCCGCCGACTCGTGTACCGGTTCGTCCCGCGGCGTCGGCACGATAACGCCGACTTCCTGCGTCGGGTCGTCGTACTTCCGGAGATGGTAGATGGACTCGTAGCGGTCCTCGTACTCCTGCGCGGTGAGACAGGAGAGGTGGTCGAACCCCGCTTCTCGCTTGAGCAGTGTCAGCACTTCCTGGACCTCGTCCGGACGTATCTCGAACGCCTCGGCGTTGCTGTGGGTCTCCCGGCCCACCGCGCGGTCGCCGAGCAGATCCTCGACGGCGTCGTAGTCGACGGCTGACTCCGCTGGACGGAGTTCCCGTTCGGACTCTTCGGGCGTGCTCATGGCGTGTTACCCTCCACCCAGTTGTACTGCATGACGAGCGTCTCCTCGTCGATCCGGTCGGACAGTTCCTCGACCACGTCGTCCCGTTTCAGGTCGCCGAACCGTTCGAGTTCGTACGGCTTGACGACGACTGGCGCGCTCTCGCCGTTGGCGACGCGCTCCTGTAACTTCGCGACGCCGTAGATGAGCGCCTCCGGCCGCGGCGGACAGCCCGGTACCTGAATGTCGACCGGAATGACCTCCTCCGCGCCCTTCACGACGTTGTACCCTTTCTGGAACGGGCCGCCCGACGCCGTGCAGTTGCCCATGCCGACGACGAACTTCGGTTCCGGCATCTGGTCGTAGACGCGTTTCATTCGCGGCGCGAACTTCGAGACGATAGTTCCCGGAACGATGATCACGTCGGCCTGCCGCGGCGAGGCCCGGGGGACGCCCGCACCGAAGCGGTCCAGGTCGTGTTTCGTCGTGTAACTGTGCATCATCTCCAGGCTACAGCAGGCGATGCCGAACTGGAGCATGAACATCGACGACCCCCGCACCCAGTTCATGAACTTGTCGAACTTCGTCAGGATGAACGGGGACGACCCGAACGCCTCCCGAAGCCGGGAGTTGAATCGGTTCCCGAGTTGACTCCCACCCTCCGTCCGTGCGCCTCGTCCCGGTGACCGTTTCTCTATGTGTTGGTCCTCAGAATCACTCATTGTCCCCACCCGAGGGTGTCGTGTGGTACGGGTGGCACAGAGAAGTATGTTAGGCCGTGTCATGGCATTGATATCCGCCGGGCGGCAGTACGACGATGCTATCTGGAAACCACTCCGTATCGAACTGGGATTCACGCTTATCCGCGTCACGGAGGAAAGTCCGACCATGGCCGACGACCAGCCAGACGTCGAGGACGTGGGCAAGCGCGCACAGGAACGACGACGCGAGCGGGCCAAGAGCGCGGAGCGGATGTCGGCTGCCCTGGGAGCGGAGTTCTTCGACGAGTACAAGTATCCCGCCACGAGCGAGGAACTCGCCACGGAGTACGGCGACCAGGAGATTGACCTCGCTAACGAGACCGAGACGGTGGGAGACGTGTTCGACCGCCTCGTCGACGAGCGCTTCGAGTCCGCCGACGAGGTTCGCGAGGCGGTGTTCAACGAACTGACCGGCGAAGCGAGCGGCAGCGAGGAGTACAACGACGAGCGAGCGCTGTCCGACCTAGACGACGAGGAACCGTCGGGGCGTCCGCCCGAGTGACGCCGCCGAACGCACGACGCGAGGACGCGACGGCGACGACCGACGATTAGGTCGGTCTGTCACCGCTGTATCGCCATCGGCCATCGTCCGTTCGCTTGATACCGGGTACCGCCTCCAGAACGGGTTCGACCGCGTCCCGCCACCACGTTCCGGCCGACGCCTCCACGTCGACAGCATCGTGAGCGTGCGCCCGCAGATCCTCGTCGGTCGCGCCGCCTTTCGACAGCAGTAGTTCGAACGCGGCGGCGACTGCCTCGCGCTGGCGGTCGGTGACGTCCCGCGATTCGAGCGCGTGTTTGACGCTCCCGTACGTCCGTTCTTCGGGAACGTCGAACGGCAGGCGACCGTCACCGTTCTCGCGTCCGGGGGTTCCGGCGTACCGCCACGTCCTGTCCTCGTTCGACGCGTCTGGCGGTTCGATGTCGGGCAGCGTTGCAAGCGCGTCGCGGATCGCATCGTCCCACCACGATTCGGCGTCGGCGTACTCCAGGGGGTTCTCGCTGTAGACGGCGTCTATCACCTCCGCGCGCGACGCCTCGCCCCAATGACGCAGGAACGCGAACGCCTCCTCGATGGCCTCGGCGTGGTCGGGCGCGAGATCCATCTCGTCTATCGCCTCGTCGACCGCAGGTGGTGTGTCAACGCGTGAGTCCGCTGTGCTATCCCCGGGGGCGGCGAGGAGTCGTTCACCGCTGTCGGTTATCTCGTATCCGTCTTCGGCCTCACGGACGAGACCCCCCTCGATCAACCCGTCGAGGCGCTCGGCGGTCTCCCCCTCGTCCTGTCCCACGGCGTCGGCGATAGCCGCACTCTCCGCCGCTCCATCCGCGAGATATTCGAGTATCGATGCGTCGTCGTCGGAGATCGTTGGCGTGCTCATTCTTCGGGGCGAACGGTCAGTACCGGTACGTCCGCGGTACGGACGATCTTTTCAGTGACGCTTCCGAGGAGGTACCGTTCGACGCCGGTCCGCCCGTGAGTTCCCATCACGATGAGGTCCACGTCGTTGTCGGCGGCGTACTCCCGAATGGCCTGATGCGGAATACCGTACGTTACCTCGGTTATCACGTTCTCGATGCCGTGGTTACGCGCTCGTCGTTTGATCTCGTCGAGGGCTTCGTCGCCCGCGCGTTCGACCTGGTCGACCGTGACGCCACCGTACGCGTCCGTTGCCATCAGCGTATCGTTGACGACGAACATCGCACGTAAGTCGGCGTCGTAGGTCGCCGCGATGTCGAACGCGTGTTCGCTCGCGCTGAGTGCCTCCTCGCTCCCGTCGGTCGGCAGTAGTATCCGGTCGTACATACACTGCGACACGTCGTGGTGGCTCTAAACGTGTTGCCCCGTAACGATTAGTATTACTTCCTTTCGGAGTACGTAGGTCGACCTTACACGAGCGTTGCGTCCGTAAACGCATGTCGGGGAGCGAGAAGGGATCTGCTATCAGATACTACGATATCGAATCGACTGCAACGGTCGTACCTGATATGGTCGTCGGGAGCGACGGTGTAGACACATGGGTCGCTATCCACGCCAGGCACGGAATGCCCGGATAAAATGCGTAGAGTGTAACGCCCCCGTGGTCGAGACGACCGGCGAACGGTACGTCTGTATCAACTGCGGGGAATCGCCGATCGCGGTGCGGTCCTCATAGTCAGTCGCCGATATTGGGGGTCCCAACGAGTGCTTTTCGGTAGCGCACCAGTAAGTGCGGGTGAAACGTCGTCGGAGACGCGCCGGGCGAGACAGCCAGTTCCGACTACACAAACAACTGAAACGATTTCCGCTCTGATCGCACAACCGTCGTGGGAACGGGCGTACATTGCCCTTCAGTTGCTACCAGAGCACTCTCGGACAGAGAGACGATGACACGCGGATCCAGCTACCGGCCTAATTTTTTGGGTGTTCAACTTTTATAATACGCGACTTATTTTGAGAGTAGCCGCGTAACCAAACGATTACCGAGAACAAAAGCCGTCATCGGACACGGAGATTACGGTTCGACCTGTAGAATATGGAACAACAAACGAAAGGACTGCTCCCGTCGGCAGTGTCGATCGCCGTCGTGACGTGCGACGATGCGGTCGTCGACACCGTCGCCGCGGCGACTGCCGGGTTCGATGCCGACGTCTCGGTGCAAACGTTCGCGACCGAGAACGAGGCGGTAAACGGTATCAGCAGCGAGGAAACCGACTGCGTGGTCTGTACGGAGCGGTTGCGAGCGGGCAACGGTATCGGCGTCGTGGCAGCCCTTCGAAACCGCGGCTCCGTCCTCCCGGTCGTCCTGTACGACACGGTAGACGACGAACGGTCCGTCGACGAGGCGTTCGAAGCCGGGGTCTCCGAACTGGTCGATAGGACCGGCGCGGCGAGCGAGCGCGTTCTCGCTCGCACTGTCCGGCGACTGCTCACCGAGCAACCGCGCGGTGCAGGGGGCGATGCGCATCTGGAGGCGATCGCCGATGCGGCGTCGGAGGCGATCGTCACTATCGACGCCGATAGTACGATCCGGTACGTCAACGCCGCCGTCGAGGAGGTGTTCGGGTATCCACCGAGTGACCTCCTCGGCGAACCGCTCACGGCGCTCATGTCTGACGAGATGGCTGCCCGTCACGAAGCGGGCATGGCGGAGTACCTCCAGACTGGCAAAAAGACGCTAGACTGGGACTACACCGTACTCCCGGGGCGGCACCGCGATGGACGCGAGATCCAACTCGCCGTCTCGTTCAGCGAGTTCCGGGCCGAGGGCGACCGGCTGTTCACCGGGATCATCCGCGACATTACGGCGCAGACGAGACAACAGCGTCAACTCGCCGCTGTCACGCAGATAACGCAGGATCTATCCGGTGCCGAGACGCGAGCCGAGATCTGCGAAGTCGTCGTGAACGCGATCGGAGAGCAGTTAGAAGCGCCGGCCGCCTCGATATCCCTGTACGACGGCGACAGCGGACTGGAGACGGTTGCGGAGTTTCCCTCGGGGGCCGGGGTTAGTGAGGGACTCAGCACTGCCGAGGGGAGCGCTCCGATGTGGCAGGCGTTCACGACGTACGACGAAGTGACGTGTACAGTCACCGAACTGTCGAAACGAGTCGATCCCGCGCCGCAGACGGGTATTTGCGTCCCGCTGGGGAGATACGGCGTTCTGGTCTGGACGACGACCGAGCGGTCGCTTTCCGACCGCGAGCGAAACGTGGTTCGGATCCTCTGTGGAAGCGTAACGGCCGCGTTAGAGCGGGCCGACCGAGAAGAGTCGTTGCGAAAGCAGACGGCCTCGCTAACTGAGCAGACGGAGTCGCTCCAGCGGACCGAATCGCTGAATGCTATCGTTCGGGGTTGCATCGACGCCGTGATCGCAGAGGACACAGAAGGGGACGTACTTCGGAACATCTGCGAACAGATCACGTCGAACGGACCGTTCGAGTTCGCCTGGTTCGGCCAGTACGACCCCATATCCGACGAAATAACGCCCGAGGCGTCGGCGGGCCACGGCGGCGGTTACCTGAACGAGATGTCCGTGACCGCGGACAATAGTTTAGGGCAGGGGCCGACGGGAACAGCCATCAACAGTCGGTCGGTACAGGTCCAGAACGACATCGTCGGCGACCCGCCGTTCGAACCCTGGCGACAGACCACGCTGGAACGCGGCTTCCGGTCCGTGCTCGCCGTTCCCGTCTCGCATCGAGAGACGCAGTACGGCGTGTTGGTCGTTTACGCGACGGAAATCGAAGCGTTCGACACGCGGGAGCGAGAGACGTTCGAGTCGGTCGGCGAACTAGCCGGATTCGCACTCACCGCGAGCAGACGGACACCGGTCCCCGACGCGGGGTCGACGGTCGAACTCGGATTCGAAGTGACGGACGACATCGATCCGGTTCGTCTGGCCGCCGTCGCGGACGACGAAATCGAGTTCGAACGGTTCGCCCGCAACGACGAGGGCGTGCAGGCGTTCGTACGGATCCCCGGCCAGATCAACGATTCGCTCGACGCGCTGACGAACCTCACGGCCGTCCGGGACGTTTCGGTCGTTACCCGGGAGGCGGAGGAGTCGCGCGTGGAGATACTGTTCGACGGCGACGGGTTCTTCGGTACGCTGTCCGACCGCGGCGTGGTACTTCGGAACGGCACCGCGAACGCATCAACTCTCCGTCTCCTCGTCGAATTCCCCGACCAGGTCGGTCTAGAGCCGTTCGTCGACTGGGTGCGTCACACGTACGCCGAGGTCGAACTGTTCGGCCGCCGAAAGCTCGACAGATCCGCGCGGATACAGCGGAGGTTTCGGTCGATGGTGGAACGGTCGCTCACTTCCCGTCAACTGGAAGTGCTGCAGACGGCGTACTACGGTGGCTACTTCGAGTGGCCTCGCGACCAGACGGGACAGGATATCGCCGACTCGCTCGGTATCTCGCAGCCGACCGTCAACCGACACCTGCGCGCCGCCGAGCGGAAGCTACTGACGCTTCTCTACGAGGGGAAGTGAATACATATACCCCCGCGTCTGACACAGCCCGTATGCCTGTAGCCACACTCCCCATAGTGGTCTTCGTGTAACGTGAAGTAGACTGATGAGCGTGACCCTACCTACCTCCGTCGAACGCACCGCCCAGAACGAATCTATCGCGGAAACCGTCATTTGGGCGGTCGCCGAAGCCAAAGACGTCGACCCGCTCGAACTCGGCGAACTCCTGTACCACGCGATCGACCCGGACGCGCTGGAACAACTGTTCAGCGGGGAGACGGACGGATCGTTCGAACGCCGTGTCGTGTTCACACTCGCAGGATGCGATGTCACCGTCAGCGGCGACCAGCGAGTCGTCGTCCGAGCGCCGGCCGAGACCACGTCCGATCCGTCCGCATCCGCCATCGCTCACGAGTGAACCGGCGGCACGAACGCCCCCTCGGTTTTCCCCCGTCCCGTAGTGAACGAAGGTATGAATGTCGAGACGCCGTCGTCCGCGGAGGCAGCGGCATCGCTCGCGACGTACGGAGCGGTCGCGGTCGGCGTCGCCGGCCTCGTTCTCGCGTCGGCGCTCGCGTACCCGCCCGTCGCCGCCGCGGTATCGACGGTCGGAACGGCACTGCTCGTTGGGATTTCTCTCCGAGCGATCTGGTCTAGCGCGCTCGCCGCACGGTCGCCGTCACCGCCCGCTCCGCCCGTCGGCGAGTGGCCGGCTGTCACCCTCGTAGTGACGGCGTACAACGAAGCGGACGTTCTCGGCGAGACGCTCGACGCCTGTCGGGCGCTCGACTACCCGAACCTCGGTATCGTCGTCTGTTACGAGTCCGCCTCGACTGACGGGACCGCGGCGATCGCAACGGCGGCGGATCGAGCGGACGACCGCGTGACCGCCGTCCGGCGGGACGCGCCGCCGGGCGGGAAAGCGGCGGCCGTCAACCACGCGCTCCGTCACGCGTCGGGCGACATCGTCGCCAGCATCGACGCGAACCAGCGGCCGGAGCGCGGGATGCTCCGGCGCGCGGTTCGGTGGTTCGAGGACGACGACGTCTGGTGCGTCAAGGGCCGCTGTTACGGGACCAACGCGGCCGCGTCGCCCATCGCGCTCCACGCCACCGTCGAGCGCCACCTGCTCGAACGGGCCGAGTTTTACGCTCGCGACGTGTTCGGCGGATTCACGCTTTTTACCGGCGGTCAGGTCGTCTTCCGGCGAGAACTGGTCGAGGCGGTCGGCCAGTTCGACGAAACGATTCTGATAGAGGACGTTGACATGGCGTGTCGCACACACCGGGCGGGGTTCGGCCTTCGCGTGGACCCCGGAATCGTCACCCACGAGGACAATCCCGCGTCGCTCGGAGCATGGGTTAGCCAGCGCAGGCGGTGGGCCCGCGGCGCGTTCCAGGTCGCGCAGCGGCACGCTGTGGGACTTCTCCGGTCGCCGTCGGTGTCGCCCGCCGCGAAACTCGACGCCGCGTTCACCTTCGGCTACGTCCTGCTTGCCCCGATCCTGTTTCTCTCGTTGCCGGCCCTCTGGATCGCCTCACCGTCGCCCGCGGCGGACCCCGTCGGGGCTGCGCTCCGCCTCTCACCGGCCGTGGCGGGCCTGTTCGCCGCCGTCGTCGTGTTCTCGCTCGACGCCGCCGCCGGCCGGCCTCACGACGGTCGCGAGTATCTAGCACCGTTCACCCTGTGGGCGTACGCCGCGGTGCAGGGGGTCGTGGTCGTGACCGCGTTCGCCGACGAGTTCGTCCTCGACGCACCGGTCACCTACGTGACGAGCAGTACCGACGACAGCGCCGACGACTCGGCGGTAAGCGCCGAGGATTAGCAGTCGGCGACGCGCCGCGGACTCGCGCCGGACGTGCGAACGCGCGTCCTCGCCGTCCGCCGCGACGAGAGGCGCGGGAACTGCGTCGGCGCTCTAAACGATGAAATCACCACTCGTGACCGCAGGCGCACTCGCCGATGCAGTAAGACGTTCCGGAGTCGGGATCGACGCCGAGGGCGGTCAGTCGCTCCAGACGACTGTCGGAAGTGTCGACTTCGGGCCGAACGGCGGCCGCCGTTGCGCCGTACGGGTCCGGGCCGACATCGAGCGTTTCGGTGACCGCACGCGCCGCGTGGTCGACGACTGCTACTTCGTCGGCCGTCTGGACGGGTACGTACAGTTTCTCGTGGGCCGGGTCCCACGTTCCGACGAACGCCTTCCCGCCCAGATCGATGCGCCCGGCGACCGTTCCGGCCTCGATATCGATGACGCTGATGTCCTCCGTCTCCGGCGTGAACACGTAGCCGACCGCGGAATCCGGACCGATCTCGCTAGTCAGCGGGAGGGAACCGAGACCGTCATCGCTCGTCAGCCTCGACACCTCTGTGGGGCTCGCGGGATCGCTAACGTCCCAGATGCTCTCGGTCCCGGTCTCGCCTTCGTTGTTCTCCACGAGCAGCGTCTCGCCGTCTCCGGCAGCAGTCCCCATCCACGGTGCCGGAGCAGTTCCCGACTCGACGGGGTCGACTTCGACCTGCGTTTCGATCTCGAACGCCTCGATGTCGATGACCGTGAGCGTGTCGCCGTACAGGTCCGGAACGTAGGCGTACTCGCCGCCGGGGTGGATCGTGACATCGCACGGTCCCGGTCCGTCGTTGTCTCCCCGTCCGCCTTCGTCCGTTCGGTCGATCGTCGCCGTCACGTCGCCGAACGAGTCGGATCCGGGGTCGGCGTCGACCCGATACTGCGCGTGGCTGGGTTCGCGGGCACTGACGACCAAGTGGCGACCGTCCGGCGTCACCTCCTGCCAGTTGGCTCCGGTTCCGGTCTCGACCGCTGCGACCGTCGAGAGCGATCCGACTTCGAGCGCCCGGACGCCCTCGTCGACGTTCAGCCAGAGCGGGTCGGTCTCCTCGTCAGTGAGAGTCGGCGCGTACTGGTTCGACGGGAACGACGCCGTCAGGCGCGACTGCGTGGTCGCGACGACTTCGTCGCTGGCGACGTCGACGATGCTGATCGTTTTATCGCCCGTGTTGAAGACGAAGACGGTATCCGAACTCTCGTCCCCGCCGTCGTCTCCGTTCGAACCGTCGGTATCGGCCCCCGCACATCCGGCAGTTGCCGCCGCACCGGCGGCCATCGACCCGGCGAGCAGCGTCCGCCGGGAAACCGCCGCTCTGCCGTCGTCCCCGTGATTCGGGAACAGCACGTCGTCCACGTCGTCTCCCATAGTACGTGGTTAGCGTCCGGAGATCCGTAAATGGGACAACACGATAGCCGGGTCGCGGTGAGTTCCTCACGACGACCTCACCTGCGCACAGACGCTCCGTCACAGAGACCATCGCGACAGGCCGCACAGACGGCACCGAACCGCTCGCCGTTACGGACGTAGGTGACGGAGTACGTCTCGGTACCGGTGGCTCGGCAGATCGCGCAGGCGGGAGGACGGGCGGCCTCGTGAGCGCAGTCGCGGCAGATCGCTGTGTGCGATGCGCCGCTATCGTCGCGTATCGCCAGCCAGGTGAGCCCGGACGACGGCGTTGTCTCGCCGCAGGCGGCGCAGTAGCGAGGGGAAGTACGCTCGCCACCGTGCGTCTCGGTATCCGCGTCGGGATCCCCCATTGCGTCCGCGAGGTCTATCGTCTCCTCGTCCTCGTCGCGGTCCGCGGATCCGTCAGTGTCGGGCGCAACCGGTTTGTCGCGGTCCGTACTATGAAATTCGCTCACGAGTGATCTGGGAGAGAGTTCAAGCGACCGGCAGTTGCAGCGGTCGTCACAGACGGTGACCGATCGCTCGACGGCCGGCGGCCACGCTCAACAGCGGGGGCGTCCTTGTGCGAACCGGTACCGTTCGTTGCGATCGCTGAGCCGATCACTTCGGTCCCCCCTTACTCACTGCTACTTTTAAATCCGAGGTGAGCAACATGAAACTAGAACGGTGACATGACAGCCACTTTTACGCTTTTATCGGCCGTTTGTAACTCTACAATGGGAGTTCAGAGCTGTTCTGACAGTGCCTGGGCCTGTTAGAAAAGGGTCCGACGAAGAGCTCAATGGCTTGAAGGTGTGGTTTTCGGACAATCCCGCCGGGAGCTGTCCGATCTACGAGGCAAAACCGACGCTTAAACGCCGTCATAGAGAATTTTATCCGCGTTCAGCACCGTGTACGGATGCGGGCAACCGCACGAAACACCATGCCCGAGGATACGCAAACTACCCCTCAGAGCGGTACTGCTGAGTACGACCGTTTCGAGAGACTCGAAAGTGCCGAGTACGATCGCGTGAACGAGTTCCTCCGCGAGCGCGTCGGTTTCACCGCGCGCCAGTGGGCGATCGCCCGTCTGTGTTCGGATTTCCGGACGGGAACCGGCGTCGAAATGACCAAGATCGGCGAGAACCTCCCCGATCTCGTCCCGTTCATGAACGACCGGTACACGCGCCAGTCCGTCTACCAGGCGCGGAAAGCGTTCGAGGATACGGTGAGAAAAGCGGGGGCGACGTTTCTCTACGGAGCCTACTCCGACTTCTTCACCGCCGAAGAGTTCGACGACATCGCGTACGAGGCGACGGAGGTAGCGCGGTTCCTGATCGAAGTCGAAGGCACAACCGTGTCTCACGCAGCGGAAACGGACGCCGAACGCCGGATACGCGCCGCGATGGAAGCGGTACACGAGGCGAGCCTCGAACTCCGATACGACCGCTGTCCGCACTGCGACGAACGTCTCGGCGACGAACCGACGGAATCCGACTGACACCCGGCGTCAATCAGCGAATTCGGCCTCGATTTCGCCTCGTGAAGGCTTCCGGTCGGCGTCGACTTCGGGGGAGTACCCAAAATAATAGGGGGAGAACTGATTGTACCGCTGAGTCATTCATAGAACGGGGAACGAAGGATGGGATACCAAAAACAACTGGTCTACTGTACCGACTGCGGCACTCCGTTTCCGGCGTGGGTGTCAGAGGGCGACATCGAACTCCTGTCTGACGACGACTGCGTCTGCGGGAACACCACGTTCGAACGGGTCGACGGCGCAACTACGCCGCAGTCGGCGTAGTTGACGCTGCTCACTGAGAGGTACGGGGCTTTCGATAAAGAAAACTAATTATCCGGGGGGCGGTATAAGCGAAGTTATGGTCGAGATTCCGGATTCGCTTCAGAGTTTGTTTAGCGCGACCGTCGAACTGCGAGACGGGTCGTACGTCATCGAGATACCGAAAGGCGAGATCGATCACAACGCTATCAGTCCGAGCGAAACGTATCGCGTCGGTGTACTCGAACAGGACGAATCCGTGACGGAGACAGATAGCGACCGGCGGACCGAATCACGACCGGAACCCACGGAACCCGCGTCAAAACCACCTGCTCCGCCGGTTGACGAAGGTGAAATCCGAGACGTAACGATCGAGTCAGTCGGCGACCAGGGAGACGGTATCGCGAAAGTCGAACGGGGGTACGTCGTGATCGTCCCCGGCGCTGAACCCGGGGACGAACCGACCGTCGAAATCGAAGAGGTGCAACAGAACGTCGCATTCGCGAGTGTGATCGACAGCGACACCTCGGCGCTGTGAAAACAGGAACGCCCGAGAGGATCGATTCTGAACCGTGATATCCACCCGGTATTTTGCCGCCATCCGCTCTATCACTCACTGTCGCTGCCCCCGAATCCGTGTTTGGATGTCTCTTAGTCGTGGAGCAGAGTGGGTATGGCTGCGTAGACTAACTCTCTGAGTGGGAGGGTGTGTTTCGACAGTGGAGGTAGATACAACCGGTCAGCGCCGCAGGTCCAGAGTTCGACGAGATAGCGCCGCACCGACCAGTATGACGCTGAGGCCGATGAAGACGATCGGAACACCCCTCTCGACGCTTGCAGTTGTCGTACCGACGAAGTCGACGGGTGTCGCCCCGTTGAGCGGTCCGATGTACCACACCAGCAGGTACGTCATCTCGAACAGCCACGATGAACGACTCCATATCCCCATTGCGACTGCGAGCGACGGAGCAAACAACGCACCGCTTGCGATCCCCACGAGTACCCCCATTTGATCGGTAACCACGAACAACGTGAGCAGCCCGCTGGTGACACCGACAGCCACGACGACGCCGCCGAACCATTCCGCGACGAGTTGTTTGACCGGGTGGTTCGACGACAGTACGAGGTCAGCCACTCGGTGCTTTGTGACGCGAACGCCCAGATCGGACCAGACAAAGATCGGCTAGATGAACGCGAGCGGTAGCAACACTCCTCGTACGAGTTCAACCGAGGTACTCGAGGTACCGGGCCTCACGAGAACGCCGATGGGAGCCACGACCAGAGCGACAGCGCAGACGTACCACCACCAACGGTGGCCACGAACTGCAAGCCGTATCTCTGCGGCGACCAGTCGCCAGAAGCTCCAGTTGGTTCGGTCTTCGACGCGCGTCAGCGACATCGAATCGACGGTCGGTGTTTCGGCCGTCTTCTCGGTTACTTCGTTGCTTTGACTGACTGCGGGAACCAGGGACCCGAGACGGGACAGCCAACCGGATCCCTCCGAATCGGTACTTGACGATCTTCGTGTGAACGGTATCGTTGCGACGAGAACGGTGCCAATGGCCGGTAAGAAGAGCCCAGTTCGCTGGACGTATATCCACAGCGGCCACGTCCGACCACTGTAATGGAACATCTGCTCGTCACCGTTGAGTGCCCCGAACGACGGGAGTACACCGCTCGCATCTGGAACCACGGTGTGCAGCGCATCTGCAGTCAACGAGTAGACGGCGAGGTGCCCCATAATGTCGATCGACTTGACCCAAAGCGGCAGTTCGCTCGGGGTGTGTCCCTCGGCCGACTGCAGACCAGCGAGTGCGAACCCTGCGAGGAAGAAGTACGCGATATTTCCGAGCGTTCCACTCAGTCGGTCAACGGTTTCAAAGAGGAGCGCAACCGCACCGACCAGCGCGCTCAGTGGAAGCGCGAGGACGATGATCGGCCCCACCAGCGTCAGCAACTCGGTCGGTCCGACGCCGTGGACGGCGTGGTTGATGACCGTCGCAACTCCGAGTGTGGTCAGGATGACGACGCCGAGACCGATATTGCTCATCCACTTCCCGAGCAGATACGTCCGGTCGGTGATCGTGCTGCAGGCGACCAACTGATCGACATCGTGAACTCGGTCCCGTTCGAGCGTTCCTTTCATGAGATAGAAACCCCCGAACAGCAACACCATTGACCCGGTCATTCCCGCTTTCAATCCGACGAACGCAGACGTGTTCGCCCCGTGGACGTTCGTCACGGCGTCTCCGTTCTCGATCTGGTATGCGAGTTCGATCTGTCCGACGTTGACGAGATAACCGAAGAGTGCAACGATAGCGAGGACGACCAGAAGTCGGCGTGACCGCACTCGCTGGAGGAAATCCGCCCGCGCAACGTGATATATTCGTCGCATGTCACACCTCAGTGGGTTGGTCGACCGTGTCGAGATACGCGTCCTCAAGTGTAGCCGGCACTTCCTCGGCAGTTTCGGTCGGACGACTCTCGGCGATCAATCGAACCTTGACGCCGTCCGAGCGCTGAACGGTGCTACACACCTGATAGCGCTCCCTGAGTTCGGAAAGCTCCGACCTCGGGACGAGGCACTCGTAGACCGTCCCTGACACTCGGTCGATGAACTGATCGACTGTCGAGTGTGTCACCAGACGGCCATTCTCGAGGATAGCCAGTTTGTTCGCCGTCGCCTCGACGTCCGGGACGATATGCGTCGAAAGGAGAACGATCCGGTCCGTAGCGGTGTTTGCAAGCGCGCTCCGCAAGCGAACGCGCTCTTCTGGGTCCAATCCGACCGTCGGTTCGTCGACGATGAGCAGGTTCGGGTCGTTGAGTAGGGCTTGTGCGATCCCGACTCGCTGTCGCATCCCACCGGAGAACGTCTTGAGTTTCCGCTTCCGGACGTCCGTGAGGTTCGTGAGCGCGATCATTTCGTCGATACGAGCGCTGGCGGTCTCACTGTCGAGACCGCGCAACGCGGCGACGTATTCCAGGAACTCCTCGAGCGTCAGGTCCGGGTAGACACCGAACTCCTGTGGAAGATATCCGAGAACCGAGCGAACGACGGCGGGCGACTCGACGATATCGGTCCCGTTCCAGTACGCCGTCCCCGTCGTTGGCTTCACTACTGTCGAAAGAATTCCCATCAGCGTCGACTTCCCGGCACCGTTTGGCCCGAGAAGTCCGTGAATTCCCTCTTCAAGCTCCAGCGATACGTCTCGAATTCCCCACGTTTCCTCCCCGTACTGTTTTCCGAGGTTCTCAATGCTGAGTTTCATACACGACCCTCGCGGGCGGACCGGCAGCGTTCAGTTGGCAGCACTCGATCCGTCCGAGAAGACCGTAATCGGAGTGTTGGTGACGAATTCGTGATCGTGTGTTGGAGGGAAGTCACAAGTGGAAGATGTGAAACTACCATCATAATACTCACGGAATTAACCACGCAGTTCTGTCTAGCTGGCTCTGGGAGCACGTCCTGAATATCCAGCCACCGATTTCTAATCCGGCCCCGGTGGTATGCGGAGGTAGCACCCGAAACAACCAGTGAACACCTACTCGACCCAACATGACATCCTCCGCGCCGTAAACGGCGCAGTTTCCTCCGTTGAATAATTCACGGTCCTCATACAGGTATTGCTCGCCGGTCGTCCTGGTACAGGATTACTAGTGCACATCACCCCCTCCTACGTCGTCCCGAAGCGAACGCAGACCAGCGAGAACGCCCAGGCCAAGCGCCTTCTGTAACGCAACAAGGATCGGTAGGAGGCGACCGGAAGTTGCACCTGGGGATAACGAGCGGCACTCGACGACGCTGACCTACCGCCGAAAGGAAAACTCCGAGCATGACGACTACAGACAGTAGTCGGTGTTCATGACGAACCGAGGCAGCGGCCTTCTCACGGAGTACGGATACAGGTGGGAGATCGAGAGCGGCTACAAATCGATCAAGCGGGTCATGGGCGCCAAACGTCGAAGAATTTCGGGCTACCCTGCTATTTCGCGGTCGCGTGTCTGCTGTACTCAATCTGGCGGACGGTGGACCTGCGTATACAAGTCGAATTGACCGGTGAGTACGAGCACTCGCCGATCGTGACGACTGATAACGCGCTGGTGCTGTTGAAGGAGGAAACCGGAATCGGGTCGAGAGACACTCAGGCCGGGTTAGCACGGCGTGCGGGCGGCTACACTATCCGAAATCTCAAAATACTCCGAGTTAGTTGACTCCACAAAAAGAACGCCCGTTTGGAGAGCGATCTGATGTAGATACTGCCCGTCGATTCGCCCGAAACCACGCATCACAGACCCGCTGTACCAACTGTAGTCTCAACCTTCGAGGAGAAATTTCTGTATAGCGTTATTCAATATATACGCTACGTATTACAGTGAATCGTACAGCCCTACGGTGGTTTTTGCCCAGAAGTTCGCCGGACCCGCCCACTCACGTTTAGGGCGGTAAACAGCAGTGAACACCTACGGGGCGACGCCGTACGGGACGCTGCAACGAGTCGAACACCGCTACTCCCGGAGTCAGTGACGAGAACACGCTACGTGCGCGCTCTTATCGACAAACATCGCCGGTCGACGAACTCGGGACACTCGCTGATCCGAAATATCCTTTCTCGTACGCGTGCAGTTCGAGTACGTTCGGGTATCGCGAACTTTCCCTGACCTCGCTCGGTTGCTGATCACGCTCGTCAAGCACAGAGTAGCGAGCTAGATGTTCGGTGATACGAGCTATATTCGTGTTCAGATCAGCTCTATCGTTTGTTTGGACGGATCTGCCAGAATTGGCTTTTAAGTATCCCCGCTATCACCGAGTGCAATGTTCCGAAATAACTTCACGACGGCGTTGCTCGCGCTCCTGGTTCTCACCGCGGGAGCCGTCCCGGCGGCAACAGCATCGGGCGGGGCCGCGGACGCAGGAGTCGCAGTCACCGTCGAGACGAACGAGGAGTGGACAACGGTCACAGTCGAACAAAACGGGGAGGCTAGCGCGGACGCCGAAGTAACGGTCGACGCAGTCGGCGAGGCGGGAACCGACGCCGAGGGCACCTATCGGACAGACGCCAACGGAACGGTCCGAATACCGACGCCCGACGCCGACACACAGGTCACGCTGACCGTCGAGACGGACAGCGCAACCGCCTCGGGAGCGCTCACGCTCTCCGCCTACGACGGCGAGGAGCGGACGGTCCAGGTCGAACTCGACGCCAACGCCAGCGCCGGAGGAGACGGCGAAGCATCGGTCGACGACGCGAACGACTCCGAAAACGAGAGTGAAACGAGCCACGACGGCGGAGCCGAGGGCGAAACCGAGAGCGATACCTCGGTATTCACCGACTTCGATAGCACCGTCGACCTGCTTGACGCGGTCACGGCCGACGTTTCGGTCGGAGTCGACGCCGTCTTGGACGCCGATGACGACGCTGACGGCGACGACGGCGGCGAGACGGCCACCGAGAGCGGCTCCGAGGCGAGCGCCGACGCGTCGGGTGAAAGTAGCGCCGACGTGAATGTCGAGAACGACTCCGACGACGGTTCGACCGTCTCGGTCTCGGCAGACGCTGATGCCGATATCGAGGCGAGCACAGAGGCGGAACTCGGCGGCGAGTACGAGGCTGACGCCGAGAGCGGGACGGATGCGGAGTCCGAGGGCGAGTCGAGTGCAGAGTCTAACAGCGACAGCGAAGCAGTCGTCGAGGCCGACGGCGAGGCGAACGTCGACACCTCCGCAGCGGTCGACGGTGACGACGGCGGTGACGAGGCCGACGCTGCGGAAAACAGCGTGGTCGCGGTCTGGACTGACCTGTCCGCTACGGTCAGCGCTGGGTTCGCCTAAACCGGTTCTTCACGTCCACAAGACCTATTATCGACGGTTTGAACCTCCTGACTACGAAGCGCGTCGACGCGCATAACGGCGGACGGGGTCATTTCCATGCAACGTATCACCGAAACACTGCTCGCGGCGGTCGTCGTTTGCAGCCTTCTGGCACCAGGAGTCGTCAGTGCTGCAGCCCCCACGTCCGGTGCCCCCGCTGACGCGACCGGCGAGGAGCAACCCTCTTCGTTCGCTGAGTCCGTCCAGTTCCCCGACAACGAATCGGATAACGAAACGACGGAGCTGACCGATACGGCTGACGCCGTCGACGAGACGACTGCCACCGTCGAGAACACTATCGATTCGACCGCCGAAACGAACGGTACCGTCGACGAGACGACCGATGCTGTCGACGATGACGCGAAAGAGACGGCAGATACTATCGGGAATACGACGGGCGACACTGACGAAGGAGACCGCGGCTCCCTCGTCGTCGATGTCGATGGGGACGTTCATCTGCTCGATGGCGACACGGCGGACGAGCAGGCCACGGAGACCGTCGAATCCACGGTGTCGAACATCACCGTGGTTACGGCCGTCGGACCGGACGGCGGTCGGCTGACCGCCGACGCAACCGTGGCGCGCGTCATCGACGGCGAGGTCTCGGCCGACGTCAGCAGTGATAGCGGTTCGAGCGAGCCCGTCGGCAAGACGGACGAAGGTGACGTCGGGTCCTCGGACGCCGAGAGCCCCACCTCGGGAGAGAACGGCGACCAGGCACAGGCGTTCACGCCGCTAGGGACGCCCCCGCTGCCCGGCGGCCCGGTCGGGAGTGGAACGGCGGCGTTCGGCGGTGCGCTCGCGCTAGGCCTCGGTTACGCTGGACGGCGGGCCGTCGCTGGAGCGAGCGCAGCTCCCGCGCCCGCTACAACCGTCACGCAGGCACGATTGTTCGCCTCGCTGCTTGCAGATGCGGTCCGGGCGCGAGAGCTTCCGGACTGGGTCCGGTGGCTCCCGGTCGTCGGTGGCTACAGCCGCTACGACAGTTCCGATCCGCTGGAACACGAGAATCGCGCGGCCATCGTCGACCGTCTGGAGGCCGAACCCGGGACCTACCTCTCGGCAGTCGCCGACGAAACCGGTATTCCCCTGCCGACGGTGCGGTACCACATGAAGATCCTCAGGCACGAAGAGCGCGTTACGTCGGAGGTCATCCGCGGGAAGCGCCGGTATTTTCCAGCGGGCTTCGAGGCTACCGAACTCGCCGCGGCACTCGACGATGCGGCCACCCGGGATGTGCTCCACGCCCTAGAGGCCGAGGAGCCGGCCACTGTCACAGACCTGGCGGACGTGCTAAACCGGGACCCCAGTACGGTCACCCACCACTGCAAGCGCCTCGAGGAGGACGGACTCGTCGAGCGCGAGCGCGACGGGCGGGCCGTACTGACATCGCTGTCGCCCGAGGTACGCGATGCTTTCCGGACGGTCCCCCCGGCCGAGACGGGCGAGACGCCGATACCTGCCGACGACTGAGAGGCGCATCCCCGACTCGGCTCGCGTCGGCTCTCGACCGGTGAGTCTTCGATTCCTCCGGCATCGCCCGCTGCCAGCGACCCGTGCCGGCGAGTGCGGACAGGCTGTGAAGGCCGTCGAGACGGTCCGATGTCCGCCGCGGCCGTGTACCACTCTAGTATGTTACTAGTTAACGATATACAGGTTCGCCTCGGATAGTTACACATGGACAGCAGACGCTACGAGTTCGAGGGAACGGGACCTGACATCGATCCGACGGCGCGGGTTAGCCGAGAAGCGACGCTGGTGGGCGAAGTACATATCGGCGCAGACGCGAGTGTCTGGCCGGGTGTAGTTCTCCGGGGTGACGTTGCGCCCGTTCGCGTCGGGCGGGAATCGCACGTCGGGGACACGGCAGTGCTACACGCTTCCGCGGTCGGGGAGCGAGTTATGGTCGGCCACGGTGCCGTGTTGAACGACGCCGCCGTCGACGATGGGTCTCTCATCGGCTTCAACGCGACGCTCAACTCGGAGGTGACGGTCGGCGAGAGAAGTATCGTCGCCTCCGGCACGACGGTTCCGGATGGGTACGATATCCCGGCGGAGTCGTTCGTCCGCGGCGTTCCGGCCCAGGTCACGCCGCTCGAAGAGACGACGATCGACCCGGAGGAGATATTCGAGGCCCACTCGTCGGGCGAGTACACTGACTTGGCAGGTCGCCACGGGGACCTGTTCGGGTGATTCCCACACCGTGCTGATTTGCCTGCTACGGACGCTTTTCCACCCGTTCTACAGATCCTGTGTGGCGGATGTATCCAGCCCTTCGTACTCGGCGATCTCCGACCGCACGCGGTCATCGATAGGCCGGGTTTCGCCCGTCTCGCGGTCGACCGACACCTGGACTGTTTCGCCGGTCGCCATGACCTCGTCGCCCGCCCGAATCTCGTACTCCATCGAGAGGCTAGAGTCGCCGATCTCCGGCACTCGCACCGCGACCCGCACGTCGTCGTCGATCGTGATCCGATTTCTGTAATCGATCTCAACGTGCGCGAGAACGGCCTCGATCTCCGACAGTGATACGTCGAGTACGTCCGAAAAGTAGTGTTTTCGGGCCTCTTCGAGGTAAGTCGCGAAAACAGCGTTGTTTACGTGCCCCATGAAATCGATGTCGCGGACTCGAACCGCCAGCTCCGTCTCGTACGAGTACTCGGTCATCGGTTCCGAGTTCCGCTCCGGGAGATTTCCGTCTATCGAAACCTATCCGCTCCACTCGCCGCCGATGTCGCTGCTGACGCGGTCTTTCCACAGGTCGAAACTCGTCTCGCAGGCGTCGCTCGCGTCGAGGTGGTCAATAAACCCCGCACCGGGGTCTGATAGTTCACCGTCGCAGAACGGACAGGTGTTCGGGTCGCTCCACGTGGGTGCGTCCGGGGCGTGCTGGCTCTGAGACATTGTAGTCGTAGATCCAACGAACCAGTTGATAAAGGTTAGTCTATTATGTATTACTTGGATATAATGTGATAATATACCATGCAATGACCAATAACGACATACGATCAATCACTACCCGACCAGTAGACGTTCGATCTCGTATCCCCGTTGACAGACAACCGTCGGATCGAGAGATGATGCTCCACGTCAGGGTTATGTGCACTCTGTGGATCGACCCGATACCGGAAGGCACGCTCTCGTCGTTCCTGTATCCAGATCGAAAACCCCTACCTGTCGCCGTCCGAAGTTGTGGTCATGTCAACTGTCCGCGCTCGACAGCGAGCGAAGGAACGACCGCTCGTCGTCACGGCGCTCCTGTCCGCTCTCGGATACGCGCTCGTGATCGGCGCGTTCGCCGGTGCCGTCCCCATCTTCCCCGACATCGGCCGCGAAACCGTCGATCTGCTCTCGCACGCCATCGCCGTGGTCAACACGCTTGCGACTGCGTCGCTCGTGCTCGGGTGGTACTGGATCCGTCAGGGCGAGGTGCGGAAACACCGAGCGGCGATGCTTTCGGCGTTCGTCCTCATCCTCCTGTTTCTCATGCTGTACCTGCCGAAGGTCGGGGGAGGCGGTGAGAAACACTTCGTCGGGCCCGAGACGGTGCGTCTCGCATACCTGGTCATGCTCGCTATCCACATCGTACTGTCCGCCGTTTCGGTCCCGGTAGTGATCTACGCAGTGGTGTTGGGACTGACTCACTCTCCCAGAGAACTCCGGGAGACACCTCACGCCCGGGTCGGACGAATCGCGGCTGGAACGTGGATACTCAGCCTCGTTCTCGGCGTGGTCACGTACGTGATGCTCAATCACGTCTACGACGCGACGTTCGTCCCGTCGTAGGCGAAATTCGTCTGCTGCGGTGGTCGTGTGCGTTCGCGACACGTCCGCGGTGTGGTTTAGTGGCATCCGAATGAACATCTGCTAATGAGTCAGTCAAACGACGACGTCGCCGACCTCGCTCCGAGCGCGAAACTGGTTTACAAAGTTCTCGAACACAACGGCCAACTGACCCAGCAGCAGATCGCCGAGGAGTCGCTGCTCCCCGACCGCACCGTCCGCCACGCGCTCTCGGAACTCGAGTCGAACGAGGTCGTCGAGGAACAGATCCACTTCGCGGACGCGAGACAGCGTCTGTACAACTTACAGTAGCCCGTCCGCTCTACCCTAACCGCTTCAGTTCGACGGCGTGCGGTCCGTCCTCAGTCTCCAGCGTGACGCGGTCGAGCATCGTTATCGCCGACCGCCACTCCTCGACCGCTTCGACGTGTCGGTCCCGGTGGCGGTCCGGCGTGTACTCGACGTCGTCCGCCGCGCGGAGTTCGTCTTCCGTCTCCTCAGGTTTCGGATACGGGGGTACCTCGGCGACGATGTCTCTCGGGTCGAGATGGACAGGATCGCCCTCGCCGACGAACTCGCCGGCATCGGATTCGTGGACCCGGGCTCGCATCCGACCGCTAAACGGCGGCGTCACTCGGAGCACGACCGTTCGCGGGCTCCGCAACGTCGCTTCCAGCGCGGCGACGATGTCCTCCCGAGTGACGGCGATCGAACGGATCGCTGTCGGGTCGTCTGGCGCCATGTCTGTCGATCCGCGCCGCAGGTAGTTCAGATTCACGGAAGTGGTTGCCCGGACGGCGGTTCGGAATTCGCGCTCTACCGGGTACCTCGGTTCCTGGCTCTGTGGGTGCTCTCAGGTTTCCCCGAGCCGTCCGAACAGTGTACACACTGTGCGCCAGAGCCGTGTGAGAATTCCACGCAGTCCTGAGCATTGAGCACAGTTTAAACATTGTACACATCTTAAACAGTGTACACATTCTAAACATTCTATACAGTCCAAACACTGTCCACTGCCTATTCTCTGAGAACTGTGTGGCTGCATCCTCCGACTGGAGTCCACTTCGACGCGTTTTGTCCTCTCTCGTTAGACCGCCCCGGCCACACAACAATGTCTACACATTCTACAATTTCTTAACATTCTCGGTGGTTTAAAATACCCAGAATGTGTGAGT
Organism: Salinibaculum litoreum; assembly: GCA_009789175.1. Taxonomy (GTDB): domain Archaea; phylum Halobacteriota; class Halobacteria; order Halobacteriales; family Haloarculaceae; genus Salinibaculum; species Salinibaculum litoreum. The sequence continues at coordinate 25,668 of CP046868.1, forward strand.
ACGGCGTATGAAACCTCGCCTGAATGCGCTGGACGGTCCGCACACTCCGAACGTTTCCCACGGTGTAGACTGTTCACACGTTCTAAACACTCCACACAGTCCACAATGTGTAGATGGCCGGAGCGGGGATCCACGATGGTAGGGACGAACGCAGTCAGCGTCGCCCTGCAGAAAGGCGGCGTCGGCAAAACGACGATAGCGATCAACCTGGCCGAGCGTCTCGCGAACAGGGGCAACGAGGTATTGTTGGCCGACCTCGACCAGCAGGGTAACGCGACCGAAGGCGTCGGACTGGCGGACGCGTACGAGGCCGAACGTCATCTGGGTCATCTCCTCGACGACGACGATCCGACGACGCTCGGTGGAATCATCCGAACCACGGACGCGTTCGACGTCCTACCGGCGAACGCCGACCTCGACGAGGTGGAAAACACGATCCGGAGCAACACCTTCGGCGCACTGTGGATCCGTAACCAGGTTGTCGAACCGGCCGTCAGCGGGGACTACGACTACGTCGTCGTCGACTCGCCCCCGGACATGGGACCGCTCTCCGACGCGTCGCTCATCGCGACCCAGAACGTCGTCGTGCCGATGCGGATGAGCGAACAGAGCGCGAGCGGGTTCGAGCGCATGTTCACGCAGCAGGTCGCGCCGATTCGCCAGGAGATGGAACTGGACGTGCTCGCCGTCGTTCCGAACGTGCTGGAGGGCGACAACGAGGAAAAGCGGATCATCGCGGACCTCGAGGAATCGCAGTTCGGCGACCTGCTGCCGGCGTTCGCACGCTCCGACCACTTCGACGACCCGTCGTCGCCCGGTCCGGGAATTCGCAAGCGTGTGGCGCTGAAACGCGCCTGGCGGGACGGTCAGCCCCTCGCCGCGTACGACTCCGAGAGCGACATGCTCGAACGGTTCGACCGTCTCGCAGCCATCGTCGAGGAGGGGACGACGGATGCCTGACGAGAACCGGTTCGCGGGTATCGCCGACGCGGTCGAGAACGAGGGCGACGGGAGCGGCGCGGCCGGGGAAGAAAACGAGTCATCGACCGCCGAAAGCGACGTGGCCGGCGGTCGCTCGTCCGAAGACGACTCGATAGATGGGGAATCGCCGTCGGACGATGCGTCGGCAGACGACGCCTCTACACCGGACGGCCCCGTCGCGTTCGAGTTCGACGACACCGTTCAGAAGTCGGTGTACGTCCGGCCGGAGACGTTCGAGGCGCTGGAGGACGCCGAAGCGCTCGTCGACGCCCGGTTGCGAACTGACCACGAGGTCAAAAACCTCACCCGTCGGGAGTTTTTCGACGCAGTGTTTGCGGAGGCTGCCGACGACACTGACCGCCTCGTCGAGCGTATTCTGCGGATGCGCGAAAAATAGCCGACTGCCGTCCTACTCCGTCAGGCGTTCGTACTGCTCGTCCGTGAGGTCTATCTCGGTGGCGGCGACGTTCTGTTCGAGGTGGTCGACGCTCGACGTGCCGGGGATCGGTAGCGTCACGTCCGAGTGTTCGAGTAGCCACGCCAGCGCGATCTGTTGGGTGGTGGCGTCGTGCGCCGCCGCGACATCGTCGACGACAGACTCTTTCTCGCCGAGGTCGCCCGCGCCGAGCGGGAAATACGGGATAAACCCGATGTCGTACTCCTGGCAGGCCTGGAGCACGTCTTCGTTCTCGCGGTTTCCGACGTTGTACTCGTTCTGTACCGTCGCGACGTCGACGATTTCGCGGGCCCGGTCGAGTTGCTCGACGCTCACGTTGCTGAGACCGACCTGACGGATCTGGCCCTCGTCTTTGAGTTCGGCCAGCGCGGTCACGGAGTCTTCGAACGGCGTGTCCGGGTCCGGTCGGTGGTGCTGGTACAGGTCGATAGTGTCGGTTCGCAGGCGGTCCAGACTCGCGAGGACGGCGTTGCGCAGGTAGTCCGGGTCGCCGTGTGGTAGCCAGTCACTGTCGGCGTTTCGAAGGAGGCCGCCTTTCGTTGCAACTACGACGTCGTCCCTGTCGCCGAGGGCCTCGCCGATGAGGCGTTCGCTGACGCCCGGGCCGTAGGAGTCGGCGGTATCCACGATATCGACGCCGATATCGACGGCGCGCTCTAGCACGTCTTTCGCGGCCTCCTCGTCGTCCGGCGGGCCGATGATATCTTCGCCGGTCAGTCGCATCGCGCCGAACCCGAGGCGGCGGACAGTGAACTCGCCGCCGACGTCGAACGTGTCGCTTCTGTTTTCGACCATGTTCACCGGGAAGTACCGCACGGCAAAAGACCTAGGAGTACCGGAAGGGAGTGCGGCCCTGGTAAGCGTTCCGGGCCCGAGTATGAGCGTCGCGTACACCGGCCCGTCGGAAAGGCGCGCTCGTCCGCCGGGAGACTGCTGGACGATTACGTCGTCAGTTCGGTCGCGCACTTCGTCAGTGAGCGTCTGAAAACGCTCGCACGAGAGCGACCGCACACCCATTCGGTCGACGGGCATGGAGATGAACAACGGAGTCGTTCGCCGACTGGGACAATCCCGACGACAACAGACCGGAAACGCGGCGACCCGCCCTCTACATCAGTACTTCTTGAACAGGATGGCTTTCACGTCGTCTTTAGTCTGTACCTCTTCCGAACCACCGTCGGGCAGGTCGACGACGTACCGCGTCTCCTCCGAGTCGGCCCGTTCCCACTTGTCGTCGTGCGTATCGAGGAGGTTCATCATCGCAGAGAGTTTGTCGTCGCCGCCGTCCTCGGACGCATCGTCGTCGGCCACTTCCTCGTCGGCGGAAGCGTCGGTCGACGATCCACCCGTCTCGTTCGCGTCGTGACCGTCCGGTTCGTCAGCATCGTCCCCCTGAACTCCGTCCGCCGCTGCGGTCGCGTCGAGACTATCGTCCTCGGCGGCATCCAGAAGGTACTGGAGGGCGTCCCTGGGCCTGACGTGGCCGTACGTGACATCCGCCGCGAGGGACTCGCGTAACGCGTCGAGTTCCTCGTACTGCTCGTCGGTCACCTCGATGCTCTTCATGGTCAGTACGGTTACACTCGTCAGTAATTAATCTACCCGAGCGCGCGTCATGCGACCGCCTCGACCGCACGGCGCGTTGTTTCGAACGATCGATCCCCCATACGGAGAGAGTTTCCCCTCGGAAATCGACGGACGGCGGGATGTCTTACGGGGAACAGGACCGGAGACGCTGCAAGCGCTGAGTTCTCACTTGGAGTGTCCGACAACGCCCCTGTTACTGTCTGACAGGGGTTTAATGTATTGGCCGTCTTGAGAATACTTCCACGTGTTCGCACGGCACTGCGACACGGACCGGAGGAAAACGCATGATAAACGGTGAGGACGACATCGACAACTGGGAACCGTACCCGGAACCGGGCGTGTACTGCAATCGCTGGGATCCGGCTGAGCCGGAGGAACTGACCGAACAGATCGTCTTGGCTGTCTCCGCGCTCTTGGGGGAACGACCCGAAGAGATGCAACCGCTTCACAATCGCGTCGACGTCGATGCGCTCCAACAGATGTTCGCGGACCGAGCAACTGGCCGCGCTCGGTCTGATGGGTGCCTGTCGTTCGTCCACGAGGGGTGTCAGGTCCGGATCCACGGCGACGGCCGTCTGTACGTGAGCAACCTTCCGGACGGCAGCAGTCCCCCGTCGCTCGTGTAGCTGGTAACGGTTACTACGGATTGAACAGGAACTGATGACGGTTCCCACGGATGGAATAGGGAAGGGACGGCTACTGTCCGAGACCGGGACGGGGCGCCGTTGTTCGTGCACGTCTCGTCCACCAAACCCGAACGGCCGAAGTCAACGAGTCGCGGTTTGTAAGGTGGTCGCGGTCGAACGGCTGTTACATGGCAGCGTCGACGGTCACGGTGTACACGCGCGAGAACTGTCATCTCTGTGAGGAAGCGCTGACGACGGTCCGATCCGTCGCCGAGTCGGTCCCCCGAACCGTCACGATAGACGTCGTCGACGTCGACGAACGGGCTGACCTCCGAGAGGAATACGGGGACCGCGTCCCGTACGTGCTGGTCGACGGGACGCCGAAGTTCAAATACCGGGTCGACGAGTCGGAGTTACGCGGTGTACTCTCGGGTCCGTAGGGGTTTGACGCGCAGTAGTCAGGCCGAATACATCGCTTTAGCCCTTCCTACACCGCCTTCACGGCGTCCAACACGTCTTCGTAGGGAGGTTCGTTCGTCGGATCGTCAGCGACCCACGAGTACGTGATAGTACCCTCGTCATCGAGGATAAACACGGCCCGGTTCGCAATTCCGAACAGGCCGAGTTCCGGGATGTCGGTTTCGAGGTCGTACTCCCGAATCGTTTCCCCGCTCATGTCACTGACGAGGTCGAACTCGATGCTGTGTTGGTCACGGAACGCCCCCTGTGAGAACGGTGAATCCGTACTCACGCCGAGTACGGTCGCGCCGGCCGTTTCGAAGTCGTCAAGGCGCTCCTGAAACGCGACCATCTCGTTCGTACACGGCGGCGTAAACGCGCCCGGGAAGAACGCGAGGACGACCGGGCCGTCGCCGAGGTGCTCACTGAGGTCGAAGTCCTCGTGATCGCTCGTTCCTTTCGTCGCCGAAAATACGGGTGCGGAATCGCCGGTGGAGAGCATCGTCCGAGAGTACGTTCCGGTACCAGTTAAAGCCGGACACGAACATGATATCGCCTTTTATTTTCCTAATTTTCCGCCTGAAATAATTAGCCAACACCGCAGCACACGAGCGACGGAAGAACCACCTCGACTGCTATGTCCCCTGTTCGACGAGTCGGGCGTAAGCGAACAGACCTCACGAAGAGGTTCGCCAAAGATCCTATTCGGGTCCCCTCGGAAACAAAAAGACGATGTCCACCGATCTCGATCTCCGCGATCAGCCGCAAGCAAAACACCGTGAGCAGATATTTGATGCCCTTGACGGCATCGACAGCGGTGATTCGGCGGCAATCGTTGGAGGCCAGGAGACGGATGTGTATCTCCACTGGTACCAGATCAAACGCGGGTGCCGGTTAGAGTGGCAGACGAACCAAACGGCTACTGAAACGGGAGAGATCCGGGTCACGAAAGCGGGCCAGATCGGTGAAACAGAACTGGCCGAGTTCGACGTTCGGGAGATGCCACCGCAACGCCGCCACGAGACCCTGAACGATACGTTCGACGCTCTCGACCCGAACGAGGGGTTCGTCCTCGTGAACGACCATGACCCCAAACCGTTGTATCACGAACTGCGTTCAACCCGTGGAGAGACGTTCGACTGGGAGTATTTGAGCCGAGAACCGCAGGAATGGCGGGTCAAGATCCTCAAGACGGAGCCGTCTGACCCGGCTGACGATGACGTGATCACGAAGTTTGACGTGCGCGAGATTCCGAAACAGGAGCGTCACCCGACGATTCATCACCGATACGGGATGATACCGGTTGGAGAGACGATGGAGATCGTCGCTCCGCACGAACCGCGGCCGTTACGCGGTGAGTTTCGGGACCGGTACGGAGAATCGTTCACCTGGGCGGTAGTCGCGAACGAGCCTGGCCGCTGTCGCGTACAGATCACCAAAGACGGAGACGCGGAAACCGACACTACGGACGAAAGCAGTGCATCGTCGGCACCGCATCGCTCGCTAACCGTGAAAACGGAGTTGGACGTTCGCGATCTGCCACCCGCTCAGCGCCACGAGAAGATCTTTGAACAGTATGACAGCCTCCAGTCCGGTGAAGCGTTCGTTCTCGTGAACGACCACGACCCGAAGCCACTCTATCACCAGTTCGATGCGGAGACGGGTGACGAGTTCAAGTGGGAGTATCAACAGCAAGAGTCCGGTGAGTTCAGAGTCTTGGTCGGGAAAGACGAAGCGAACGAGTCTGAGACGGACAGAAACGAGAGCCCCAACGCACCGTTTTAACCGCAGCCGAAGCGACTCGGACCGCTGTCGACCCGGATTCGAACGGTCGACAGCGCGTTCGCCTCTCGGCAGTCGCTGGCCAAACAGGTCGGGGAGCCGATGGGTCCACCACACAGGGAGAGTCAGTCGTGGAGACCACGTTCGCGTGATCAATCGGAAGTCGCTGCGCCACCGGGCTGGATCTCCCGTACGTCAGTCATGTACTCTTTCAGGACGCGTTCTTCGGCCCGATGGAGGATTTCACTACACGTCGATTTCGCGATGTCCAAGTCGTCTGCGAGCGCCACCAAGGAAGTCCGTCTCGGTGTGTCGTAGTACCCGCGGTCGATCGCTTCGTCAAGCAACCACAGCTGGCGGTCGGTCAGGAGCGAGTCCGACTCCACCTCCTGTTGGATCCGTTCGACGGTGTACGCGATCCCGAAATCATCGAGCGTTTCCCCGAGTTCCGAGAGGTTCTGCTGCGGGATCGTTGCTTCGAGCGTCATCTCGCCGTCTCGGACCTCGAAAGGCATATCCAGCGGAACGCCAGAGCTCTGGAGCGAGGTCATCAACAGCGGAACGGTCGTTTCGACCTGTATCCGTCTGCTATCGGCGTCGGCCTCAAATACCGTCAGATCGATCACCGAGTCGTACCCCCGGATCGCTTCGCAGATGGTGGTAGGGTCGTCCCCGAGTATTTCGATCCGTGCGACTCCAGTCGCGGTGTTTGCGGTCGCCGCGAGAACGCGAAATCCGGTGTCCGGATTCGCCCGGGAGACCTCACCGATCCATATGGAGTCCGGGATCGTAATCCCGAGTTCTGTGTAAGGCATGGTATCGTGTATTTCGGTCCTCGGCCCGTCCGCCGTCGAGTCGGTCCGATTCCCTTCACCCTCGGATTTTCGGCCGGCCTAAAAATATGTTGATGGGAATATCTTCGGGGTTGTTTGAAGTACTGCGTCACACTCGTCGTCCTCAGTTCAGTGTCCTATCTGTCGGTCCCGGTTCGATGTCCAATTCCCCCTCACAGTACGAGAACGGGTTCTCCCGAGGATCTCAAAACGGGGCGTCCGGCGATCCCCGACTAGTGCTTTCGTTCTCCCTGGCTCGCTCCATCGGATTAGAGCCGACTGCTGCGCTGTCCGCTGGGTCGGCAGACACGTCGCCGGTCGCCAGATACATCTCCTCGAGTTCCGCGAGTTGGTCGTTGATCGCATCGCTCTGGTGGTGCATGGGTGCCGCACGGACTCGGACGAGATCGTACTCGTGGCGGTCGGCGAGGCCGTTCCAGGCGCGAAACGACCCGATCGTCAGCGTATGGGTCTGCGGGCAAAACGGCGTCGTCGGCGTGAACTCCGCGCGCAACACGCGGTCGAACCCGGCCTCGTCGATGGCGTCGTCGACGTCGTCCCGTTCGACGGCGTAACGATATCCGGCGTTCCTGTGGCGCGTGTCAAGGTTCAACCGCGCGAGATTGTAGTTGAACGTCATGTCGTAGACTTTCCGTTCTTCGAACAACTCGCGAGTCAGCCGGTGGAACGCGACGTGATCCCTCCCTTCGAGGACGGCGTGACCCTCGAGAAACCGCTCCGGCCTCGGAGCGTTGTCGGGGACGAACTCGTCGTAGCTATCGAACAGCGTGTCGTCGTTCCCGCCGAACGGGGACGGAATGGTCGGCATACACGGGTATAAACCGCCAATCGGGGTACTACTGTTGCCGGAGATATTCGCGGGCGAGAGACACTGACGGACAGCCCTCAGTTCGAGTCACATCCGCCCCGGTATAAACGCTGAGGCTTCTCGTACGCAGTGCGGGGTGGGAATCTGAGAGAACCCTCATTCGGAGTGGATTTCGAGGTACGTGGTGTATTCTCTCCTGAGGAGTCGTGTGCGGTCGGATTCGATAGCGATGAGTTCGTGTGCCGTCTGTTCAGCTAGCTTCGGGTACTCCTCTTTGGCCCGCTTGTCAGTGCTTTTGATGGCCAGTAGTGAACCCGCCGGGAGATCTTCGAGAGCACGTTGAACACGCGCGATACCGCTCGCACAGCCGCGGCCGCGGTTGTCGACGGTCATGTCCGGTTCGACGTCGGGAGCCGAATCGGGGATGGTGGTTTCAGTCATCGTTTGGCACCCCCGGTCCCTCCGTCTGCTCGCCGTTGTCAGTCACCGTTCCTCCGAGGTCGTCGAGGTCACAGACGCCGTCGATCGGGGAACACGCTCGCCACATCGGACAGAGCTTGAAGATGACGACCAAGACCCCGACGGAGCCGACTTTCGCGAGGACGGCAAGCCCCAGCGACGTTCCGAGGTACGTACTTCCGGTCGTCCCGAGTACGTCGACTGCCTGATACACCCCGGTCAGGAAAAGCGTCGGGATGATGACTCGTACGGCCCACCGAAACCGTTCGAGTTGTTCGCCCGCCGCCCGTGCGACGGCCGCCGTCGGTCGCTGCCTGCCGGTGGGGACTGCGACGAAGATGTTCCAGACCGCGCCGCCGATCCAGACCGCGAACGCGAGCAGGTGGAACACGCGCACGCTGGCGGCAACAGGGCCGAACCCACGAATGCGGACCTCCATGATGGCGGTCCCGACAGTGACTGCGAGAGCGAGTCCCAGAACAACGACGCCGAGAACACTCCGAAACTGAACCTCGACGGACTGCGTTCGCCCCGTCGTTACCGTCATAGCCGTCACCCAAAGCCCGAGTACAGCGCAGTAGACACCCACTGCCGGCCCCCAGTCGAGACGCGACGCGTACGTCCAGGAGACGACGGTACCGCTGACTGCGAGAACGACGAGCGCCCCAATCGCAATTCGGTCGAACCGCTCGTACATCTCCGCGCAGTAGTCCTGTGCCCCGGTTTCGAGGTCGTCCGGCCGAACGAAGACGTGTTTCCAGAGGAGCCCACCGGCGAGAATGCCGAGAGACACGAAGTACGCCCACCGCACCGCGGCGAGCGCGACGCCGCTCCCGGTCAACCGCGTCGACACCCACGCCCCGACGAACGACGCGGTCAGGATAACACCGAGCGCGATCTTCGGAAGCGTGTATTTGTCGAAGAGATCATCTGCTCCGTGGGCCTCGGCCCGAGACGGTGAGTTTGACATGGTTGACGGACGCCTCCCGACGTCGGTTTAGGTCTCCCAAAACTAAGTCGTGGGGCCGGAGATATTCGGACGAAGACACACGGAGAGACACTGTGAACGGGCGTGGTATGGAGATTGTTTCGGTCGGTCAGTTGTTCGAGGCATCGTGCGGACCCAGTTGCTCCCCCGGCGAAGCGGCTGAGAAACGACAACGGCGGCAGGAGTTCAGTACCAACGAGAACCGCCGTCCCCACGAAAACAGAGTGAGTCGGACGGCAGGCGGTCGAGAGGCGACGAGGAAACAGATGAGCAACTGCACCGGCGGACGGATGGCAGCGTAATGTCCCGACCAAACGCGTACGCGGACCGCGAACCGGTCACGATGCGAGTTCACGACCGAGCGTGGACCGCCGATCTGGAAACGGATCGACACGCATCCGATCGCCGGTTTGTCGTCGACGAGGCGATAGAGGCTGTCGAGCAGACGCGACCGGACCGGTTCGTCGATATCGTTACGCACGAATGCCACGGACATCCGTCAGCCTATCTCTACCGGGCGCTGGGTTCCGTAGATAGCGATCTCGATCTGTCGGATAGAGGGCGGTGTTCCTGCGGAGGGTACGTGACACGAGTGACGATACTGGCGGACGGCAGTAACGGTACTGATGGATGACAGTGACGATACTGGCGGATGGCAGTGACAAAGTTCGCTGGGTATCGCCCCAACATAGCTGAAATAGGTACGTTCGAGAGTGTATCCGGAAGAGATCTTCGGACCGAGGCGTTTTGCGTCTCGGTCCGAGAGGCGAGCAACGGTGATACGGACATGACTGAGACAGATTCGACGGCCACCCCGTGGCGACGATACCCGCCAGATTCAGTCGCTACCCCTATCGTACAACGGGTCCCGTACCTCGAACTCAAACTCGAACACCCCGATCTGGAACCCTCTGGCCACGGTGAACAGTTCTATCCGGATGCCCTTCCGTACGAGATAGATGGCGATAGACGGGTGTTCTACTGGCGGCCCACGTTAGAGTCGTCCACACCCGATGCCGCCGACTGGGTGCTCGCGTGCGCGACGACCCACGAACTCGGGGGCGTGAAAAGCGTTCCCGCGTCGAGTCCGCAACTGACGACTGACGCGGCTGACGGGACAGTAGTCGTCGTTGACGGGACGGTCGCCGGCGACGCGACGACGGCGAAACTCGGCTCGTGTACGGTCCCGAACGTCCGAATAGAGGACGCCCCAAGTTCGACAGTCGAACTGACCGCGAACGAAACGACGTACACGGTTCCGAGCGGTGAGCGCCGCGAGATCGAACTCTCGCAACAGCAAGTCGACGTTCACGGAGGGAACGGAACGACGCAAACGGTCACTCCGGTACTCACCGCCCGGTATCCCGGGCGTCGAGAGGTCCACCATCCGGCACAGGGAGCGATGTATCGGCTGTTTCCCTCGTTCGGACTGTCCCTTGACGAAGTCCCGAACCCGCTGACGGCCCCGTTGACCGCCGGAGAACTCGATGAAAAGAGCCTGGCGGAAGCGCTTGGCATCGATCTGTCGAAGCGGCCCTACGCCGAACGCGTTCTCTGGCAAGCGTTCGCACACACCGTATTCAGTCCGCACGCGGACGCGAAACCGGAACTAACCCAACTTCCCCAGGGCCATGTCGTGCTTCGGACGAGCCAATGAGAGGAGACGGCAGCCTGCGGGGAGGCGGATCGCGTGAGAGGAGATAGCCGCGTGAAGAAAGGAAACAAATGAGAAGAGGACTGGGCCAGTGGGGGTGGCTACCGGATGTAGAGGGATGGGCCGCGAGAGGGGGAATAAGCCGCGCGGGGAGGGCTGTGACGCGCGGGAGCGATAGGTCTGTGCGTCACTACTCGCGTTTGTGGGAGTGGCCGATCAGGAGCATAACCAGATTCAGCCCGAGCAACGCGAGAAACGTCACGGTTTCGGAGGGGTTGGAGAGCCCCGTCGCGAGCAGGGGAACGTGCAAGAACGGGAGAGCGATAGCCGACCAGAACGCGAGCATCTGGAACGGCGTGGTGAGGGTGTGTTCGTCAAGCTGTGCGAGCAGCGACGGGACGGATCGAGTCGCGTCGCCGTCAGCGGCGATGTTGTCGTTGTGTGCGGAGGGGGCGGACATAGTGTGACACCTCGGTGAGTGTACTCAACCGTAGACACTACACCATCATATAACGGGGCGAGGCTTCGGACCATTTCGAACGAATTTACCAGAATAGAGAGTGTATTAGTCGTTTTATAACAGCCTCAGAAACCCTCTAACAATTCATAACCCCATCTAAGGCCGCAATACCCGATCGAAGCCGAAATGAAATATTCGTTACTTCACCGGGCATATCGCTCGTCAGTGGAACCGATCAGACGCCGGACTGGTCAGACGCTGTCCAGACCGCAACGCCGTCCGGTCGAAGCGACTGCTCAGCGTGTGGACAGGTGTCCGAGTCGTTTTGCTTTGACCGGACGTACGTGGAACTATGACCCGTTATCGCCGATTGGGTCTGACCGGCGACGTGATGCTGGGTCGAAAGGTGAACGAGCGCCAGCGCCGACGTGACGCGACGGCAGTGTGGGGCGATACGCTCGAACAGTTGCGCTCGTTCGATGCGCTCTGTATCAACCTCGAGTGCTGTCTCTCGGGCCGTGGTACCCGATGGACCCGTACGCATCGCCCTTTCCACTTCCGAGCGGATCCGGACTGGGCAGTCAGGGCCCTCGAATCCGCCGGCGTCGACTACGCCTGTCTCGCCAACAACCACGTCCTCGACTTCGAGGAGCCGGCGCTTCGAGACACGCTCGACGAACTCGACGCCGCCGGTATCGGACACTCCGGCGCAGGCCGGACTCGGTCCGAAGCTCTGGACCCCGCGACAGTCTCTCTCGGAGAGTTGACCGTTGCCGTCGTCGCGTTCACCGATAACACACCGGAGTACGCTGCGGACGAAGACAGCCCCGGGACGGCGCGCGTCGAGATAGACGTTGACGACGAGCGAACCCGTCGTCTCGTGACGGAATCGCTCGACCGCGCACGCGCGGCGGACCCGGACCTGATCGTCGCGTCGCTCCACTGGGGACCGAACATGGTCGAGGAACCGCCGGAGTCGTTCCGTGAATTCGGTCGATGGCTCGTCAACCGCGGCGTCGACCTGATCCACGGCCACAGCGCGCACGTCTTCCACGGGGTCGAACTGTACGACGGCGCACCGATCATCTACGACACGGGTGATTTCGTCGACGACTACGCCGTCGACCGGACGCTGCGTAACGACCGGAGTTTCCTGTTCGAAGTACTGGTCGACTCCCCGGAGGGGAACCCGCGTGAACTGCGACTCGAGCCGATCGAGATCGAGAACTGTACGGTCAACCGGGCGGACGACGAAACCGCCGACTGGAGCCGCGAGCGGATGCGTGATCTCTCCGCGCCGTTCGGTACGACGTTCGATCGGGACGGCGATGCGCTGGTGACGGCGGTCGACGGCGACGCGTCAGGTGAGCCGAACGACGGTACATGATTAAGCCAGTTGGGGTGGATCGATGGACTATGGGCGACACGAAGGAAGGGCGAGAGAAACAGGCCCGCGACGAGGAGCAACGCCAGCGCGAACGGGAGCTACAGGAAGAACAGGACCGTGGCGACGAGGAGGAACCGGACGAGGAAGAGGATGACGCGAATTCAGCGGACGAGGAGTAAAGGCCGGAAGAGAGGTGACGCGAATTCGGCGGACGGGGAGTAAAGGCCGGAAGAGAGAACCGAACCGGGACCGACAGAGGGAGGAACGAAAAGGCGAGACAGCGCAGAGAGGAGAACGAGACAGCAGCGGACGGACACGACTGCGTCGGTGTATTTTCGCGAGGGATTTCCGATGCCTCAACCCTTATTCCGGAGCCGAGAGGAATGCTATCTATGGAGTACACCTCACTCGGAGCGACCGGAACGAAGGTATCGGAGATCTGCTTCGGCACGTGGCGATTCGGCAAGGAGTCGAACGGTGTCGTCGAGACGGACCGCGAGGAAGCGCACGAACTGCTCGACGCCGCCTGGGATCAGGGAGTCAATTTCATCGATACCGCCAACGTGTACGGCGATCCGAACGGGACCAGCGAGGAGTATATCGGCGAGTGGCTAGACGACTACGACCGTAACGACTTCGTCCTCGCTTCGAAGGTGTACTTCCCGTTCGACGGATGGGGCGACCCCGGCCCGAACGACCAGGGACTCGGCCGCAAGCACATCCGGACCCAGGTCGAAGGGACCCTCGACCGCCTCGGTACCGACTACCTCGACGTTTACTACATCCACCGCTGGGACGACGAGACGCCGGTCGAGGAGACGCTTACCACGCTGACTGACCTCGTCCGCGAGGGCAAGGTAAACCATCTCGGCGCGAGCACTATGGCCGCCTGGAAGCTGACGAAGGCGCTCTGGAAGAGCGATGTCAACGACTGGGAGCGCTTCGACGTGACCCAACCGATGTTTCACGCCGCCTACAGGGACGACGTGGTGGACTATCTCGACGTCTGTGCCGACCAGGACCTCGCAGTGTGCCCGTACTCGCCGCTTGCCGGCGGCTTTCTCACCGGCAAATACGAGCGCGACGGCGACAGCGTCGTCGCTCCCGACGACTCCCGCGGCGACATCGACCCGCAGTTCGAGGAGTACTACGTCTCTGACCGCGGATGGGAGGTGTTAGACGAGATCCGCGCTGTCGCCGACGAGGCCGATGGGACGCCCGCGCAGGTCGCCCTCCGCTGGCTAATGGACCAGGAGAAGTTCACCTGCGTGCCGATCGTCGGTGCGCGCACGACCGATCAGTTGGAGGAGAACGCCGGCGCGACGGACATCTCGCTGTCGCAGGACCAGTTCAATCGTATCGCCGAGGCACGTTACGACGAGGAAGGCCGTCGGTGGGGGCATCGGGACTAATACATCCCGTCATCGTCAAACTGCGATACAGATGCGCTGAATCGACAGCGCGGGATCGCAACGAGATCGTTATCCGCCTCTCAAGGTATTCTGGGAGGGTGCGTGGTTGATATAAACAATGTCAGTACGTACTAACAGCGGAACTCATGGTGTGGACTAGGCATCGTCCGGCAAGGTTGTCAGTCCAGCACGGATGCTCGTGACCGATTGATCCAACGAATGCTGTTTGTATTTCCCACCTTCAACGCCGCGGTTTACGATAGTTGACGAAGTAATACCGAGTTGATTGAGTTCAGCAAGGTGTTCCCGAACAGAACGGGTCGAAATAGGATCGACTCCGTGGCGTTCGCAAACAACCTTGTAGATCTCGCGGACCTCTTTCGTCTTGGCTGGCGTTTTCTCGTCCTCGTGAAGCAACGTCAACGAGTAGAGGACGTACTGACCATGTTCGGGGGAGTTCGAAATTCCCTTCTCAACTTGATCGGTCTGGAGCTTTTCGCGCGCCCGGTCAACGTGATCCTCAGTGACTGAATCGGCGTCCTCAGCTCGGGCCATATCCCCCGCTTCGAGTAGGAGATCGAGCGCCTGCCGGGCGTCACCAGAATCTTTCGCACCGAATGCAGCGCACAGTTCGATTACACCGTCTTCGAGAACATCGTTTTCGAATGCGACATCCTTCCGCTGGCGGAGGACTTGCCGTAGTTCCTGAGCATCATATGCGCTGAACGAGACCTCTTTCTCACAGAGGCTCGATCGGACCTTCGACGAGAGCTGTTCGCGGAACGTGAGATCATTCGAAATCCCGATGACCCCGAGTTTCACGTCCTGTAGATCTCCGTTCGACCGGGCCCGAGGGAGTTTGTACAGCAGCGAATCGTCGTCAATGTGGTCAACTTCGTCGAGGACGATCAGTACGGTGCCGCCGAGATCGCCGAGTTCCTCGAACAGGAATCGGTAGACAGCCGCCTGCGGATGACCGGTGTCGGAAATCTGGTTCCGAGGCGTGCGGAGTTTATTTACCAGTTGTACGGCCGTCTGATACGAGGAATTCAATCCGTCGCAGTTGATTTCGATTGTATGCAAGTTAAGATCCTGTACGTCCGCTGCATCACGCTTGAGACGTTGAAGGAGAAACCGCGTTGCGGCTGTTTTCCCGACACCGCTTTTTCCGTAAAGGAAGACATTCGACGGAATTTCGTTCTCGATGATGGGCTGAAGAGTGGTATGATACTCCCGGAGTTCCTCATCTCTCCCGACAAGTTGGTCCGGAGTCCAATGTTCAGTCAGTGCATCTCTGTTTTTGAAGATAGACGAGGTGGGCTTGAATTCAAAGTCACTCATATGTCCGTCGTCTCAACGAGGGCACTTAACCATTGGTTCCGCTGTTTCCGCTGTCCGTGTTTACTTTTAAACCCCCGACACCATAGGTTCCGTTGTCGGACAGTCGACCACACACCCACACCACGGGTTCCGCTGTCCGTCCCGAAAGAAGAGAGACAGTGAGTTCTAACGCCGACATCGTAGAAAAAGCACACCACCGCTTCTGTTATCTCCGCATTAAACTGCTCCCGTTACCTCCGTACTAAAATCGTCCAAATTATAGTCGCGGCATTATTATACAGAAATTTTAAATAGTAATAGCGTTAAACTCAACTAAGACCCCGTGATTTAATATATACATAGTCCAGATTTTACCGTATAGGTACTGCAGGTGACAGCGGAACCCGTGGTGTGGGTGTGTTTCAGAACCACCATGGCAACATTTTGCCGACCATGTAATGATCGGCGCTATTGATCCGGGAGAAAGCGATTGAAACCCCAGTTTGGTGTCCCTTCACCCCTAGGTCTCTCTCACCGTTCTAAAGCAATATCGTTCCAGGATGCCACAACGATGGTTCTTTCCCAATACGTCACCACGGATGTGTGTATCGGAGCGGGAGAAATTCGATAAATGACCGCCTCGGAGAACCACTCAATGACAGACACCCTCGCAGTCCGAATCATCCTCTCGTACCCGGAGGACGAGCGGAGCCGCAACGAACTGGAGATCGACACATACCGCTCGTATCTCCGTCGAGCGAGAGACGGTCCGGTCTCGCCAGGCGACGAGTGGAAAGAGTTCGTCAGTCGTGGGTGTGGGGCAGTTCGAGATGTTGTACTCCGCGTCGAAGCCGTCGACGGGGGGACGACAGTCGGCGATACAACCGAGTTCGAGTTCGTTTCGAGGTAACCGCTATCGATTACGGCGGTTCACGGATCGGTTCCGCAATTCGTCTCTGGTTCAGTGCTGTGTCGGGTTTAGATCGACCTGTGCTTTACTACTGCTGTACGATAACGACATTCGGTTACGCTACCTAAACGCTTTTTTACCTACGGAGGGATCGATATTTCCATGAAGATACAACGACGCGAGTTCGTCGCGGCACTTGGAGTCGGGACCACGGGACTGGCGGGATGTACGGCGTTCGGACAGAACGACGGGGAGGCTGGCGTCACCGGCGAGACGCTCACGCTCACGACGACGACGAGCACCTACGACACTGGGCTGTTGGACGAACTGAACGCGCCGTTTCAGGACATGTACGGCGTGACTGTCGACGCCATCTCCAAGGGAACGGGTGCCGCCCTCGAAACGGCACGTAACGGCGATTCCGACGTGGTGATGGTCCACGCGCGTTCGCTCGAAGACGATTTCATGCGAGAAGGGTACGGCGTCAACCGGCGTGACATCATGTTCAACGACTTCGTCATCGTGGGGCCCGAGGACGATCCGGCGGGAATAGCGGGGATGGAGTCGGCGACGGAGGCGCTAGCGACTATCGCCGAGGAAGAAGTGACGTTCGTCTCCCGCGGCGACAACTCCGGGACCCACACCAAGGAGTTAGCGCTCTGGGACGAGGCGGGCGTCGATCCCGGCGGCGACTGGTATCAGGAAACCGGACAGGGGATGGGCCAAGTGCTGAACATGACGAACCAGCAGTCCGGGTACACGCTTTCCGACCGCGGCACCTACCTCTCGCGGCGTGCTGATAGCAACCTCGTTATTCTGGTCCAGGGGCCGATCGAAGGCGGTCCGGACTCGCTATCGAACCCGTACGGGATCATGGCAGTCAATCCCGCAGTTCACGAGAACGTGAACTACGACCTCTCCATGGCGTACATCGGATACATCACCAGTCCCGAGGGACAAGAACGCATCGCGGAGTACACCGCGAACGGCGAACAGCTGTTCTTCCCCGAAGCACTTTCCGAGGACCCGGATTTCGAACAGTACGTTCCGGAAGGTTGGAGTGCTGACGATTCAGACGAGCGTGCATGAGCGTCGAGGCGGCCGTCGATATCGGGCCACTGATCGTCGATCTCTCGGTCGGAAGGGGACCACTCTTCGCTGACTTCCCGTTCGAGAGCCAGTACGTCACGAGCATCATCCGCGTCTCGCTGTACGTCAGCGGTATCGCGGTGTTTCTCAGCACGCTCGTGAGCCTCCCCATCGCGCTGGTCGTCGGATTCACCGACTTCATCGGGAAGCGCCTCGTGACGGCTGTCATCAACACGGGGATGGGGTTTCCGAGCGTCGTCGTCGGACTGGTCGTCCTGTTTACGGTGTCGAATCAGGGCCCGCTCGGCCATCTGAACCTCGTTTTCACGAAGGAGGCGATGATCATCTCGCAGGTCATTCTGGCGACGCCGCCTATCACGGGGATCAGTCTCGCAGCGGTGTCGAGCGTCGACGAGAGCGTTCGCGACGCCGCCTACGCGATGGGCGGCACGCGACTCGACGTCGCCCTGGTCGTCGTCAAGGAGGCGCGCTACGGACTCGCGACCGCAGTACTCGCCGGGTTCGGCCGGGCGATCAGCGAGGTCGGGTCGGTACTCATCGTCGGCGGGAACATCGCCGGCGCGAACGGCATCTCGAAGACGCGAACGCTGACGACGGCGATCCGACAGGAGGCGCGCCAGGGTCGTTACGACACCGCAATGGTACTCGGGGCCGTGTTACTGGTGCTGGTTCTGGTCGTGAACGCGCTAGTCATGCGTCTCGGTGACGGGGGGACGGTACGGTGAGTCTCCGCGCCGCCGGTATCGAACACGGATACGACGGGACCCCCGTCCTCCAGGGTGTTTCCCTGAACATCGATGCTGGCGAAGTCGTCGGGATCGTCGGCCCGTCGGGTGTCGGGAAGACGACGCTGTTGCGGATCCTGGCGCTGTTCGAACGGCAAGACGAGGGGACGGTAACGTACGACGGGACAGACGTCTGGACGGCGACCGAGAGCGAGCGTCTCGCGCTCCGAAGACGTATCGGGATGGTGTTCCAGGATGCGAGTCTCTTCGACGCCAGCGTGAGCCGGAACGTCGCGTACGGCCTCCGAGTGCGGCGCTCGTGGCGGGAACGACTGCGGAGCAGCGTCCGCGGGGCGGTCCGGAAGAACGGAACTCCAGACGCCGTCCGAGAGGCGCTCGACGTCGTTGGGCTCTCCGATAAGACAGACCAGCACGCCCCCTCGCTCTCCGGCGGCGAGGCCCAGCGCGTCTCGTTCGCCAGGGCACTGGCGTACGACCCGGACGTACTCCTGTTGGACGAGCCGACCTCCGACCTGGACCCACGTAACACGTCGGTACTGGAAGACGCGGTCCTGGCGGCCAGCGACCGGAACATCGGGGTGGCGGTCGCGACCCACGACATGCACCAGGCCCGGCGGATCGCAGACCGCGTCGCAGTGTTGCTCGACGGGCGCATAATCGAAGTCGGGCCGACAGAACAGGTGTTCGAGAACCCTGACGATATCCGCACGGCGAAGTTCGTCGATGGCGAACTGGTGTACTGAGTCTGGTACGGCAGACGAAGTGCCGGATTGACCGTTGGAACGGTAGGCGGACTGCCACTGGGACGGCAAGCGGACTAGTGGACCGACACCGGGACAGCAGACGGACTGGCACCGGAGACGCCAGCGATATGTACGGCGGCGCGGTACAGTCTCCGAAGGAATGGAGCGGAGTTTCGAGACGCGGCTGACGGTCGACGGCGCGACGGTCGACGAGCGAGACGTCGAACTGCTCCGTGGTGTCGACGAACACGGGTCGATCCACCGCGCCTCGGGAGAACTCGGACGGTCGTACGCCCGGATGCAACAGCGGATCGTCGACCTCGAAGCCGCCATCGGTCCCCTCGTAGACCGCCAGCGAGGCGGGGCTGACGGCGGCGGCAGCGAACTGACGGAGAACGCCCGCTCACTGCTGTCGCGGTTCGACCGCCTCGAAGCGGCGTTTGCGGGCGTCGCCGCCGTCGAGGAGTCCGTGTTTTCTGGCCGGGTCGTCGAGCGGACAGGGGAACTGGCGACCGTCGATACCGACGCGGGACGGATCTGTGCGCTGGTGCCGCCGAACGTGACGGCAGTCGCGGTCAGCGTTCGCTCGGATGCGGTCACGCTCACCGCGCCCGACGACACGCCGGCACCCACGGAAACGAGCGCCAGAAATCAGTTCACGGGGAGCGTTCTAACCGTCGGTGAAGGCGAAGCGGTCGCGAGCGTCGAGGTGGACATCGGCGCAGAAACGCCCCTGTTAGCGCTGGTGACCTGCGGTAGCGTCGAGAAACTCGGACTCGAGCCCGAACGGACGGTCGTCGCATCGTTCAAGGCGACGGCGACCCGGGGCGTCTCGGAGTAACGCCGGAGCAAGGAAGTTCCGGTACGCCGATACCTATCGGTAACTACCCTTTCCGATATTGTTGAGGGCCCCCAGAACCGTTTTCACCGGAAACTAGGAGTGTCGGTGTCTCTCTTTCACGACACGTTCACGAACTGCCGTCCGACTTCATATTTTCGCGAACTGGTACCCGACATGATAATCTCACGAACTGCGTTGCGATATCTCACTTCGTTCTCGGGCGATAGTTGAGATAGCTTCGGAACCGGTGGGGTTCCGGAGATTCCAATGCGTGGTACGTGCCCGCCATTATTTCAGAGGGGAACCGAGAGAGCCAGAACGCGGATGAGGCCAGATCGCTCACGCGATATCCCGGCTCGTGTCGACCGCAACCTCCTCGCCGAGGTCGAGTTTGATCGTCTCGTCGGCGGGGTCGCCGCCACGGAGTTTCGACACCCGCAGGAAGTTCTCGACGGAGTTACCCTTCACCGTCATCTCAAGTCTCCAGACCGCGTCGGCGATGGTGAGCGTCGTTTCGCGCAGCGCCGGTGCGTCCAGTCCGGTGCAGTGGAGCACGCCGACGCCCCCCGTGTTGACGAGATGTGTTTTGAACTGGTTCAGGAAGTTAACGTACCGGTTCCGCTCGCCGGTAGCTTCGAGCGGGTTCAGGGTATCGACGACCACGTTCGCCTGGCCGTCGACCTGCTGAACGACGCGGTTGGCGTTGTCGATAGGCGTGTCGATACCCGCGTACTGGACCGTGTAATCGTTGTTTCGAAGGCTTCGGTCCAGGTCGTCGCGAACGGCCGCTTCCGTGCGAAGTGTCGTGATATAGGCGGTGGGACGCTCCTCCATGAACTCGTGAAGCAACGGCTCGCTCTGGCTGTCGGGGTCCGCGAGCAGTACCACGATACTGCCCGCGAACACACCGCCGCCGATGTTCCGGTCGATGGCCGTTACGCCGGTCGAGAGCCGTTTCGCCATCGATGGCCTTTCACATCCGCGAGATATAACCGTGTCGACGGTTCACCGTTGTTATCGGCGTTCGGTTCGGATATATCGACATCCCCTTCTCGGGTAGTTTCGGGTCTTTGAGCGAGTGAGAGGCCCTACTAGCACTCGAAGAGATTCGTACAGGTGTCACAGTTGGTCAGTTAGTGTTTTGACCGGGAGACAGCGGAAACGGTGGTGTGTCTCGTACTGCCTTAACCAACGTTCGTTCGAAATGTTGGTTAAGAGTGCTTGCCGTATCCGCTCTGACTAGAACTCGGTGATCCAGCCACAGACACACACCGTGTATCCGCTGTTAGCTTCGGAGAACCCGTCCTCGACACCGTCGTTCCCGGGTCACAGTTCAGAGAATGCGCTGTCGAAGTCCTCGTAGCGGGTCAAATCAGAGAGCAGACGGTCGAGACTGTCCCGAAGCTCTTCGGCCTGTTCGACCAGTTGTGCGTACTCGTCGCTCGCGGACAGTTCCTCTTCGGTCAGTTCCGTCTCCAGCGTCGCTCGCTTCGACGCGACCGCGAAATACTCTTGTAGCTGTTCGCCGTAGTTGCTCCGTGCGATCATCGTCTCGACGGTTTGGACGAGTTCCGTCTCGGAGACGGGTTTCGTAACGTAGTCATCGAACTCCATGTCGATGATATCCATATCGGGATCGACCGCGGTCAGCATGACAACCCTGCAGTCGTGGCCGAGAGTTCGGACTTCTGTCAGTACGTCGTCACCAGGCATATCAGGCATCCGACGATCTAACAGCACCACGTCGACACCGCCGTCGACTGTCTCCAGAGCCTCGGCCCCGCTTTTCGCGGTGTGGACTGTGTACTCCTCGGCCAGCCACGTCGTGTACAGATCTCGCACCTGATCGTCATCGTCGACGACGAGTACAGTCGGCCGCGGAGAGCCCGGTTCCATGGCATCAATGATTATATCCTAAACAAATATTGTTTTCGCAAAGTGTGAACTTTATTACCACTCATTCAAATATAGTCCTAGGTAAATAGAGTTACCATTTTCACCGGACGAAACTCTGTTCGGCCCGGGTTCGGCTTATTCGGCCGTTTCGGCGTCCTGTTCGCGTACACGGATTCCCTTCGCGGAGAGGTGTTGGACCTGTCGCTTCGCATAGTCCTCTTCGGTGGTCCCCCGCGTTGCGAGCACGTACACGAGAGCGTTGCCCGCCGGACGCATCGCACGACCCGCGCGCTGGGCACCCTGTCGGCGTGACCCGCCGAGACCGGACGCGACGAGTACGAGGTCAGCGTCGGGCAAGTCGATCCCCTCGTCGCCCACCCGCGAGATGACGAGCGTATCTCGCTTTCCGTGCCGGAACTCGGAGAGCAGTTTCTCGCGGCGAGCGTGGCGGGTCTCGCCACTGAGGAAGGGAACGTTCAGCGCCTCCGCGAGCGCATCGCCGTGGTCGAGATACTCGACGAATATCAGCGCCTTCGCGTCGCGGTGAGTCGCGAGCAGATGGCGAACTTCCCGGAGTTTAGCGGGGTTAGTCGCCGCTATCTGGCGGCGGTCGTGGCCGCTGGTGTTCGCGTGGTCCTGCTGTCGCTCGTCGGTGTCCCAGGGGACGTACCGTATCTCGACTTCGGGTTCCTGCACGAACCCGGCATCGAACAGCGAGTCCCAGTCGGTACCGATCGGCGGACCGATGAGCGTGAAGATGTCCTTCTCGCGGTCGTCCTCCCGGATTGGAGTCGCCGACAGGCCGAGGCGGTGTCTGGTCTGTAAGTCCGCGCTACGCCGATACACCGTCGCCGGCACGTGGTGCACTTCGTCGTACGCGATGAGTCCCCACTCGCGCTCGTCGAACAGCTGTCGGTGTCTGTCCATCCCTGCGGTTTGGTAGGTGGCGATCGTGACTGGCCGGATCTGCTTTTTCCCGCCGTGGTACTCGCCGATCTGGTCCGCGGTGAGCGTCGTTCGCGCGAGCAGTTCGTCGCGCCACTGGGTAGCGAGTTCCCTGCTCGGCACGAGTATCAGCGTCTCGCCGCCGACCGCCTCGAGTATCCCCATGGCGGCGACCGTCTTTCCGCTACCAGGCGGACCGACGAGGACTCCAGACTTCACGTCGGTGAACTCCCGAACCCACTCCCTCTGATAACCCCGAAGGTCGACGTTGAGATCGATATCCAGTTCGTCACCCTCGTCCAGATCGCGTTCGTCCTGTACAGGGTAGCCCGCTTCGTAGAGGATCCGCTTGACCGCCGCGACGCGCCCCTCCGCGACCCACGAGATGTCGTCGTCGATGGGCGCGCGCAGTTCGTCGTCGGTGAGTTTCTGGCGTGCGACGTTTCCCATCAGGTCGTCGCTCGCGGCTTCGAGGACGGTGTAGCCGTCCTCGTGGGTCCGCAGGGTGAACTGGTGGGCCCGCTTCCACTGGTCCTCGATCCACTCCTCGACGTGGGAAGAAGAGTTCGGGACGACCTGACGGACCGTTTGCAACAGGCCGGAAAGCGAGTCGTACGGCGCTTGCCAGATATCCTCGCGGCGGAGTTCGTACACGTATCCGCCTTCCCTGTTCGTGTCCGCGAGGTGTGCGAACTGCGACAGTTGCGCCCGCGTGAACTGCGTCGGGTTGTCGACGACTATCTCTCGACGTTCGGGGAAGAGCACGACTCGTTCTCTCTCCGCCACTGCCGCCCAGTCGGTCGGGAACCAGATGACCGGGTCCGTCTCCACGTCGAGACGTTCGACATCGGACCCATCCGCGAGGGCCGCGAGGGCGTCGACGGCTTCGGCCTGCGAGCAGTCGAGCGTCTTCGCGACCTCGCTCGCCGTCACGACTGGACGGTCCGCGTCCTCTAACACGTCGTGGAACGCGTCGAGCGTCACCGCGTCGAAATCCGCTGAATCAGTCACTACCGACCGTTACGGCGGCGGAAACAAACGGCTTGCGGGTTGCGGCGACCGGACCCTACCGCGCTAATCGAGCGGGCACGGAGTGAGGTATCCTAGCGTGTAGTATCCCGAGATCGGACTGGATGTATCCGTAGCGTCCTCGGAAACGGGTTTGACTTCGGCTGTTCGACGGGGGCGTGACAGTCGGCTGTTCGACGGGGGCGTAACGACCGGCTGTTCGCCTAGGTCACCTGCTCACCTGTACGCTGTGGGCTCGTTATCGGTCCGATCGCCTCGGGAAAACAGGAAGATCGCGAAGGCGATAGGCGAGAGGAACGCGGCGAGCATGCTAGCGCCGATCAACATCGTTTCGGTCGAACCCGTATTGCCGCCGTCTTCCTGTTCACCGTTCCCTCCCTCGTCGCCCTCCTGGTTACCGTTCGCCGCGGAGCCCTCGTCGACCTCGATGTCGCCGACGACGACAGCGCCTTTCATCCCAGTCTGTTGGTGGGGGGAACAGAAGTACAGGTTGATACCCTCTTCTTCGAACGTCTGCGTGAAGGTAAACCCCTCCTCGTTGGTGAGTTCGCTCTCGAAATCGCCGTCTTGGTGAACGACGTTGTGGCTCCCCGCACGCCACTCCCAGACTATCTCAGTCCCAGGGTCGACCCGGATAGCCGCCGGGTCGAAACCGAAGTTCCCGCCGTTCGCCTGGCTCCCAACGGTGACGGTCACCTGGTCGGTTCCGGTCTGGTCCTGAATTCCGTCGTAGTTGCCGACGTTCTCGAACCAGTTTCCGAAGCCGTCCTCCTGCGCTCGTGCCCGACCGGCCGCCGCTGGCGCGGCCGTTGCGATACCGGCCGCACCGGTCGCCTTGAGCAAATCCCTGCGGCCCATACCGCCGCGCGTACCGTTTTCGGTCATGGTGTATCCCAAGATACGTGACGGGACACTAATACCGTCATCGGAATTCTCATACACTGGGAACATCGAGGTTCCTCAGCCTCGGAAGTAGCTGGGTTTCACACGCTGAAGCCGTCATATCCCACGGACTGGGAACGTCGGTCCGGTGCGATAGCCACTCCAACACAGCTCAGGAACCTCTCTGTATGGGTTCGAAGGGCCTCGGACGAGTTCACAACCGAGGTCGGAACAGCGGCTGGGCGTGGGGCATCGGGACCCGAAACGACGGCTGGGCGTGGGGCGTCGGGACCCAAAACGACGGCGGCGCACTCGGGTATTACCCCGGCAGATTTCGGATACGGATCGAACCCCAGTTCAGCCGATGACGCGGAACTGGATCCGTTCGAACTGGGCACGAGAGACCGCAGGGAAGTGCTCTCAGAGCTGGTGAGTAATCGAGACGTACAGAACTACTGGTACAGATCTGCACCGACAGATGAAGCGTTGTGGGGGTTCTGGACGGCATTTCACGGGAAACGTGGTGTGTTCTCCACTCTACTATTAGTCGTCTTGTGTTCTCAGCTTACTATTAGTCGTCTTCCTGATCCGTCTCGATGAGGACCTTCTTCACCACGTCGGGGTCTTCCAGAAGTTGGTGTTCCGTGTAACTTCCTTCGGCGCTTCCACCGCTACGCCGGGACTGTTCGAGGATATCGAGGAAGGCGTGTTCTTTCAGCAGGTCGCGGACGCGCCGGAGCGACAGCGGTTCCGACCCTTCCTGTCGGCAAACCTCTTCGTAAACGTCGTAGATGCGCGTAGTCCGAAACCCGTCAGCTTCCGGCTGGTTGAGCGCGAGGACGGCGAGTGCTTGCAAAACGTATCTGGAGTGAGGCGTCGAACCGCGGATGAGTTCGCGGAACCTGTCGGTTTCGGCCCGCTCTCGTGCCTGCACTACGAACTCCTCTCGGACCGTTTCGGACCCACCGGACTGGGCGATCTCGCCCGCGTACCGGAGGATGTCGATCGCCTTCCTGGCGTCGCCGTGTTCGCGAGCGGCGAGCGCCGCGGCGCGCGGTATCGTCGACGAATCGAGAACGCCGTCCCGGAAGGCGTCGCTTCGAGCTTCCATGATCGACCGAAGTTGCGTTGCGTCGTACGGCGGAAAGACGAACTCGCGTTCACAGAGACTGCTCTTGACTCGTTCGTCCATCCGGTCCTTGTACTTTATCTTGTTGCTGATACCAATGACACCGAGCTTACAGTGGTCGAGTTTGCCGGCCTCGCCTGCACGGGAAAGTTGCATCAGAATGTCGTCGTCGTCGAGCTTATCAACTTCGTCGAGGATGATCAGAACGACGTCGTACTGTTCGTCGAGCAGTCCCCAGAGGCGCTTGTAGTACGTCGACGTACTGAGACCCTTGTCGGGGATCTTGACACCTGTCGAGTCGGGTTCGTTGAGCCTGCTCGCTATCGTTTGGACCGCCTGTGTCTCTGTACTGTCCTGCGCACAATCGACGTATGCAAACGCCGCACCGATGCCCTCGTCACTTGCGACGCGGACGAGTCGCTGAGAGATGTGTTTCGCACAGAGGGATTTCCCAGTCCCGGTTTTGCCGTAAATGAGAACGTTGCTCGGGCTCTGGCCGAAAATAGCCGGGTTTACTGCGTTCGCGAGATCCGCGATTTCGTCGTCTCGGCCGACGATACGACCCTCTTCGGGGAGGTGATTGATCTCTAACAGTTCCTTGTTGGCGAATATCGGGTCCTCCCGTGTGAAGAGGTCGTCGGCAGATTCGGACATAGTTGAGTTACACACCACGTTTCCGGTGAAACGCACTTATAGTTATCCCGGGAGACACACACACCACGTTTCCGGTGAAATGGGGTTTTGGGTGGGGGTGGGGGAGCCGAAACGGGGGTTTTCGTTCATCGGAAACGAGGTCTGTTCATCAGAAAACTGCGTCAAACCACCGGAGTGAGAACTGATCAGTCCCAAACGCACGCTGTTTACCGGGTTTTTCTTGACAATGGCAGCGATTCACCGGAAACGTGGTGTGAGAACGCGACCGGAGACCGTCTCGAACTCGCGTAGGTTTCGTATTTGTGCTAGCACGTCCGTTACGAGAACTGCAATGAAGCGCCGTAGGCCGAGACCGCTGTGAAAGACCGTAGGTCAATAGAGAACACCATAGGCCGTTTGAAACACCGTGGACCACGACACATACCCGGAAGCTCGTTTCAAGGAATCCACCCGTTGTCTAGAGTCACTGTCTGAGGGTTTCTTTCGAGTGGAAATGGAGTCAGTCAATCGACTAAAAGTCTCTTTTTTCTCTAAAATCGATTAAGTTAATGGACTGTAGGCTATGCAGGCACTTATAACCACTTGGTTAAGTCAGCTGAGGATATTGACAATACCTAGAAGGTTTGCGATAGCTGCTTTCCATTTGTCCCTTGCATCGTGTCCACCCCACCCCGCCCCCGTCCAAACCCTATTTCACCGGAAACGTGGTGTGTGTGTCTCCGTGAGAAAGCGGCACGTGATTGTCTCGGTTTACAGGTACACTCCTGTCGATACTCGACTCGTCGATTCGTTGCTGTAGTAGCCGAGTCGGGACACCAGCACCGACGAAGATCCGCCTTTCACCGGAAACGTGGTGTGTGCGTCTCTGATCTGACACCTGGTTAGCGGTGAACAGTACGGATTTCACCGGAAACGGGGTGTGGCAGTATCTGGGAACACCGGACACCGATTACTGGCTGATTATATTTACAAATATATTACTGTAATACGGTGCCCCCGGTTCAGTTCGAAGTTCGGAGTCCTTCAACGTGGTTTTCCCGTTTGTCCGGGGATAGCAACCGCGATTTTTCTGAGTAAGAGGAGCTTACAGTACCGGGGAGAACTGGTTACACCGGTAAGACATCAGTACAGACGGTATCAGGGATAGACTCCGCTCGGATCCCTCTTCGTCAAACAGACCAAAGGTCAGTCCGCTCATGCGGATCCGGATAGATCATGCTCAGCGCAGGAAGTCGCGCTTCGCTTAAGTGAAGGTTACTCGACTATGGACGGCACTTCTCGAAACGTATACCTTACCTTTGATACCATTTCGGGGGGTTCGACGAGATATATTGGGGAAGTTTTATAGGAGCACTCTAAAATACCAAGGAGTGGACCACGACCAGATCATCTATGATTAACGACATAACTGCCGACACTCGACAGACAACAGCTGACGATTCGAGCGACAGAAATCGAACGACTGTATCGTATGACCCGGTTTCTGGAGGGAGTGATATCGGGACTTCCGTCGTAATGACTGTCGCAGAGGCGTTAGATGTCGATCCACTTGACCTCTCCCCGTCTCTCAACGAAATCCTCGACCCGGACGCGCTCAACTCCCTCTTCGATTCTATGGACGGAGACAGTATGTCCTCGCTAACGTTCTCCGAATGGGACTGTACTGTTACTGTCTACTCGGACGGGCGTATCCTCGTCGAACACGACGAATGAATCCCTTCAGACGGGGTCTCTCGTTCGCTCATAGGTACCCGTAGCACCGCAAATACGCTTCAGACACACCGATGAAGGACGTTTCAGTCATACCGGTGGTAGACGAAAGTACCATGTCGCGGTCCGAGTAGTAACTCCCTGTGGAGGGTTTGTCCCTCTTACTACCCTGAACCACCATTACCCTTTTTTACCGAAGGGGCGAAATCCGAGTCTAATGACGCAGCGATTGTCACGAGGCGATTGGGAACGGATCCGTCAGTTTGCAGAGACTCCAACCTATAAGCGCGAACCTGAAATGCTCGTTCCTGATGCCGATGACGAGGAGGCAGGAGACTGAACGGGGCCCCTCTATCTGTATCTAAATCCCTGATGAAATCTAGAAACTATTCTTTAATCTTTATCTGTGCTCTCGCGCTGGTACGACGCTAATTCTAGTAGTGCTTGCAATCCCACACCGACTTAGATCTCCCTCGTGAGCATGGCCAGTGGTATAAATCGTTGCAAGCACTACTATCAGTGTGCAAGTGATAGTGACGCTACTCCTGCGGTAATTCTTCGCCCGTGAAAGACACGAGAAACCGCCGCTTCTGCGATGCTGTCTCCTTCGAGAACGGGCAGGGGCTGATGCTAACCATTGTTGAACGTCGCTGATGCATTGCTGAAACTCTATTCGGGCGCACGTCAGCGAAGACTGTCGCGATGTCGCGCGAAATATCTGACCCGAACCCGCCTGACAGGATACTCGTCACGATACTGCCGGTTACGTGTCGCTACTGTGTTCTGATACGATATACAGGACGACGCAGAAAGCAAGACGGGAACTAGGAGCCACTCTCCAGTCGCCTTTTATTCTTCGAGCATGTTCTCGGATTGGATCTGACTCCAGATCTGTTCGCCGCGGTCCGTAATCCCGTACACGCGTCCTTTCTTCCTGTCCTCTGAAACGAGAAGTTCGACGAGATCACGTTCCCGCAGTCGTCGTAGGCTCCGTGAGATATGCGCGATCGATAGCTCTGAGTCAGTGGCGATCTGGGACGGCGTTGCTGGGCCCTCTGCTAATCGTTCTAAGACGGCGACGCGATACCGTGAGCTAATAACGAACCCGATCTCATCCCATACTTCAGTCATATTGTCCGATGTTAGCGTCTGGTATCCTTAATTCGTGTGTATAGTCAACCTTGAATTACCCGCTTACTTCCAGTTTAATCGAAACGTAATTGTGCCACAGTTACGGAACCAGACCAATTCCATCACAGTTTGTTACCTGATACTGCGCCGTTCCACCGGGACACGATACGATTGTGTTTCCTCGTGGTTCTCCAAGTAACTCCGGCCCTATTTGACTGCGTGTGGTTACAACTTTAAGCAGATGTTCCATCCGGATCGACCTATCGCTGCATCCGCACTGACCTCTCTGAGTTGATTCGACCTTGGCATCTACGATCAACGGAGTTCCCCGCGGTCCGACGGTACGCAGATGTTCTCTCTTGATCTGGTTTCTATGCGTTAGACGCTCGCGGCTCCTAAAGACGATTATGGACCGTAAGATATTCTCGCGTATCAGCTCAGCTTCAACGATCTCACCCCGTCTGTTTCTGCAACTGTCACCGAAACGCCGGGAGAAATCCGAGGTTTGCTAAACTCGACTGAGGACCGCAGTATCGGAGAATTTACTAAGTGGAATATAACAAAGCGACTCTCACGGAGTGATGTTCGTGACTGCCTATGGCTTCGCAACCAGACGGATCGGGACGGAATCGCGGATCGATCACGAACAGACAGTGCCGTAACTGCGGGCATACGTCTCGAACCAGTTCGCTCGCGTGTTCGGCAACAATCAGAACAGAGTGTACGCGTGCCTCGATTGCTCGACGACTCGTGACCTCCGTGAAGGGGTTGCTACGGAGGGTTGATCCGTCGCATTCGTCGCAGCGTCGGTCCGTTCGCTCACACGACAGCTCTGCCAGCCGATGGCTCGCCACGGACGATGTGAGCACTCTGGGAACCAGTTACGAGGAGAACGCTGAGACCCAGCTACCGAGGAGAAAACCAACGCCGTCGGAAAATCCAAGCCGTAGGATCTTAATAACAATGCCCCAAGGACGGGTACCCCGGAGTAACCGCACTACTATGTCGAGTGTCGAGTATCGCCGCGCGATGGACGAACTGTTCGGTCGGTGTAGACCGTACCAATCACTATGAATTACGAGACATCGAAGCGCTCGTTCTGGGAGCAGTTTCTCACTGTGGCTCGACAGGTTCCGGTCGACCTCTCAGTCGTCAATTTGTACGTGGTCGCGACCGCCCTGGTGATTACGGTGTTACCGGCAGACGCGACGACGGTGAGGCCGATCGTTGTCCTGCCTCTGATCGTATTCGTTCCGGGGTACGTCCTCGTTGCGTTCTTGTTCCCGAGACGACACAGTTTGCCCGAACGGTTCCGAACGTTTTCCGAGGAACGAGTGACAGACGAGACGGCCGGATACATCGATCTGGTGGAACGCGGTGCCCTCGGATTCGGGGTTAGCGTCGCGCTGGTCCCCATACTCGCTCTGGGAATCTCGGTGGCCGGGTTCGATCTGTCGACGCGGAACATCCTCGGAACGCTGGTCGCGTTCGCCGTTATCGGCTCCGTTCTGGCGGCGTTCCGCCGCTTTCGCGTCGCGCCGAAACAGCGGTTCACGCTCCCGGTTCGGCGCTGGTTCGTCGGTCTCCACGGAGCGCTGACCGGCGCTGGCTCGGTGACTGGAACCGTCCTGAACGTCGCACTGGTACTCAGCGTCATCATCGCGCTCGGCACGCTCGGTGGGGCAGTCACATCCCCCGCCGACGGCCAGGCGACCTCCGAGATAACGCTACTGACTGAGAACGGCTCCGGCGATCTGGTTTCGGAGGGGTATCCGAGTCAGTTCACCTCCGGCGAGGAGCAGGATATGACGGTTCGAGTGGAAAACAACGAACGCGAGGAAACGACGTACACGGTCGTGGTCGTCGTCCAGCGTGTCGATGTCACCGACGGCTCGGCGTCCGTCCTCGAACAGGAGGAGGTGACGCGACTGCAAAACACGGTCGGACAGAACGAGGTCTGGACGGAACGACACGCCGTCGCGCCGGAGATGATCGGGGAGGATCTGCGACTTCAGTATCTCCTCTACAAGGACGGCGTGCCCGATGACCCCAGTCCTGAGAATGCGTACCGATCCGCGTACGTCTGGATCTCCGTCACGGAGAACTGATGTGGCCCTGGGAACACCTCGCGGTGGGATACATCGCGTATTCGCTGTACACCCGTCGACGGTACGGGAGACCACCTGATGGACCGACATCGGTGCTGCTCGCAGTCGGTACGCAACTCCCCGACCTCATAGACAAACCGCTCGCGTGGACGTTCGGCGTCTTACCGAACGGATCGTCTCTCGCACATTCGCTTACCTTCGTTGCGCTATTCGTCCCGACAGTGCTTCTGGTCGCTCGGCTCGCTGACGTTCCACGTTGGGGTGGCGCACTCGCGTTCGGACATGTCAGCCACCTGCCCGGCGATATGCTGTATCCTCTGGCGACCGACGGTGGAGTCGCTACCTCGTTTCTCCTTTGGCCGTTCGTCCCCGGCCGAGAAACTGCTCCTCGGGGGTTCCTCTTCGAGTTCGAGACGTACTTCCTACAGTTCGTCCAGTTCCTCGGCACGCCGAGAGGACAGCTGTACCTCGTTCTGGAACTCGCGCTCGTAGCCGCCGGTCTGCTCGTCTGGAACAGAGACGGCAGGCCGGTGCTTACGGACGTTCTCGCCCCCGGATCTCATTCTCGTTCTGGAGACTGACGTATTCGACTTCTTCGAGCGAGATCGCTGTGACCGAGATCAGAAGAGAACAGCCGTACCGATCGATCCTCCGATAGCCGCTACCGGATCTTCTGGTAGAGGTGGGCCATCTTGTTCATCACGGGCGTCCCGTTTTCGATGCTGTGGTACGCTTCGAGTTCCGGGCCGAACTTCGCTTTGTACCGGTTGATCCGCGGCGAGTCAGCGCCGACCAGGTCGTAGTACGCCCGGCCGCGCTCTATCGCGTCGCGCATGACGCGCCAGTCGAGCAGGTCGTTGGTCGCGATGTCGACGTCCGCATCGGTACGGACGCCACCCTGCCACCGGTACACTCGTTCGCCGTCGTCAAGGACGAGCATGCCGCCGACGAACGTCCCGTCCACGTACAGCGTGTACGGGCGTAACTGCCCATCCGGGAGGCGGTCGAACAGGTCGATCACGAACGGCGTCGGCAGATGAAACGAGATGTCCTGTGCCTCGTACCGGTTCCGGACCTGTTCGAGGATCCGCTCTATCGCGGTGTGGCTCCCTTCTTCGATGACGTAGTCGGCGTCTTCCCCGTCCCGGATGTTGCTCCGCGCGTCGCTGCTGAACCGGCTTTTGACCGCCTCAGTCCCGTCTTCGAGGTCGACGAGGTACGTGTAATCGGGAGTCACATCGTGGTCGTTCCAGATGAACGGACGGAGGTCGTCGTACCGACTGTCTGTCCGGACGTGGGTGTATTTCGGACCGATATCGTTCTCGATACGCTCCATGCACCCGTCGAGGAACCGCTTCAGACGGCGCTCGCGTTTGCGTTGTTTCAGTTTCTCCATGTTCAACACGGCCGGCCCGAGATAGGGGACTCGTATCTCCGGCGGCGGCGAGAACGCCGTTGACACGGGTCCTTTCTTGATCTCGAACACCGGAAAGAGCCCCACAGCCTCCTGTCCTTTGAACCCAGCAAACCGATACAGGTTCGCGCTCGTGTACTCCGCCTGAACGTCGAGTGCGTCGAACTGGTGAAAGAGGTTCGTTCCGTCGGAACGGTCGACGTAACGGTCCCACTCCTCTGCGTCGTCGATAGTGCGAATTTCAATGCTCATGCGTACGTGCGAGTTTTGATAGTCATGCGGAAGTGCGGATGCGGACTTCGGTGTTCGGCCGCGAGTGTCGCGTGTCGTTGGTCGCGCGCGAGTCTAGCGTGCCGATTCTCATATGCGAGTCTAACGTACCAATGCTCGTGTCATCCCGGTCGGTCATTCGATGTACCCGAGGTTCGCGAGACGGTCCTCGACGCCGCCCTCGTCGGTCGTCGACCGCTGACGGTCGTATTCGGGATAGCTCCGTTCGCCGGACGATTCGACGGCCGGGAGGACCGTTCCGTCCATTCGTTCGTCGGCCGCCACGCCCATCGTCGCGAGTACCGTCGGCGCTACGTCGAACAGGTGGGCGTCCGTCAGGTCGACTGTCTCGTCGATGTCCTCTCCGGCGACGGCGACGATACCGTCTCGCTTGTGGTTCCAGGGTTCGGTCGGTTCGCCGAATCTGGACCCGGAGAGGCGCGCCGAGAGGAAGTGGTCGAAATCGGACGGTACTGCTATCACGTCGGCCGCTTCGTCGGCATGTGGCCCGTGGAAGTACTCCTCGCGTCGTGCGACGTCCTCGAACACCGGTTCGCCGTCCGGCGTCCGGACGCCGGAGAGTCGGCGAACGAGGTCGTCGCGGACGGCCTCGTACTCCGACGGCGGGACGATCCCCGCTGGTTCGCGTCCTTCGAGGTTGATCCGGACGCCGCACTCGATGCGGGAACGCATGTACGCCCGAGAGTCGGGGAAGTCGACCTGTTCCGTTCCGGCGCTGACGAGCGACGCGGGGACTCGTTTCGCGACGAAGTCGTCGAGGCCGACGAGTCCGAGCGCTTTCCCGATCCGCTGGCTCGTCACCCCGAACCGAGCCAGTCCGGTCATCACGTCTGCGAGCGCTCTCTCGTCCGGTTCCGTCTCCGTCTTCCCCGCTTTCAACTGTCCGTCGCGAACGGTCGCCCAGCTGGGCATGCCTTCTCCGCCTTTGACCGCAGTCACGTCGCCGGACTCCCGTAGAAACTCGTTGACGCGGAACTCGTGACCGTGGTACCGACCCATTCCGTGGTCGCTTGCGACCACGACGGTGTCTGGGTCACAGTCGTCTAAGATCGCGCCTACCTGTTCGTCGACGGCCTCGTACACGGCGCGGACGGTTCTCTGGTCTCCCGGCTGGTCGTGGAAGACGGTGTCCGTGACCTGGAACTCCACGAAGCCGAACTCCGGGTCGAAGCGGTCGACTAGATATCGGAACGCTTCGCCGCGGGAGCGGGCGACGGACGCGTACTCCTCCCGCTGGGCCGTCTCCCCGTCTACGTCGTTCGGGTAGACGCGGTACGAGCCGATCTCCTCGCGGACGTCCGCTAACAGACCGGCCGGGTGACAGTTCGGGTCCTCGGGGGCCATGTATCCGGGAACGAGCGCCCCGTCGAACTCGCTCGGAGGATGCGTCACCGGAACGTTCACGACGACGCTGGATTGTCCGACCGAGTCGAGTAGCCGCCACAGCGGTCGTTCGTCGACGTGCGTCGCGTTGACGACCTCCCAGTCGTACCCGTCGAAGGTAAGAAAGTCGAACACCCCGTGTTTGCCGGGGTTCATTCCGGTGTACAGCGACGGCCAGGCACTGGCCGTCCACGGCGGGACCTGCGATTCGAGCGGCCCGCTCGCTCCGTCGTCCAGTAGCCCGGCGAGATTCGGCACGGCACCGTCCGCGACGAGGGGATCGAGGACGCCGTGACACGCCGCGTCGATGCCGATGAGAATCGTCTTCGGTCCAGTCGTTTCCCGACTCTCCATATCGGTTCAGTGATGCGAATTTCCCTTTGTTATGCAGGGTATAGGGCTGGAAACCCGAGACACGGCGTCGAGTACGGTGATACTACTGTCCGACTCCGAGAAATTCACGATCAGATCTGAGAACCTGTCCTGTCGATCTGGTCGCAGGGGACCGCTGTTCGTCTCGACGGTTCGTTCGTCAGACGAAACAGTCGTAGAGATAGGTCGATTGAAAACGGTGCACGTCGTCGATTATCGGTCGCCGACCCGTACGTCGGTCCGGCTTTCGGTAATCGCCTCGATTCATCGATTCATGTTCACCAGGTCTGCGTCTATCTCTGGTTCGTGGTACCTGTTGTAAAGGTAGTTAGCGACGGCCGAGAGACCGAACGCGACGATGATG
Organism: Salinibaculum litoreum; assembly: GCA_009789175.1. GTDB lineage: Archaea > Halobacteriota > Halobacteria > Halobacteriales > Haloarculaceae > Salinibaculum > Salinibaculum litoreum. The sequence continues at coordinate 60,560 of CP046868.1, forward strand.
GCGATGCCGGCGACGTACTCCGGAACCGCGGCGAAAACGGAGACGTCGAACGCGACGAGCGTGTACAGTACCGCGCCTGCGACCGCGACCGCGAGGTAGTACATCTGCCAGGGGAGCGTCTCCTCGTCGCTGCTGAGATAGCTTCCGAGCTCGTCCGCTCGGTCGGCCAACGTCACTATCCCACTGTCTTGATCGTACTCGATGATGCCTGCTTCGTCTAGTTTCGGGATGTGCGTCTGATACAACGAGACGTACACCCGTTTTCGCTGTTGACTTGTGAGTTCCTCGACGTCCATGTCGTTCTCCCAGGCAGCGACTTCGTCCGCCAGTTCCCGCAGTTCGACTGGCGTCCCTTCCTGGCGCAAGTAGTACAGTACGAACCTGCGTCTAGGGCTGCTGAGGAGATCGAACACGACGTCCTGCGATAACGCGCTAGTGTCGGATTGAGACATTAATTGAACGCGGTTTGTCAGCTCTGGTATTGCTACCTGCCCGTACGTAGACTCCTAGAGCGAGGTATACCGGTATCACCACTTTGTTACATACCGGTTACAGTCAGGGTAACGATGTAATACTAGATATGCACACTCTGACGGTGCCTACGGACCGAAAACGCCGGCGCTGGCGTGCTGTCTATCGGCCTGTTGGGTGAAGGTGTCTTATACTCTGGCTCAAGGGGCTGAATAACAAAGGCATCTGCATAATAAGCAGAGAGTAGCCTTTCATGCCGCTTGCACTGGGATACGGCTGGGGGACCACAACCCGGCATATACGAACAAAACGCACTGAACCGTCCATCGAGAGACCTCCATCCGAGGAGACCGCGACTCCGGAGGTGAGTACATGGCAGAGCTCGTGACCGGCGACGGCACTGACGTCGACGAAGGTGCCACAGTCGGCTACGAGTACGCCACTGACTGCGGACCGACGGTCCTGGGTGACGACTCCACAGTCCGACACGGATCGATACTGTACGGGGACGTTCGTGCGGGAGACGAGTTCGTCACGGGACACGGGGTCCTCGTCAGAGAAGAGTCGACGTTCGGCGACGACGTCGTCGTCGGGACCGACACGGTGATCGACGGTCGCGTCGATGTCGGGTCTCACGTCAGTATTCAGACCGGCGTCTACGTCCCTCCGGAGAGCACTATCGGCGACAACGTGTTCCTCGGACCTCGGGCCGTGTTAACGAACGACGCATACCCCGTCCGCCAGGAGGAGACACTCGACGGTCCGACTATCGAAGACGGCGTCTCCATCGGCGCGAACGCGACGATACTGCCGGGCGTCACCGTCGGCGCGGGGTCGTTTGTCGCCGCGGGTGCCGTCGTCGACCGCGACGTTCCTCCGGATACCCTGGCGATGGGCGTCCCAGCGGAGTTCGGGCCGCTACCGGGCGTTCTCGAAGGTGGGAATCAGATAGCATGAGTGTCCCGATAGCTTCCCCGGACCTGGACGACGCGGAACGGAAACGCGTCGTCGAGGTCCTGGAGGACGGTCACCTCGCTGACGGTCCGCTCGTCCGGCAGTTCGAATCCGAGTTCGCCGAGTTCTGCGGCGCGGACCGCGGAGTCGCGACGTCGAACGGAACGACGGCGCTACACGCCGCGTTTCGTGGGCTCGGCATCGGAGAGGGCGACCGCGTCATCACGACGCCGTTTTCGTTCGTCGCCAGCGCGAACGCGATCAGGTTCGCGGGCGCGGAACCGGTGTTCGCCGACATCGACCCGGAGACGTACAACCTCGACCCCCACGCGGTCGAAGAGATAGCAAGCGCGGGCGACGTCGACGCTATCCTCGCCGTACATCTCTACGGCCTGCCCGCCGAGATGGACCACCTCCGAGATATCGCCGACGACCACGACCTCGCTCTGATCGAGGACGCCGCGCAGGCACACGACGGCGAGTACGACGGCGAACCGGTCGGTTCCCTCGGCGACGCCGCCTGCTTCTCGTTCTATCCGACGAAGAACATGACGACGGGCGAGGGCGGCATGATCACCACCGACCGCGATGAGGTCGCCGACCGCGCCGCGCGGTTCATCAATCACGGGCGCACGGACACGTACGAACACGCCGAGGTCGGACACAACTTCCGGATGACGAGTATCGCGGCGGCCATCGGTCGCGCCCAACTGGAGAAACTCCCCGGCAACGTCGCGGACCGTCGCTCGAACGCGGCGCGGATCACCGAAGCAGTTCGCGATGCCCCGTCGCTGACCCCGCCGGCCGAACCGGACGGTCGGCGACACGCGTACCACCAGTACACGGTTCGATGCGAAGACCGCGAGGCGTTCCGGACACATCTAGAGAGCCGTGACGTGGCCACGAGCGTCTACTACCCTCGGCCGATTCACGACCAACCGGCGTACGCTGACGTGTCCGCCGACGCTCCGGAGGCCGAGCGAGCGAGCAATGAGGTGGTTTCGCTCCCGGTGCATCAGGGGCTCTCCCAGGACGACATCAGACAGATCACTGACTGCGTCAACACTTATCATGACTAAGACCAGAGTTGGAGTCATCGGTGTCGGCAGTATGGGCCGACACCATGCGCGGGTGTATCGAGAGTTACCGAACGCCGAACTGTTCGCCGTCGCCGATGCTGATTCGGACCGCGCACAGGAGGTTGCCGACGATTACGACGCGCGGGTCCTCTCGACCGAGGGGCTGCTTAACGCGGTCGACGCGGTGTCGATAACGGTCCCGACGGAGTATCACTACGCGGTCGCGCGAGACGCGATAGACCACGGAACGCACGTTCTCGTCGAGAAACCGCTCGTCGACGACCCGGATGCAGGGCGCGAACTCGTCGAGTGCGCGGACGAGGCCGGACTCACCTTGCAGGTCGGTCACATCGAGCGGTTCAACCCCGCGGTCCAGACGCTCCAGGATATCGTCCCCGACCTGGACGTGATCGCGGTCGACGCCCGGCGACTGGGCCCCCCGGTCGACCGCGAGATCAGCGATAGCGTCGTCCTCGATCTCATGATCCACGACATCGACATCGTGCTCTCGCTCGTCGACAACGACCTCGAAACCGTCGAATCGTTCCGAACCGGAGACGATCCGTACGTGGCGGCGTCGCTACAGTTCGAAAACGACACCGTCGGGACGCTGACGGCGAGCCGCGTCACTCAGGAGCGAGTGCGTCAGCTGTCTATCACGGCCCGCGAGTGCCAGGTCAACGTCGACTACATGGAACAGACGGTTCAGATACACCGTCACTCCCTCCCTGAGTACGTCGAGACGAACGGCGACGTCCGCTATCGGAACGAGAACGTCATCGAGCGGCCGACCGTCGACAACGGGGAACCACTGAAGAAGGAACTCGCGTCGTTCGTCGAGGCCGCGACGACGGGCGAAGAGCCCGAGGTAACGGGGGACGACGGGATCCGTGCCCTGGAGGTCGCCAGAACTATCGACCGGACGGCGTCCGACCGAACTGTCCGGCCGAGGGAGGTGCGTCACTGATGGAGCTAAGCAGGAACGAAACAACCAAACTGTACGGGACGGAGAGCGCGATAGAGGACCGGCGCGAGGCGTTCGTCGACGGCGACGTACCGGTCGCGGTGTACGGACTGGGAAAGATGGGTCTCCCGCTCGCGGTCGTCTATGCGGGCGTCACCGGCAACGTCGTCGGGGCTGACGTCGACCGTGATGTCGTCGACAGGATCAACGACGGCGGCTGTCCCGTCGAGGGCGAACCGCGTCTCCCGGAACTCACCTCCGCCGCGGTCAACGCGGGGGCGTTCCAGGCGTCCGACGACCCCTCCGCGGTAGCGAACGACGCGAGCGTTCACGTCGTCATCGTCCCGACGACGCTCCGCGACGACTACCATCCGGACCTTTCGAACCTCCGGACGGCAGTTCGCGACATCGCATCGGGTCTCGACCCGGGCGACATGGTCGTCGTCGAGTCGACCGTCCCGCCGCGAACCTGCGAAGACGTCATCGAGCCGGTCCTGATAGAGGAGAGCGGTCTCGCGGCCGACCAGTTCGGCCTCGCGTTCTGCCCGGAGCGAACGTCCAGCGGACGGGCGCTCAAAGACATCCGCGGAGCGTATCCCAAGATCGTCGGCGGCGTCGACGCGGAAAGCACGGTCGTCGCGGAGACTATCTACGACGAACTCACCGTCAACGACATCGTTCCGGTCAGCGACGCCACGACGGCGGAGTGCGTGAAAGTGTTCGAGGGCGTGTACCGGGACGTCAACATCGCTCTCGCGAACGAACTCGCAACGTTCACTGACGAGCTAGGCGTCGATGTCAACGAGGCTATCGAAACGGCGAACACCCAGCCGTTCTGTGACATCCACGACCCCGGGGTCGGCGTGGGCGGCCACTGCATCCCCTACTACCCCTACTTCCTGATCAAGGAACTCGCGAGCGACGCGCCGATGCTGCGGACGGCGCGCGACGTGAACGACGAGATGCCGCTTTTCGCGGTCAGAAAACTCGTCGAAGGGTTACAGCGCGCCGGCAAACATATCGAGGACTCGGCGATACTCGTCCTCGGCGTGACGTACCGGGCGGGCGTCGCCGAGACCCGCAAGACGCCGGCACGGCCGATAGCCGAGAAGCTGAACCAGTTCGGCGCGACTGTCGTCGCGGCCGACCCGATGATCGACGACTTCTCCGAGTTCGACGTGTACGGTGCGGCGACCGACTCCGTCACCGACCTGGACATCGACGGGGCGATACTGGTGACGGACCACGAGGAGTTCGAGACGCTCGACTGGAACGCCTTCGACGAGAACATGGTCGTCGTAGACGGCCGTGACGCGCTCGAACTCGGTGACACCGACCACCACGTCTACACGATCGGGAGCGGGTAACAATGTACCGGGGCAAGACAGTCGGCGTTGTCGTGCCGGCCTACAACGAGGAGGGGTTCGTGGGTGACGTGATAGACTCCTTGCCGGAGTTCGTCGACAAGGTGTACGTCGTCGACGACTGCTCGACTGACGGGACCTGGAAGGAGGTCCAGCGACACGCAGCGAAGGCGAACGCGCGGCGAAGCGACCCGCCGATCCCCGACGGCGGCGTCGGGTCAAACGACGATGTCGAAGCGGACGGCGGCGTCTCTCTCGACTCCCGCGTCACGACGATCCGCCACGACGAAAACAGCGGCGTCGGTGCTGCGATCAAGACCGGGTACGCCCGCGCCCGGGAGGCCGGCCTGGACGTAACCGCGGTGATAAACGGGGACGGGCAGATGGACCCGGATATTCTGGACCGGATCATCGACCCCGTCGTCAACGGAGAGGCCGACTACTCGAAAGGGAACCGTCTGCTCTCCGCTTCCCACCGCGATGGGATGTCCAGTTGGCGGCTGTTCGGCAACTCGATACTGACTTTCCTCACGAAGATAGCGAGCGGGTACTGGCGGATGGTCGACCCCCAGAACGGCTACACGGCCATCTCCCTTCGGGCGCTCGAACGGTTAGACGTCGATAATCTGTACGACGAGTACGGGTTCCTGAACGACGTTCTGGTCAAACTGAACACCCACGGGTTCCGGGTCGCCGACGTTCCGATGGAGGCACACTACGGGAACGAACAGAGCAACATCAAATACGCCGACTTCATTCCGCGGCTGTCTCTGTTGCTCTTCCGGAACTTCCTGTGGCGTCTCAAGATGAAATATCTCGTGTACGACTTCCATCCCTCGTTCTCCTGTACACGTTCGGAGCGCTGAGTTCGCTCTCCGGCGTGGCCCTCGCAGGGGTCACGTTAACGGGGATGGACTCCGTAGTCACGGGCAGTGCGCTGTCGATACTGCTCGTCCTGTTCGGGGGACACTATGTACGCTGGCAATGATATTCGATAAGCAGCACAACGAAAATCTGGAACGAAGAACCTGGTGAGAGCATCAATGAAAGTACTGACCGTCGTCGGTGCACGACCGCAGTTCATCAAGGCGTTTCCGGTTTCGCAGGCGCTTCGAGAGTCACACGAAGAGGTGTTCGTCCACACCGGACAGCACTACGACGAAGGCCTCTCGGACATCTTCTTCGAGGAACTTGCGATCCCCGAACCGGACTACCATCTCGGTGTCGGGTCGGCGTCGCACGCGACCCAGACCGCCGAGATGATGACTGGAATCGAATCGCTGATCGACGAGGAGTCCCCGGATGTCGTCCTCGTTTACGGGGACACGAACTCGACACTGGCCGCGGCGATCGTCGCTGCCAAGGAGGATGTCGCGATAGCGCACGTCGAGGCCGGCCTCCGGAGCGAGAACTGGTCGATGCCGGAGGAGGTAAACCGCGTTCTCACCGACCACGCGTCGGACCTCCTGTTCGCCCCCAGCGAAAGCGCCGCGGAGAACCTCCGTGAAGAGGGTCTCACTGCCGGAGTGCACGTGACCGGCGACGTGATGCACGACGCGGTTCTCCACGCTCGAACGCGGGCGCAAGACTACTCGTCTATTACCGACGACCTCGGCGTCGACGACGGCGAATACGTCCTCGCCACGGTCCACCGCGCCGGCAACACTGACGACCCGGAGCGCCTCGAAGCTATCATGTCGGGTCTGTCGGCGTCACCGGCCCCCGTCGTCTTTCCGGCGCACCCGCGGACCGTCGGCGCACTCGAGCAGCACGGACTCTGGGAAACGTACGCCGACGAGATGCGACTGATCGAACCGGTCGGATATCTCGATTTCGTTCGACTGCTCGACGGGGCCGAACGCGTCGCCACGGACTCCGGTGGCGTTCAGAAGGAGGCGTTCTATCTGGACACCCCCTGCGTGACGCTTCGTAACGAGACGGAGTGGACCGAAACCGTCGAGTGCGGATGGAACGTTCTCGTCGGCGCGCGGGAGTCGGATATCCGCACAGCGTTGACCCAGCAGTTCGCCCCGGAAGAGAATCCTCCCCTGTACGGGGACGGTACTGCCGCCACGAGAATACTGGATGCCCTCAACTATGCGTGATGACCACGCGTTCGCGCTGTGTCTGACACACGACGTCGATAGGCCGTTCAAAACCTATCAGTCGATCTATTACGCGTTGCAGGAGCGGCCGTTGTACCATCTCAAAACGGCGATCCGGCGGACCAACCCGTACTGGCAGTTCGACGAAATACGGTCGCTGGAAGCCGAACTCGGCGTTCGCTCGGCGTTTTACTTCCTGAACGAACCGCACCTGTTCAGGGGGACCAGCCCCCGCGAGTGGTTTCGACCGGCACGGTGGGTTCAACACATCGGGAGTTACGACGTGGAATCGCCGGAGATCGCCGACGTTATCCGGTGCCTGGACGCAAACGGCTGGGAGATCGGCCTCCACGGGTCCTTCGACTCATACCGCGACAAGGAACGGCTTCGATACGAGAAGGACGTTCTGGAGAACGTTCTGGGTCACCCCATCGTCGGCGGTCGGCAACATTACCTGCATCTGGACGTTCCGGAAACCTGGCGGTACCACGACGACCTCGGTCTCCAGTACGACGCCAGCCTCGGGTCGTCACACGAGTACGGTTTTCCAGCACGGGTACGAACCGCTCCGTCCGTTCGGCGATTCGTTCGTCGTCTTCCCGCTGACCGCGATGGAAACCGCCCTTCCGGACCCCGACGAGGAGTTCGATAAAGCGTTCGAAGCCTGCGAGGACCTGCTCCTGGAGGCCGCGGCGAACGACGCGGTCATGACGGTGTTGTGGCATCCGAGATACTTCAACGAGGACGAATACCCCGGCTACCGTCGGCTGTACTATCGTCTCGTGGAGCGGGCGCTCGACCTGAACGGCTGGGTCGGTCCGCCCGGCGACCTCTACCAGCAACTGATGTCGACGGAGGAGCGTGCGGAACGGGGTATGGAGAGGATAACAAAGTTCTAATCCACCTCACCGAGGAACGAACCAGATGAACATCGAACGCCTGACGTTGGACCAGTGGGCAGACGCCCTACCGTCCGGCGGATTCGACGTGTTTCACACTCCTGAAGCGTTGCGAGTACTCGACGACCACGCCCCCGGGACTATGACGCTACTCGGCGGGTTCAAGGGACAGCAGTCCGTCGCACTGTTTCCCGCGTTCGTCCGAAAACGGTCTGTCGGCCGGGCGGTCACTTCACCGCCACCGTCGATGAGCGTCCCACACATGGGACCGATCATCAACCCCAATTCGCCGAAACAGCGCAAGCGGGAGAAACTGAACCGGAAGTTCGCTCGGGGCGTACTCGACGAACTGGACGCGTCGTCCGCACAGACGCTCTTCCGCGTCGTCACGACTCCCGGATACGGCGACCCGCGGCCCTTCGACTGGGCCGACCTCTCCGTCGAACCCGGTTTCACGTACCGGTTGCATCTCGACGGGCGGTCGCTCGACGACGTCATGAGTTCGTTTAGTAGCAGCCTCCGCCGAGATATCCGCAAGGCGAAGGAGTCGGACGCGGAGATCTCGGTCGAGGGTGTCACGGCGGCCCGTACGGTATTCGACCGCATGGTCAACCGGTACGACGAAAACGACGACACGCTCCCTATCACGTGGCCCTTCATGCGCGACCTGGTCGACGCACTCGACGACCGGTGTCGCGTGTACGTCGTTCGGACGCCGGACGGCGAGTTCCTGAGCGGTATCGTGACGCTCTTTTCGAACGACACCGCCTACTTCTGGCAGGGCGGCGCTCGGGCCGACTACGACGGCGTCAGCGTCAACAGCCTGCTCCACTGGGCGATCATCGAGGACGTTGTCGAGGATCCGGTGCTCGATTCGGTCTACCAGTACGACCTCGTCGGCGCGAACACCGAGCGGCTCTGCAAGTACAAAGCGAAGTTCGGCGCACAGTTGCACCCCTACTACGTCGTGGAATCCGCCGGTCCGAGCATGGAGATCGCAAAGCGGGCCTATCAGCTCGTCAAGCAGTAACGTCCTCCCCACCGCACTCGTTCCATCGCTACCGCGCTCGATCCGTGCGGAAACGGGGTGCTGACGAACTATCGTAGCCACTGAGACGGTTCACACGCTGACCGCATCGCTGTCGTGCGATCAGGTGTGCATTGAGTTTCAGTGTGTACTATAACTGCAACAGGAACTCCAGTAGCGTATCGCCGGCTCTCGACCACTCTCCTTTTCAGGTGAGCCGGCGGACTGCGACGAATCCCGAGAGACAGACCGCAATCAACGCGACGCCGACACCGAACCCGGACATTCCGTTGCTCTCGCTCGTCCCGTTCGTCGGTTCCTCCCCGCTCTCGGCTTCCTCGACCCGGACCGTTGCTGTCGCCGCTCTCTCCGCAGTTTCTCCAGCAGTGATCTCGTAGGTCCCCGTCCGGTTAAATCGGACTGTGGCGGTCACGTCGGCCGATCCGTTAGCCGGGACCGTGACAGACTCAGTGGCGACGGGACCGTCGTCGGTGCGGAACGTAACCGTCCGCGTCAGCGCCGAGTCCCGGTCGTTACTCACCGTCGCCGTCACTTCGACGGGCGTTCCCGCGGTTACCTTCTGGTCGGTCACCGTGGTCTCTCGGACGACGCCTCCCGTTTCGGCGGGGACGACCGCTACCGGCGACGATTCGTCGTTCACGGAGAGAGTCGCCTCCCCGGTTTCGTCGGGGCTGACCGGCACGGTCACGGTTTCCGTTCCGTTCGCGGGCACTGACACCGTCCGCGACGTGACGTTCTCGCCGTCGAGGGCGACTGAGACGGTTTCCGTCGCGTCGGCGGTGCCCTCGTTCCGCAGCGTTGCGGTCACGTTGTTCGTCTCGTCGGCGCGGAGTTCGCCGCCGGTTTCGATGGCCGTTACGCTGACGTTCGGCCGCCGCACCGCGAGTGCGACCGACGAGAACTCGCCTGTAGTCGCTTCGAACCGGTACGGCTCCGCCGGTTCATCGGCCGCCGTCCCGTTCAGCCGGTGCCACTCGTTGCCCGTCCGCTGGTACAGCGCGGCGTCGGCGGGACGCTCCAGCGATTCCCCGTCCACTTGAACGGAGTACGTAACCGATTCCATCTCGACCGCCGGCCCGTCACTGACCGAGACCGTTACGGGCACGGAATCGGCTCGTAAACCGTCGGCCGCTTCGGTAGTCACGCTCGCGTTGAGGCTCTCGGCGCTCTCGGCGGGGACGAACTCGACGCTAACCGACCTGTTTTCCCTCCTCTCCCCTACCGGTTCGAACTGGACCGCCTCTCCCGCGCGAACGTTCTGGGCGGTCACCCGTGTGCTGTCTCCATCTCTGACCGTCTCTACGGTGGTCTCCGGCGGACCGGAGGTATCAGATACCGGGGCACTGCCGGCGGCTCCGCCGCCGCTCGGACTCTCGCCGTCATCGTCCTGATTCCCGTTACCGGCATCGCCGTTTCCGCCGTCCGGTCCCGATCCGTCGCTGTCATCGTCGCTACCGCTCTCGCCACCGCCATTGTTCCCGTCCCCGCCGTCATCGTCCGCTTCGATCGAAATCTCGAACGATTCCTCTGCGGTGTTCCCGCTCGGGTCGCTAACGGTGACCGTGACGCTGTAACTACCCGCCTCGTCGAACGTGCGGGTGATCTCCTCGCCGGTCACCGACTCGGTGCCGTCGAAGGTCCACCCGACCGAGGCGACCCGGTGATCGTCGCTCGACTCGCTCGCACTCAGCGTCAGCGTCTCGCCGGCAGTCCCGCTATCCGGAACGTCAGCCGCGACGGTCGGCGCTGTCTCGTCGGTCACGTCGACCGCGGTCTCGGCGGTATCCCGGTTGCCGTTCCCGTCGACGACGGTGACCGTTACGGTCCGTTCACCCGGTGTGTCGTACCCGTATCCGGTCGACGGTTCCGCAGTGGTCCGATCAACCGCTCCGTCGCCGGTCAGATCCCATCGGTACTCCGCGATGTTCTCACCCGCCGAACCGCTGGCGTCGAACGTGGCTTCGTCTCCTAGCTCCACGGAACCGGGAGATGCCGCGAGCGAGGCCGAGGGCGACGCACGGTCGCATCCGCCCGTTCGAACCGTCGCCGAACTGTCCATCGAGAGGTCGACGTGGTCACCGTCGGCGTCGCGGGCCGTCCAGCCTCGGACTCCGTCGCTGAACTCCGCTTCGACGGTGATACCGTCCGGTCCAACCCCGCGGAACGCGCCACCGTCCGTGCGGTTTTCCTTCCAGTACCACTCTACGGTGCTTGCGTCGCCGTCGCGAACGAAACTATCGTTCCGTCTGGGGTAGTCGTCGTCCTCGACGGCCCACTCGCCGTTCTCGGGGAGGTCGGTCAGGGTCGCGTTTATCTGTCCGCCGCCCTCTCCGTCTCCGAGCCTGCCGTGGATGAAGACGAGGCTCGCTCTCTCGCTCCCGTTGTAGACGAAGAGCTGACTTTCGCCCGTCCGCTGTAGCTCTCTCGTTCCATAGGAACTGTACACGCCGACGTCGTCCGTTTCGTGCGACCGGTAATCGTAGTAGGAACTGACCGATTCGGTGGCGTCTCCGTACATGGTTAGTTCCCGGCAGTCCCCGTCCTGTACGACGGACGCGGTTCCCTCGTTCGCCGCAGCGACGGGAACGCCGGATATCAGTGCCACGAAGCTCGCTGTCGTGAGAACCATCGCGAGCGAGATACTCGCGAAACGCGTTGTTTGAGAATGCATCTTGACGAAACCTACTGGAGGCGGTGTTCTTTCAGAATGCTGTCCTACGGTTTCGTTATATCGGCGCTCGGCTCCGTGAGCCGTCCCCTCTCGGTTTCGTGCCGATGGGCCATCTCGGTCCTGGACTCTATTGAGTCGGGGTCGGTCGCGATGTCTACGATAACGTCGGTGAGGTTCACCGTCTCGCTCATCAACGTCTCGCGCCGACGCTCCCACCGTTCCGTCGCCGTCTCGTCGGCGAGTAACTCCGTCGCCGTCTCGGACACCTGGTCGAACGCCCGGAGGTTCCGAACCAGGCCGCGGTTTTCGAGTTCGATGAAGTTACCCATGTCGTCCTCGCCGACGAAGGAGTTCGACCTGATAGCGGGCGTTCCGAGCAGCGCCGCCTCCGTTACCATCGTCTGCGTGTCCGCGACGAGCAAGTCCGCCTCGGCCAGTGCGTCGTGGAGCAGCGCCGGGTGGACGTCGAACTCCCGGGCCGGCAGCGAGTCCGTGTCCATCTCCTCCCCTTCGTCGGAGAGCAACACCGTCGCCTCGTCGGCCAGATCCTCCACAGTTGTCGCCGTTGCCCGGGGGTAAACCCGCCCTCTCCGACGTCGTGGTGAGAGCCGAAGGCGTTGAACCGCACCAGTACGAAGCGCTCGTCGGGGTCGAGACCGAGACGGTCGCGGACGTCCCCGGCGGGTTCGTACACGTCCGGGTGGAGATACGCACATTCCTTGAACCCGGGGAACTCGTAGTGGTCTTCGCCGAGATCCTTCTGGAAGGCGGCGGGGGTCAACATCGCGTCCGCGAACGGCTTCGATATCTTGTGGTCGAGCGACGTGGGTTCCGAGTCGAGGATGAGTACGACCGGCGAACGCGTTACCGCTCCGGCGTGAGCGGAGTACGCGCCCATTCCGAACACGAGATCAGGGTCGAACCGGACGCCGTAACTGAATATGTTCCGGTAGTGGTTCGGCAGGTTACGCAGTAACGAGTATTTGCTCGTATCACACTGACCGTACGTCGTGTACGGCAGGTCGTACCAGTCGAGCAGTTCCGTCGTACAGCCGTAGTCCCGGGCGAGGATCCGGGCGTCGTGACCGCGGTTCCGTAGCTCTCTCACCGCGTGCTTGTAGAGGTGCACGTGGGCGGGCGTATTGGTAAAAAACAACTGTCTCATCGGATCAGAGTCTGACAGCGGCGAACTTTGTTAGGTGGGGCTTGTTCTACCGCCCGGGTGGAGTTTGTGTCGTGTAACCCCGTTCGGCGCGATCCAAGCGACCCCGCCGTCTACGATTTCTCGGATAGTCGCGCTCTCGCGTTCGACTCTTGCTCAGCTTTTCGTTCGTGAAACGGTCCCTGATATCCCATAGGCGGGCTATTACAATGTTGTCTGCACCGGTAGCAGGCTTCACGACTCATGTTTGCCGGATCTCGAATGAACAGACACCACGGGAGACGCTCAGCGAACCTCGTATGACGTTGAATTCACCTGGCAGCACACAGAAGCACCGATCCCCGGGGCCACCATCCATGGAAGGGAACCAGCCGACCATCATGCGCATCCTACGAGAGACGGTCGCGTACGCGCGACACCGGGACTACACCGGCTGGGACTACGGCGACGGGATGTCGAGTAAAATTCGGCAGGCGCTCCCGATCGACAACAAGTGGGTCAACATCGCCTTTCAGGAGACGATAAAGCGGTCCCCGGTCAACGTCAGGCCGCTGTTTCTCGTCGAGCAGCGCCGTAACTACAAGGGGACGGCGCTGTTTGCGATGACGAACCTGAACTTCCACCGGTTGAAAACGGACATCGATTACGGGACCGACATCGTCGGCGGGACGGACTATCTCGACGAGGCACACCAACTGCTCCAGTGGCTGATCGATAACCAGTCGACGGGGTACAGCGGTTTCTGCGGCGGGCACAAACACCAGATCCAGCATCTCGACGGACGGGGCGTTCCCAACGATCCGGACGTCGTCTCGACGTCGTACGCGGTCAAAGCCCTGCTCTCCGGCACCGATCTGGACTCCCGATACCCCGAAATAGCCCGCACTGCGGCCGACTTCGTCGTCGAAGACCTCAACTATCGCGAGGTGGACAACGGCGACGGCGCTATCATCAACTATCACAAGAACCACTCCGAGGAGTACTACACGATAAACGCCGGTGCGCTGGGCGCGCGTCTGCTCATCGAACTGTACGATTACTTCGGCGACGAGAAACTCCGCGAACGCTCGACGAAGATCCTAGACCATATCGCGAGAAAGCAGACCGACGTCGGCGGCTGGACGTACCGTGATCCCCCGTCCGCGTCACATCTATCGATGGACAGCCACCACAACGGGTTCATCATCGAAGCGCTCCAGCAGTACCGGTCGCTCACCGGATCGTCGCGGTACGACGACACTATCGACCGGGCGCTGACGTTCTACCGGGGCCTGTTCGACCCCGACGGAGCGCCCCACTTCGACGAGTCGAACGCCTACCCGCGGGACATCCACGCGGTGGCGCAGGGGATCCTCGTGTTCACCTACGCCGGCGACCTCGAGTTCGCGGAGCGGATCCTCCAATGGACGCTCGACAACCTCTACGCGGGTGACGGACAGTTCTACTACCGGAAACAGCGGTTCTACACCAAGCGTATCACGCTCATGCGCTGGTGTCAGGCCTGGATGGCCTACGCGATGTCGGAGTATCTGACCGCTCAGCGACTTTCGGGGTCTCCTGACCAGACCGTCGAGATCGGATAACGGGCCCGGTTAGGCGGTTATTTAATAAGGAGATCGAGCCCTTTCTTCCGCGTACATGGACGTACTCATCGTCGGAGTTGCCGGTAAACGGACCGGCGGGATCGCACAGTACATCGCCGATCAACGTCGGCACGTAGACGATGCCGACCTCCGAGTGTACGATACGCACACGGCGTCCGACGGGGGAACCCTCTCGTTTCTTCGAGCGGTTCTCGCGTCGCTCTGGACCTTCCTCGCGTTCCCGTTCCGTCGCCGGCCGGATGTCGTCCACGTACACACCTCACATCAGTTCTCGTTCTACCGCTCGTCGCTGTACGTCCTCGTCGCTTCGTACCTCTGGCGTCGGCCCGTGGTGTTACACGTGCACGGTTCCTCGTTCGACGAGTTCGCGCTAACCGATTCGTACGCCGTCGCCGCGCTTCAGCGGATCGTCTTCGACGCCAGCGACCGGATCGTCGTCCTCTCGGAGTACTGGAAGGACGTGCTCTCTCTCAAAGTCGAGGAAGAGAAACTGTTCGTCCTGCCGAACGCCGTCGACGCGTCGGAGTACTCCCCCTCGTTCGACCACGAGAAACCGCATCTCGTCTTCGTCTCGAACCACATCGAACGCAAGGGGATCGTCGGGTTCGTCGACGCTATCGACCGCCTCAAGCGAAACGAGACGCCGCCGTTTCGCGTCTCCATCGCGGGCGACGGTCCGCTCTCGGACCACGCGTCGTCGCTGTGTGAAACCTACGACGACGCCGAGTATCTCGGCTACGTCTCCGAGGAGCGAAAGCAGGCGCTGTTAGAAGACGCGTCGGTCTACGTTCTGCCGACGTACGCGGAGGGGCTTCCGATCGCCTTGCTCGAAGGAATGGCCGGCGGGAACGCTGTCGTGACGACCGACGTCGGAAGTATTCCGGAGGTTGTCGGCGACCGAAACGGCCGAATCATCACCCCTGGCGACGTCGACGGACTGAAGCAGGCGCTCAAGGCTATGGTCGAGGACCACGAGACTGCGACGGGCATGGGCGAGGCGAACCGGGACCTCGTCGTCGACGAGTACACCTGGTCGACGGCCAGCGACCGGCTTGTCGATCTGTACGCGGAGATAGGGGAGGAGACGAACGCGTAGCCGGCTACTCCGCGTATCCGAGTTGCTGGAGTCGCTCCGTCACCGTGTCGTCCGTAGCTAACTCCGTTTCAGACGGTCGCTCGGTTCTGATAGTCTTTCGTTCTCCAGTTTCGTACTCCAGCCAGGGGACTGTCACGAGCGAGTCCGTGTACACGCCCGGCGGATGACCCCACTCCTCGATCGGGACTGGCTCCGCCCGCTCGCCGATCATGTTTCCGTGGTCGGCTGTGACGACTGTTTTCCCGACGAGGTCGTCCAGCAGGTCGTGGACGGCGTCGAGAACGAGGTCGAAGTTGTCCCGGTAGGCGTGCCAGATCGTCTCCTTCGACACGTCTCGTTCCCCCTGCATGAGCTTTCCCCAGATGTCCGTCCCGTCTCCGTCCTCCAACCGATTGTCGACGGTGAGTTCGGGAGCGTTGATAAACGGGTAATGCGGCTGCATGAAGTGGACGATGAGGCGTTTGTCCGGATACTCGTCGTTCGCCTCGCGGGCGTACCGCACCATCGTCTCGGGCAGGACCGTGCCGTGTTCGTCGTTCCAGTCGTCCGTGTCCCAGACGTTGACGACGTCGTGAAACGAGGCGTCGAGGCGGTCCCGCCAGCGGTGCAGTTGCGGACTGGCGGTGACGTACACGGTGTCGTGGAGCGTTCTCCCTTCGAAGTTCGCTTCGAGGAACTCGACGGTGTGGGAACCGCGGGACTGGCGGGATTCGAGCGTTCCTGGCAGGTCGTGACGAACGTCGAACAGGTCGTACCGGCAGCCGTCTAACACCAGTAAGTTGTCCCAGTCCTCCATCACCACGTCGACGCCGTCGGTGTTGTACGGCCGGTTGTACAGCCGCTGGTAGTAGAGCCGATTCAGTTCGCGTCCGAAAAACGACGGGTTCGACGCGACGCGTCGGAGTCCCCGTCGAATCTGTCCGGCGGAGTACATCGGTTGATTGTACCTCTGTCATGGTCATAGTAAAGTGGACGTTACCGCCTGTGCGGACCACTGAGCAACGCTTCCACCGAAACTCCCCTCTCGTGGTTTCTACCGCCTGTCGCCGGTATAGGAGGTCTATTACAATGCGAATGTGAGCGGGATACTGTCGGTATGCCGAACGGCTCTCGGAGTCATCTGTATCGTACTATGGACAGCGGACTGCTCGCTCTCGGGTTCCTCTCTCTCGCAGCGGGGATCTTCTTCGCGGCGAACGACCCGCCGAACGGCTACGAACTCTCCGTTTACACCGAAACGTCGATCCGCTTCTGGGTCGGCGTCAGCGTCGCTTTCATGGTCGCGCTCTTCGTCACGTTTACCGCCGGTCAGCTATGGCAGCGGTCGACCGCCCTGTTGCTCGCGGGGGCGTCGACGGTCGCTATCGCCGGCCTCCCGCTCGTCCGGGGGTACCGTTTCTACGGCTCGAACGACTCGCTGACGCATCTGGGGTGGGCCCGGGACGTTCTCTCCGGAACGACGGAGCCGGAAACGCTGTTTTATCCGGCGCTTCACCTGCTGACAATCGTCTCCCACCGACTTACCGGGCTCTCCCCGGAGCGGTCGATGATGCTCGCGGTCCTCCTGCTTACCACTATCTTTCTCGTCTTCGTCCCGCTATCGGTCCGTGCGCTCACCGACAGTTACGACGCCGTCGCGATCGCAGTCTTTTCTGCCGCGTTCATGTTGCCGATCACTAACCTCAGCACCCACATCCACGCGCATTCGTTCACGCAGGCGACGATGTTTACCGGTTTGCTGCTGTTCGTCTTTTTCGTCTACGTGGCTCGTTCGCCGTCCTCCGCCCTGTCGATCACGCCGATCGACCTCCTGCTGGCGGTGGTCTCGTTCGCCCTCGTCATGTATCACCCGCAGCAAGCCGCGAACGTCCTTTTGCTGTTTCTCACTGTCTCGGTCGTGCAGTTCGTCGTTTCGCGCACGCCGTTCGGGATCGCTGAACCGATCCGCTCGCAGCGACGGTTCTACGTTCCGACGCTCGTGTTCGGGGCCATCTTCTTTCTCTGGACGTCGCGGTACGAACTGTTTTTCAGCGCCACTGAGTACGTCACTACCACCTTTCTCCAGTTCCTGCTGGGGTCGCCCGGCCCGATCGGCGAGTCCGTCCAATCACAGGGGGCCTCGCTCTCGGCGCTCGGCGCAGGGCTTCACGAGATCGTCTTCAAACTGCTGTTCCCGAGCCTCGTTCTCTCTCTCATCGCCGCCACCCTGATGCTCGCGGCGCTCACCGGTAGGCTAGACGGGCGACTCGGCAACAGGAACGCGATTGTGTTGTACCTCACGCTCGGTTTCGTTCCTATCACCGGCATCTTCGTCGTCTACTTCGTCGGGAGCATCTCCGAGCAGTACTTCCGCCACTGGGGTTTCATGATGTTGCTCGTATCGGTTCTCGCTCCGATCGCGCTCTATCGCTTGCTCGACGGTCTCTCGGGACGGTTCTCCACGCCGACGCTCCGCGCGGCGACCGTTGGACTCCTGATCGTGTTACTACCGCTCGCTCTCCTGACGGTGTTTCCGTCCCCGTACGTCTACATGCCCAGTCAGCACGTAACTGACACGCAGATGGAAGGATACGACACCGCGTTCACCTATCACAATCAGAGTCTGGACCTCGTCGGGGTTCGGGGGGGACCCTACCGGTACAGCGACGGTATTCAGGGCGTCGCGGCGGCCGAAGAGGAGTATCTCCGCGGCGTGACGAGCGAGAACATGAGTCGGTTGCCGGAGACGGAGGGAGCGCCCCGCTATCTCGCCTTTTCGCAGTTCGACGTCGAACGCGAAGTGGGGGCCTATCAGGGTCTCCGGTACTCGCAGTCCGACTTCAGCGCCGTCCGGTCTCAGCCCGGCGTTCACCGGGTCAGTTCGAACGGGGACGTGGAACTGTACTACGTCTCTTCTAGCGACGCCGACAGCCAGGAGTCCGCCGACGGGGACGGCTCCGAGTCCGCCGCCTGATCGGCGATTCAGGCCGTATATACGGCGGCCGGGGGCTCATTCAAACTGTCCATAACAAACACTCCTTGTCTCTTACTATCGCTCAGAAGTCAGATCATGAAAGCTATCGTCCCAACGGCGGGTCGAGGGACGCGGTTGTTCCCACACACCCACACGAAGCCGAAGTCGATGGTTCGTATCGCCGGGAAACCGATCCTCGGCCACATCCTCTCCGGATTCGAGTCGACTGCCGTTTCGGAAGTCGTCATCGTCGTCGGCGGACCGATGAGCGACCAGGTCGTGGAGTACGCTCGCGACGCCTACGGCGACGCGTTCGACCTCACCTTCGTCGAACAGGCCGACCCGGAAGGGCTCGGACACAGCGTCTACCAGACTCGACCCGTGGTTGCGGACGACCCCGCGATCATCGTCCTCGGAGACATGCTGTTCGAGAACGGGTACGACGAGTTTCTGGCCGCTCACGACGGGTCGAGCGCCGGCAGCGTCGGCGTCAAGCCCGTCGACGAACCGGAACATTACGGCGTCGTCGACACCTACGAGGGAGCCGTCGTCGATCTCATCGAGAAGCCGTCCGAACCGCCGTCGGACCTGGCTATCACCGGTGTGTACGTCATCGAGGACACTGCGACCCTGTTCGACGAACTCGAATACCTGATCGAGAACGACGTCCGCGGCGCGGGCGACGAGTATCAACTCACCGACGCGTTGCAAGGGATGACCGACCGCGGTTGCACGCTGACCACGTTCGAGGTCGACGACTGGTACGACTGCGGCCGCCCGGAAACGCTCCTCGAAGCGAACCGCGTCACGCTCGACGAGACGGAGACGAACGGCGGCGACCGCCCGACTATCGTCCCGCCGGTCGACTGCGGCGACGACGTCACTGTCGAGGGGAGCGTCGTCGGTCCGCACGTCAGCCTCGCGGACGGCGTCACCGTCGAAAACAGCGTCGTCCGCGATAGCATCCTCGGGCGCGAGGCGACGCTCACCGACTGTAACGTAGCGCGCAGTATCGTCGGCGACAACGCGACTATCGTCGGCGAGTCGAAGGAACTCGACGTCGGCGACAACAGCACGGTCGAACTATGAGCGGGCGAGATCACGCAGTCGTCACCGGCGGTGCCGGCTTCGTCGGCAGTCACCTCGTCGACGACCTCGTCGCGGACGACTACCGCGTCACTGCCGTCGATAGCTTCGCCAGCGGCACGCCGGAGAACGTCTCCCACCACGCGGACGACGACCGCTTCTCTCTCCTCCAGCGGGACGTCCGCGACCCACTGCCCGACTTCGATTCCGTCGATGTCATCTATCATTTCGCGTCCCGCGCGAGCCCGACTCACTTCGACTCCCACCCCATCGAAATAGCGATGACGAACAGTCTCGGGACGCGACACGTTCTGGAGGCCGCGGTCGAACACGACGCCCGCGTCGTCGTCGCCTCGACCAGTGAGGTGTACGGCGACCCCGAAGTCCACCCGCAGCCGGAATCCTACCGCGGCAACGTGAGCCCCCGCGGTCCTCGCGCCCCCTACGACGAAAGCAAACGGTTCGCAGAGGCTCTCTCGATGGCGTACGTTCGCAAGCACGACGTGGACGCTCGGACCGTTCGCATTTTCAACACCTACGGGCCGCGGATGCAACTCGACGACGGTCGAGTGATCCCGAACTTCCTCTCGCAGGCGCTCGCCGGTGACGACCTCACGGTGTACGGCGACGGCGAACAGACCCGGAGCTTCTGTTACGTCACCGACCTCGTCGACGGGATCCGCCGTCTCGCTGATCGGCCGGGACTACAGGGTGCAGTGATGAACGTCGGCAACACGAACGAGATCACGATACGGGAGCTCGCGACCGTCGTCCGAGACGTGGTCGATACACCGTCCGAAGTGACCTACGAACCGCGACCGACGGACGATCCGGATCTCAGGTGCCCCGACGTGTCCACCGCTCGCGAGAGACTCGACTGGGAACCCAAGGTGCCTCTGCGTGCGGGACTCGCCCAGACCGCGGACCACTTCCGCACGCGACGACACGAGATAGTCGGGTCCACGCCGGAGGACTGACCGCTTGGCGTGTAGTCGCAGGATAACTAATACCGTCGGACGATCTGATTAAATCATGTTCCGGACAGTACGGGCCTCTCTGGGCGGTGGATCCGCCGGGCAGATGGAGGACCGGCTCCGACATCTGGCGCGTGACCGAGTCTTTCAACCGCTTCTTCCACACGCCTCGGAGACGATACTCGACGCGCTCTCCGACCGCCTCCTCGAATACGACGAACTCCGTACCGTCGCGGTCGAAGCGGGAACGTACTACCCGTTCGGCGAGTCCGAGGAACTGGAACTGACCCGCCCCGACACCGACGAACCGCCCCAGGGAAAGATCGCTGACCGCATCGGCACCTTCACTCTCCGGCAACCGTACGTCTGTGAGCTACCGAACTGCCGTCTGCTGGGCGCGTACCCCGTTCCCATCACTGAGCAAGGCGAGATCCCGGTCGAAGCGGTCGTCCGACCCGCGGTTCTCGTCCGGAACCTCCTCTGTTCCGGGGCCGACCTCGTGACGAATCCGGGGTCGGCCGTCGAGGGCGTGCGGACCGACGAGTCGCTCGGGACTGCCTGTCTGCTGTACAACTACTGGAGCAGCGGGTATTTCCACTGGACCTTCGAATCGCTCATCCGCCTCCAGGGCGTCGAACAGTATCAGGAGGCGACCGGCCGCGACGTGACGCTGGTCCTTGGTTCCGACCCGCCGGAGTGGCAGCGACAGACGCTCGAACTCCTCGGCTACGACGAGGACGACTGGATCACGTGGTCGACTCCGGACGTCCGGGTCGACAGGCTCGTCGTTCCGACGGTTCGCCGCGAGACGGTCCTCTCGCCGGCGGCCGTCGAGTGGCTTCACGACCGCGTCCGCGAGCGCGTGCTGTCCGACGCTGTTTCTCCCTCACCGGACGACTACCCGGACCGGATATACGTCTCTCGTGACGACGCGACCGCCGCCGCGTCGACAACGAGGACGAGGTGATGTCGCTTCTCGAAGACCACGGTTCTCTCGGTTCGTCCTCTCGGACCTCTCCGTCCCCGAGCAGGCGGCGCTGTTTAGCGGTGCCGACGTGATCGTCGCTCCACACGGCGCGAACCTTACGAACATGACCTACGCGGACGACGCCACCGTCGTCGAACTGTTCCGCGACGGCGACGTTCGCGGGCAGTACTTCCAGATCGCCGAGATACTTGACTTCGAATACCGCTTCCACGTCGCTGAGCCGGTCGGACCGGACATGCTCGTCGACCTCGACGACTTGCGTCGCTCGCTCGACGCGATAGCGGTGTCGTCCCGGTAAAGAGCGGGTTCTCGTACAAAGTGTCCTTCTTCGGGGCGAACCCTCGTCCCGCCTCTACCGAAGTTCACCGCTCGGATGGGACGAACCGCCAGATGAAAGGCAACGTGATCCCGAGCGCGTCCTCGATGAGTTCGAGCGGCAGTTTGTCCTCCGGCTGGAGACAGCCCGTGACCGAGACGAGACCGACCGAGACGATGCCGATCACGGCAGGCACCAGCGGAAGCGTGACGTACGTGAGCGAAACGACTGTCGACGCGGCTATCGCCGCGGGGAGGACGGTCAGCGGGAGGACGAGAAACGTCCGCTGGACCCACTTCGAGAACGGCGATATCCCGAACAGCCCCCGCAACACCACGTACTGAACGACGTTGAGCAGGGTGTACGACGCGGCCGAGGCGATCGCGGCACCCAGGAACCCGTACATCGGGATCAACAGGAGGTTGAGGACGATGTTGAGCGTGAACGCGAAGACGTTCGCGAGCAGGATGTAGTTCGTGTATCCGAGGGCGGAGAGCGTATCCAGACTGCGGCCGTACGCCGCCTGGACGAAAAACCCGGACGACAGGATTATAAGCGCCAGCGACGCCTGCGCGTACTCCTCGCCGAACACGAGCGTCAGCATATCGCTGGGAAACGCCACGAACGTCACGAACAGCGGAAACGTGACGATGAATATCCACTTGGTCGTGACCTTGTAGATCTCGTTTATCTCCTGGGTCTTGTCGTCGACGTCGAGCCTGGACGCAAGCGGCAGGTAGAGGAACCCGAACGACGCGAGGATAACCGGAAGGCCGTTCGCGAGCGGGTACGCCGCGCTGTACAGCGCCACCTGATGGGACGATCGGAAAAATCCCAGCATGACCGTGTCCGCCTTCGTCAGCAACAGCGTCAGGAGCGTAGAGAGAACCAGCGGTGCCGAGAAGGTCAGCATCTCTCGCGTGTGCGTTCTGAACGGACCGAACAGCGGGAACAGCCGGTTCAACAGGTAGTGGGCGGCGATGAGCGCGCCGATGGCCGCGGCGAGATACGCGTAGCCCGCGGCGACGATGCCGTACCCGGCGTACAGCAACCCGACGACGAGGAGGATCCGCATGCCGCGATAGATAATATCGTACGAGTAGGTCCGATAGATCGTGTTCTCGAGTCCCCGGATCGCTCCGACCGTCACCTTCAGTCCGACGACGAACGGGATCGCGGCCACGAAGACGAGCAGGAGTCCGCGCGACCTCGCCTGGTCGAACAGGAGCTGGTGCGTCTCGTCGAGGAAGACGACGAGCGCGGCCGTGAGCAAGAGAGCGAGCGTGATCGCGATGACGAGGCCGGTGATCCACACGCCGCGAACGTCGCGGTCGTCCTCGAAGCGGGAGACGTATCGCGCGATCCCCTGGTCGAGTCCGACCAATCCGACCGTCACGCTGATGCTCATGACCGCGATCCCGAGGCTGACCTCGCCGTACGCGTCTGTCGTCAGCACTCTGGCAATGAATATGCGTTCGACGAGCTTCGACACCGACCCCAGAACGCTCCCGAAAAACACCAGCGTCGCGCTCGACAACAGTGACGAAAGGTCACTCTCCTCGACGGACATCGTCATCAGTCGGTGTAGCCGAACTGTTTCCCACGACGAGACTATACGCACGCCCGGACGAACGACACTGACCGTCGGAGGGCTCCATTTATCGACTACAGCGCCTCGCCGGGTTTCGTTATACTGTACCTACCGCAGCCGTCGACGCGACGGGATAACGGGCACCCGACTCGGAGGCGACTGCACCGCCAATGGACGACAGACGGCCTGCTCCGGAGCGCGTGGCGGGACGCATCAGTAGGGGGTCGAGAGCCGGTGACAGAGGATGGAGGTGGGGTTGCGTCAGCAGGGGAGGAGAGAACCGGTGGTAGAGGGTGGAGGGTGGGTTGCGTCAGCGAGGGAGTTGACTGCGTAGCTGAGTTAGACCGTGTAGACCGTTTCTACACGCTTTCGACGAGGTCGCAGACCGCATCCGGCTCCGCGACGATGAACGCTTCGTCTTTGATCATCTCCTCGTCGTTCGGGAGGAACATGAGCTGTTCCCCTTCGGCGTTCCGTGCTTCGACCATCTCCCAGTTGTCGAGTTCGTACCCGAGGTCGTCCTCGAGGTCCGGGTCTTCCGCCTTCTGTGCCCACTCCGACCGCGTGGGGTGCGTTTTTTCGGTGTAGCTCATTGTGGTCCCGTTACTGTTCCCCCTCGAAGTCGACCGAGGCGTTCCCGTCGATGTAGAAGGTCTTCACTGACCCGTCGAAGGCGTAGCTGTCTTTCTTGCCGGGTTCAACGATACCGGACGCGGTTCCGCTCTCGACGGTGTCCCCGTCGTCGAGCGTCGCGCCGTTGGCCGTCGATTTTTCGATCGTACCGGTCATGGAGAACTGGTAGGTGGCCTCGGCGTCGCCGGCGTCGACGGTGATCGTGTTCGGGAGCGACGACCCGGTCGCTCCGAGTTCGGCGGGATCGACTTCCTCGCCGTCCACGATGACCGTCGCGTCGCTGTCGATGTCGAACGACGTGATGTCGCCCGAGAACGCGAAGCTGTCGATGCCGCCCCAGACGTACCCGCTCGCGGAGCTACCGTCGATCTGGTCGCCGCCGGAGGAGTTGATCCCCCACTGGTCGTCGGACGGTGCGAGGTCACCGCTGACGGAGAACTCGTAGTTGGCCTTGCCGGAGTCGCCGTAGATGATGAGAGAACGCTCCGGGTTCGACGCGCCGTCGTCCGATCCGCTCGAACCGAGGTCGTCGGGGGTGACTTCCTTGCCGTCGAGGACGAGCGTCGCGTCGTTGTCGATCGTGAACGACGTGACTCCGCCTTCGAACTGGTAGCTGTCGATGCCGCCCCAGACGTATCCGCTTGCGGTAGTGCCGTCTACCGCGTCGCTGTCGTCGATCGTCGCGTTGTTCGCCGTCGTTTGTTCGAGGTTGCTCTCGACGGAGAACTCGTAGTTAGCCTCGCCGGCGTCGCCGACGATCGTCAGCGTGTGCTGGTCGGCGTTCGTCGAGTCGCCGTCGTCAGAGGAGGAGTCGTCCTCCGTGCCGAGGCTGTCCGCGCTGACGTTCTCTCCGTTGAGCGTGATCGTCGCGTCGTTGTCGATGGTGAACGACGATACGTCGCCTTCGAACCCGTAGCTGTCCTTGCCGCCCCAGACGGACCCGCTCGCGGTGCTCCCGTCGATGAGGTCGTCATCGTCGGTCGTCGCTCCGTTCGCAGTGAGCTTCTGGAGGTCGTCGCTACTGACGGCGAACTCGTAGTTGGCCTCGCCCGAGTCACCGTAGATCGTCAGGACGTTTCCTGGAAAGGGTTCGCTATCGTCTCCGGAGGGTGTGTCCTCGTATTCGCCGCTGGTCGTGTTCTCGATGTTCGGGGCCGGACAGGAGTCCCCGTTGGTGATGTTGCTGGTGTCGGCGCTCGAACTCTGGAGGTCGACCGCTTGACCGCTGACGTTGATGTTCGTATCGGCGATCTCGCAGTTGTCCGCGTCGAGGATCTGCACGCCAGTCCGGTTCGAACCCTTCTGCTGGATGCAGGAGTTTCGAACTTCGGACCCGTCGCCGCCCATTAGCTGCACTGCGGCACCGCCGTTCGCGTTCCCGGTGACCTGCACGTTCTCCATCCGCGTCCAGTGCGGTTCGGGGGGCGTATCCTGGTCTTTCCGCCACGGGATGTTGCCGGGACGGTCCCGCCGGATCGCGGGGGTGCCGTCTACGTCACACCGCACGCGCGTGTTCTTGATGAGGAGGCTCCGTCCCTGCGGGCCGTGTTCGATGACGGACTGGAGGAGCGGCGACGACTTCGCCCACAAGTCGCAGTCCCGGACTTCCGCACCGGCGGGGATCCGCCAGTCGCTCGTCTGCGACATCTTTGCCTGCTCGACGATAATGCCGCGCGGGTTGAAACTGCCCGTCGAGATGGGGCGCGGGCCGGTGTAGTTGTCCACGTCGGTGACTATCTCGCAGTTCTCGACGTAGCTACCGTCGCCGCTGATCCGAACGCCGCAGACGTTGTTGTTCTCGAAGTAACTGTCCTCGACCTGGACCTTCATCTTCGTCCTGCTCGCGTAGATGCCGTTGTTACCGAACTCTCTGAAGTCGAGGTTCTGACATTTAAGTGTACCCTGACCGACAGCACCCCAGATCCCGACGCGGCCGTTGCCGCCCTTGTATTTCCCGATCCGGGAGCCCTTTTTCGCAGTGATGTTCCGAATGACTCCGACGCCGTCCGCGTTTCGGACGCCGGCGAGGAACGCGTACGCCGTTCGAGATCCGCTGTGCATTCCGCGTCCGATTATCTCCATGTCTTCGATGTGGAACCGGTTGTCCACGACGAAGCGAATACTACACGTCGTGTTGTCCGCGCGCAGGTCGATGTCGATGCCCTCGACGAGCAGGTTGTCGCTGCTACCTCGGAGCCCGGTGTCGAGTAAGGGGTTGTTAAACCCGTTCGGCGGACGGAACTTCACGTCGCCTTCGCCGACGAAGCCGACTCGGTCCGGCATGTCGTACGAACCGCCGAACTGGTAGGTTCCCTCTGGGAAGCGAACGAGCGTTCCGGACTGGACCTTGTTTGCGAGCGTTCCCTCGACGTTCCCGTTTCCGTTGGGGTCGAGACCCAGGTCGTCGACGGCGTCGACGACGCGGTCGAACTCGATCCCGTGGAGCGTCTCGGCGGCCGCACCGGTGCCGGCAGCGGCAGTGGCCGCGCCAGCCGTGACGGCAGCCGCGCCCGTCAGCTTCAGATACGATCTCCGGTCGATAAGGGAGTCATTCTCCTCCGCAACGTCAGCTTTCTCCTCGCGAACGTCGTCATGGTCCTTTGCCATATCAGGGCAGGCGAACCTTACTTAAATAATGATTTTCACCCCATACCCCCCATTAGGTGGTAACTGATCCCTACTTACGTCGCGTATACATACCAGATAGTTACCAACCGTCGGTAAGATCCGGTTACATCGGTAACGGAATATTACCTCCGCGGTCCGGACGCTGATCTCTGTTGTAAGACCTATCTAACGCTCTGCTCGTGTCGGTAATACCATCCAAACCGACGCGTATGAGGAGTAAATAGCACCTTACGGGGAACAAACCCGCGCTTACGAAGCAGTTTGCAGCAACGAGTGAACGGAACTCTGCCGGGAGTATCAGATCCAGTCGCCACCGAAAGTCAACACGCCTGCTCACACGACGGCTGGTCGATCAGTGAGAAACCCGTTTCAGTTGTTACTAGCGTACAGAAGGTACAACAGTTCGACGCAGGAACGGAACGAACAGCGCAACCAGACCTACTCTCGAAACATTCCGATGAGGGTTCGTCCCTCCTGCGTCTCGGGAAGTCTGACCATCTGGAGATGCTGCTCGCGCAGCATCGGCTGACGCAGGCGCAGGTCGAACGTTTCGCTCTGCGAGGGGTCGACTTCCGTCGCTTTCAACTCCGGTTCGTTCGTCACCTCGACGGAGTTCAACAGCAGCAAGCGGTTCGAGTCCACGAGGATCGGAAACTGCGACGTGGTGACGGTACCGCCGTCTATCAGGAGGTTGGTCGAGTTTACGAGGCGGACGCCGTATCTGTTCGCTCCCGTCTGATCGATGCTGCAGTTCTGTATGACCGAGTTGGAGCTCTCGACGAGATACACTGCCGCTCCCCCGCGGGCGCTGCCAGTGATGGCGGTGTTTTCGAGCGCTATCCAGTGTGGCGTGGGCGGGACGCGCTGATCCTGCTTCCAGGGAATGCTTCCCGGTCGGCTGCGCAGAACCGCGGGCGACCCGTCGACGTCCATTCGGATCTCGGTGTCTCTCACTGTCAGCGTCCGGCCCTGCGGACCAAGGTTCACGGCCGCCTGACAGCGGGGCGTCTTCTTGATGTGGATCTCGCAGTCGCGGATCTCCGCCCCGGGGGGTTTCGGACCGACGTTGCCCTGTTCGACGATAACTGCCCTCGTGTTGAACCCGGTCTCGAACCCGCCTCTCGGCCCCGTGTACTCGTCCATGTCGACCTCGATAGTCGACCTCGTCGCGTAACTTCCTTTGCCGCTTATCCGGATCGCGCACACGTTGTTGTTGCGGAAGTAGCTCTCGACCACGCGGACGTCACCCTCGCAACGACTACAGTAGAGCGCGTTGTTGCCGAACTCCTCGAAGTGGCAGTCCTCGATCCACAGCGTCCCAGCGTGGCTGTTCGTGGTCCAGACGCCGACGCGGCCGTTTCCGCCCTTGTAGTTCCCGATGATGGACCCTTTTTTCGCGGTGACGTTCCGGATGATCCCCTCCCCGTTCTCGTCCATTATCCCGACGCCGAACCCGTCAATGACGCTGGTGTCGTCGTGGTTCCCGCGGCCGACGTACTCGACGTCCTGAACGTGAAACGCGTCGCACATCATCCGAAGCCCGACGGTACACTGGTCGGCCGTGATATCGATGTCAATACCTTCTATCAGTACCTCGCCGACCTGATCGAAGTCGAACAGCAGTCGGTTCGTCTCGGCCGGAATAGCGAACGTAACGTCGCCGTCACCGACTATTCCGATCCGGTCCAGGTCCTGAAACCGACTGAACTCGTCCAACCGGTAGGTCCCTTCAGGAAACTCCAGCAGGTAGCCGTCGGACGCGGCCGAACGGAGCTGTTCGTCGCACGCGTCTTCGCCCGTCGGGTCGCAGTCGGCGTCGTCCACCATGTCGACGACGGTGTCGAACGCCGCTCTGTCGACCGCGCGGCGGTCCTCGTCCATCGGTGCGGTTTCGAGGTCCTCACGTTCCGCGTTCTCGGCTCTCTGGGGGCTAACACTGTCGGTCGTTCGGGTATTGCCAGCATCTTCCGTCTCGCTCCGGTCCGGACTATTGCAACCGGCTGCGGCTACGAGCCCGACCCCGCCCAGAGCCTGGAGGTATCGCCGTCGATTCACGTGTGTTCTCCTAGGTGAACGGACAGCCGTTTGTTTGTTATACGTCTACTATCCTGGCCATGCATTGGTAAGGTCACCTTACTCCCCGCTATCGCCGGTGACTGTTGAACTTGGACTGACCGGCGCTATCTCGTACCCGCGCGAGCGCCTCGAAGTAATGGTCGAGTTCCCGGTCACGTTCGGCTAACACCGTCTCCAGCTCGGACCGCGACGCCGACACGGGAAACGTGACCGCGATCTTCACGTCGTCCGCTTCGATACCGACCGCCACCTGGTCCTCGGACCCGTTGGTGTACCAGTCGATCTGAATATCGTTCGGGTCGATTCCGCTCATCGTCGTCCCTCTCCCGGTTCGTTCATTTGACTGTCACGCTCTTTGCGAGGTTCCGCGGTTTGTCTATCGCTCTGCCAAGGTGATCTGCGACGTGATACGCGACGAGTTGGAGCTGGACGTTCGCCAGTATCGCTGCAACTTCCGCCGTCGCGTCCGGGTAGGTCAACGCCTCGTCTGCGGTCTCTATCGCCGCGTCGTGTTCCTCGCTGGCGATAGCGATCACGGGTGCGCCGCGAGCCTGTACCTGTTGGACGTTGCTCAGCGTCTGCTCGTCGTGGCTGCCGGTGAAGACGGCGAAGACGGGCGTTTCGGGGGTGACGAGCGCGAGCGGGCCGTGTTTGAGTTCGCCCGCTGCGAACCCCTCGGCGTGCTCGTACGTGATCTCTTTGAACTTCAGAGCCCCTTCGAGCGCGACGGGGTGAGCGATATCCCGGCCGATGAAGAAGTACGACTGCTCGTCGAGATAGGCCGTCGCTATTTCCTCGGCCCGACTCTCGTCTATGACGCGTCGGACGTCGCGGTCCAGCGATTCGAGCGATTCGAGAAGTTCGCTGACGCCGTCGCTCGCCAGACCCGTCCTGTCTCGGATGATACGCTCCCCGAGCAACGCGAGCGACGCTATCTGCGAGGAGAACGTTTTCGTGGCCGCGACGCCGATTTCGGGGCCAGCGCGGATGAACAACGAGTCGTCGGCCTCGCGGGCGGCCGTGCTGCCGACGACGTTCGTGACGGCGAGCGTCCGAGCGCCCCGCGAGTGAGCGGACCGGAGCGAGCTAAGCGTGTCCGCCGTTTCGCCGCTTTGAGTGACCCCGACGACGAGCGTGTCGCTCTTGACCGGTGCCGGACTCGTCGCGTACTCCCCCGCTCTGAACGCCTGTGCCCGAACTCCCCTGCTCGCGAGGAACTGGGTCGCGTACAGCGCGGCATGGTACGAGGTCCCGCAGGCGACGAACTGTACGTCGGTGACGCCGGCGAACGCGCCGGGCGCGAAGTCGTCGAACGTCACCTCGTCGCCGTTTGTCACCCGCCCCTGAAGCGTCTGCGCCAGGGCCGTCGGCTGCTCGTGGATCTCCTTCAACATGTAATGGTCGTAGCCGCCCTTTTCGGGCGTCTTCGGCCACCCAGTCGACGGTCTCCGGGGGCCGTTCTACCGGCGCGCCCTCACTGTCGGTGATCCGGTGGTCCCCGTCCTCGATGACGGCGACGTCTCCGTCCTCAAGATAGATAACGCGGTCGGTGAACTCGAGGAACGCGGGGGCGTCGCTCGCGAGGAACCGTTCGTTCTCGTCAAGTCCCATCACGAGCGGTGATCCGCTTCGCGTAGCGTACACGGATTCGGTTCCTTCGACTACGACCGCAACTGCGTAACTTCCCTCGACCTTGTCGATGGCCTGTCTGAACGCCGACTCCGGGGAGAGCCCTTCGTCGCGGTACTCCTCGATCAGATGGGGGACGACTTCGGTGTCGGTGTCGCTCTCGAAGCCGTGTCCGCGGTGTTCGAGTTCGCTACGCAGTTCGGCGTGGTTCTCGATGACCCCGTTGTGGACGACCGCAACTTCTCCGGTGCAGTCCGTGTGGGGATGAGCGTTCGAATCCGTGGGCGGTCCGTGCGTACTCCATCGAGTGTGGCCGATTCCGACGCCGCCTCCGCCGGATATCTCGGCCCGTATCTGCTGTTTTAGCTGTGATATCTCGCCCTGGCGTTTGCACACCTCGATCCCGCAGCCGTTTTTCACCGCGACGCCGGCCGAGTCGTAGCCGCGGTACTCCAGGTTCTCTAGTCCGACAAGCAGTTCGTCGACTGTCTCGTCTGCCCCGACGTGGGCCGTGATTCCACACATTGTTCACTGTCGTTCGGAGGTAGTCGTCGTTTCCCGAGCGAAACGCGACTCCCGTTGATGCATTGTTTCAGTCATATCGTCTCTCCGTGTGATCCAGACGGCTTCGAAAGCCGGAATGACACGTGGTAACACGAGATTGCCGTGCTGCGACCTTTGTTATTGACGTATTGCACCGGATTCAGACGGGGCTTAGCGATCGTAGGTAGTCGCTTCAGCGGAAAAGAGCGGGTGCGCGGGCAACGGCCTCGGCACGAGTCGGGATTTACTACGCTTCGGAGTACTGGTCGTGGGCTAGCGCACAGACGGCGAACGCGACGATGACGAGAGCAACGACTAAGCTAGACATCCAGGCGAACGGATACAGGCCGAGTTCCCCGACACCGAACAGGAGTCCCCCGGTGGCGGCGATGCTGAGATAGTAGTAGGGCCAGGGATGACTCGTCTCCTCGTCGGTGTCGAGATACTCGTTTAGCAGGCTCGCGTTCTTTCCCAGTTCGATCCGTCCGCGGTTGCGGTTGAAATCGACGATGTCCGCGTCGTCCATCTTCGGCAGATGACACTGGTACAGCCCGACGTACACCCGTTTTCGCTCGCCGGACGTCAGCTCACGTCTCGGTTTGTCGTTTTCTTTTGCGGCGACGTGTTCGGCCAGGTCTCCCAGGGCGACGGGACCCTCGTGTTCGTCGAAATGCTTCAGTACGAACCGTCGCCGTTCGTTTTTCAGCACCTCGAACATGACGTCTAACGACAGGTCCGACTCCGTTTCCTCTTCGGGCGGTTCTTGTGTTACCTCCGTCTCCTCTACTGTCTCCTCTTCCTCCGGCGTGACAGTGTCTTGAGAGACGCTCACCTTACTCGAACCCATTCTCCATTCACCTCTCTTCTCTGCAAGTCATTTGTAAGCAGTTCGCCCCGGCTGCTGCGTTCCCCAATGCGTGACATGCGTGTGCAATATTCCGTTTTTTGCTCGTCTGTTCCCCACCACCCTTTCGGGCGATTCGTACGTTCCCTCGTGTTTGTAGCACTCCATACGATGATACCACGTTGTATAAAGTTAACTAATATATAATTATACATGTAAGATGAGTGGGTGATCGGTCAGGTACTACCTGTGATAACGGTAGGTTACACTTGCGCTCGTGTAGCATTCCATTCTGGGTATTTCCGGGGCCAGCAGAGATGAATACGGACGCTCACCTGTTGAATTCTCTCACTGCCGGGATACAACGAGACGTTCGCTACTACAGTCTCAACTGAAACGGTTCACATGCCGATCGCATAGCTGTCGTGCGATCATGTGCACATTGACTTTCCGTGTCTACAATAGCCGTCTCCACTATCTCGTTCTTAGAAACGCCAAATGATCCGCGCTGGTGACGGCTGAGTGCCGGTCGCGCCCCCTCGCGCGGCCGGCTATCGATTCACAGCGTCGGTCCCCCGGCCGACGGTGTGACGGTTGTCGCGCATCGCGTCCACGGATTCCCCCAACCCCGTCGTTCTGAGGCCCGTCACCAGCGTAGATACCTACAGCCCTGAAACGAATAAAACGACGTTACTGTTCTGTCGTGTTTCATGTCGGAACGTTCGGTTAAGTGCGGATTTCTCCCTTATGAGCTGCCGACCCGGTACACCTCTTGCCCGTCGACGAACGCGTGCGAAACAGTGGGTCTCGGATCGGTATCGACGAGTAGTAGGTCGGCACGGGCTCCGGGAACGATGCGGCCTCTGTCGTTTAATCCGACGGCATCGGCGGGCGCACTCGTTGCGCGCGCTACCCGTTCGGGGAGCGGTTCGCCAGTATCGACGAACACCGCTTCAAGGAGCGACTTGGGATGGTAGTCGCTGCAGAGCACGTCGAGAACACCGTTCTCGGCGGCGGCTCTCGCGTCGAGGTTACCCCATAGGCTCCCGCCTCTCACCAGATTCGGTGCTCCCATCGCCGTCACCAGGCCTAGCTCGGTCGCTCGTTCTGCGGCAGCCATCGTCACCGGGAACTCGCTTATCGCCACACTGTGCCGAGACATTCGGTCTACCGTGGCCGGACAGTCGTCGTCGTGAGAGGCAACCGGTATTCCGGCGTCGGCGGCACGCTTCGTGAGCCGGCCCGTCCGCTCGCGCAGTACCGACTCGTCGCAGTCACGGTGGTCCGCAAACGACTGCACGTTCCAGTCGCCGCTTCCGTCCGCGTACCGTCGCTCGAACTCGTCGACGTCGTCGAACTGCCCGTCTCCGGGCACGTGGTTCATCAGCGAGACGAGCGACACGCCGTCGTCTGCGATCGCGTCCGTGACTGCGTCGACGCAGTCAGGGTCGCTTACCTCACACCGCGCGTGGAAGTGGTGTCGTCCCAGAAGAGACTCGGCTGCCGCTATCTCTTGATGCAGTTCGCGCGCGAGGTGAAGCGACCGGTTCTCAGTGGGTGTCTCCTCGAACGCAACAGCGTGAAACTTCGTCGTGATGCCGGCTGAAAGGTTCGCTCTGTCACACGTTCCGAGGGCCGCGGCCGTCGGCACGCGTGCCTCGGACCGGGGGAACACGTGCCGTTCGATGTCGTCGCCGTGGAGGTCGACCAGCCCCGGAAGGAGATATTTCCCACCGGCGTCGACCCGCTTCGATGCCTCGACCTGCGGGTCGTCCGGAGAGATTGCGGCGATACGGCTCCCCTCGACGACGAGACAGCCGCGTTCGACGGCTGTGGGTGTCACTATCCGCGCGTTTTCGACGATAGTGCGCGTCATTAGACGGTTCGATCCTCCGTGATGCGCCCACGGTTGAGAATAGCCGCTGTGTACGTTAGTTGTTCGATGCTGGTCATGCGACTGAGTCGGTTGGCGTAGAGAACAGTCGGTTCCTGCATAGTTATGTCCTCACTATATTATCTCGGGCGGCCGTAGCGCCACGCCCGCCCAGGTCGCGACGAGAACGAGGGCGATACCGGGTCCGACTTCCCCCAGTCCCGCCGGGCCGGCAGCCATCGCAACCCGAAGGTCGTGCAGTGCATCCGCGACGTATACGACCGCTGCCACCCAACCGAGCGTCGTCGCAACGCGTACCTTCCCCGTCACTCGCCCGAGCAGGTAATACCCCCAGTACCCCCCGACAGCGGCGACTATCTTGACGAGTATCATCACCTCGAGACCGGCCGTTCCGATGACGGCCCGGAGAACCGGATTCAGTTCTCTCGCCGCTCCACCGACGTACGCGTACGTGAGTGCGGAACTAACGAGACACCCCGCGAGCGCCGCCCAGTACGCCGCGCCAAAGGTCCGTCGACTGGCCGGTTCGACAGTCCCGCATCCGACCCGCGTAATCTGGTTCTCCATCCGGTTTGTCGGTTACTCTACCCCGTTCCCCGTCTTAAGTAAACGTTCGATACGACGCTACTGCGTTCGATAGGAAGTTGTTACTCGGACGAAACTCCACGACGGCGACGCTAACTGTCGGTTCTCTCTCCTTCGCGAAAAACACGGGCGAAGATCGTGTAAACAGTTCGTACTGTACGGTAACGTGACTATACTTATCCCCACCGCAGTCCCTGTCATTCCCCGATGGCAAACGATTCGGGTTCACCCACCGTGATGTGTTCGGAGGAGAGTGACGTTTCGAACGTACTCGACACGACCTTCGAACTCCTCGCTAGAGAACGGCGTCGGACGGTCCTTTACTGTCTCCGCGCCTCGGACGGACAGCTCTCCCTTTCGGAACTCGCCGACCGCGTCGCGGAGCGTGAAGCGGCCGAATCAGCGCCCGACGACGACCAACAGGAGACCGCGATCTCCCTCAGCCAGGTACATCTCCCGAAACTCGCGGACGCCGGCGTTATCGAATACGACCGTCAGGAGCAACTGGTCGAACACGAGGGCGATCCGTTTGTCGAGACGTTTCTCGATTGGGCCGACAAAATAGAGGGATAGTGTTGCCGCTACTTCCCGCTTCAATTTCCTAATGTTTTTCTTCATGCAGAACTTCCATCGTAGTTAGCGATGGAACCGAGATCACCTACGTTTCGAAACTGGGAGCAGAGGGAGGGTGTTTGACTGCTGTTATGACCGGATCACAGTTCTCTGACGCGAACGATGACGTAACCTACGACCCCGAAGCAAACGCCTACTACGCACAACACGAGTGGTCGAGCGACGATTCGGTAAGCGTGACGCTGGTCACGGTACTCGCCGATATCATGGACGCGGATCCCATGTCGATCGACCCGCTCAGTACACACGTGAACCCTGATGCTCTCGACTCGCTGTTCGATACACAGGGGGGAGACAGTACCCCGGTGTCCGGCCGTCTCGAACTTCCCATCGACGGCTACCACGTCACCATTTACGCGGACGGCGAGATCGTCGTTCGTCCGTAACCCGTTCGAAACGACCCAGACTGAGACAACTATTCTGCAGTTCTCTATTCCTTCCACCGAACATGTTTGTGGTAATTTTCACTTCATAGTTCCGTATTTTAACTGGTCTCGGACGGCGTAGCTCGTTCCGTTACCTCCAGAAACGCGTCTCTGCGGTGAACTGAACCGAGGTTTCTGTAAGTTCGATCACCACCGCTCTCACGGCTTGTTCCTCGGAGACCACGGATACAGTCCACTCCGTACGGCTATAATACTCGAAACTATATATTTACATTACTATGTTCGTAAGTCACTGCTGGCACTCGCAGCCGCCTCGTTCGATGAGGGCACCGACCTCGTGGTGTCGACCACACGCTTCACAGGTGACGTTTACGTCTACGAACACGTCGAACTCGTCGAGCGCGAGAACCTCTGCGTCGCGAAGTTGGGAGAGCGTTCCGTCCGTTACCGCTGCCGTCCGGTTCTGCAGGGCAAACACGGTGTTAGTCGCCGACTCTATCCTCTCCTCGTCGTCGCGGTTTTGCTCGTAGGCGGTGTCGAGACACTCCGTCAGGTGGGTGTGGATGGACTGATGGGAGACGAAATCGTCCTGGACCGCCTCGACGTCGACCGAGGCGCGTTCGAGGCGTTTTCTGGCCTCGACACGGACGCCCTCGCTCGTCTCGTCGCCAACGAGGAGGTTGTAGAAGTTCTCGACCTCGCCGTCAAGTACCTCCATGTCGGCCCGGTGCATCGCCGCCCGTAGGAGCTGTTGATTCACGTACTGTTCGAGGTCTCGAAGACTGTCCTCCCCCCACCGCTCCGCGAGTTCCTCGTGTAACTCCGAGACGTCGTATTGGTCTATCACCCGGCCGACCTTGCAGTTGCAGTCGACCGTAACTGCGTCTGTTGTACTCATTACTCGTACTAACGAATCTAGTTCGTTTAAACCTTACTTCCGGACGATACTACTCCAGGCGAACTCGGGCGTCGGGGTGCTGGTCGGCGTCTTCCGCTATCGGACCGTCACGACGCTTCTCTTCGAGTTGCGCTTTCGCCTCTTCGCGGTCGAGTCCGCCGACGGTAGCGACGATATCGAGGAGTAGGTTCTCCGGGACACCTCTTCCCGCACCGCCCTGGCCGATCGATACGTCTGTCTCTGTGAGCACTTCGACGAAGTCGACGATATCGTCAGCCCCGCCCAGGCGGTCGTGCCACTCGGCCGGGTAGTTGCTCACTCTCCCATCGCCGAGATCGTACACGGCGTCTTCGCCGATCCACGTCTCGCTGTTTCGGCGCTTCTCCTCGATCCGGTCGAGCATGACATCGCTGTTCAGTTGACTGAGTCCTTCCCGGTCGAGCGCGTTCGCGTACGCCTCGACGACGTCCCACGGGACGCCCGGACCGTCAGTCGAGTGGTACTGCTCGATGAGAGAGAGGAACTCGTCGGCGAGCAACGAATCCCCGCGGTGGCCGAACTCCTCGATGATGTGGTCGTGTAGTTCCACCATCACTGGATTGAACGATCGCGACGGCAATAAACAACAGTCCATATCAGTCCGTCGGCGCGGGCCGACGCGTGTCACGCATCTCGTCGAGTTTCGCCATCACCGGGTTCGCCAGCACTCCGTGGAGTACCGCCGAGAACAGCACAGTCGCCGCGACAATGGCCCAGATCTCCTCGTGGGCACCGAAACGGGCGTTGTTCAGACCGTACGCGAGATAGTAGAACGAACCGATCCCGCGGATGCCGAAAAACGAGATCACGGACCGTTCGCTCCACGACGCTGCCGACCCGAGCATCCCGATCAGCCCCGCCAACGGTCGGACCGCCAGAACGAGTAGCACCGCTACTATCGCGCCCGTTCTCGAAAGCGGAGCGAGAAGCCCGCTCACCAGTGCACCCCGAACAGGATGAGGACGGCGGACATCAGCAGGCGTTCGACGACCACGGCGAAATCGTGGAGCGTCTCGTGGTAATCGTGTGTCCATTCGTAATGACGCAGTACGAGCGCCGTGACAAACACGGCGATGAACCCGTACCCCTGTATGATCTCGGTCAACCCGTAGGACAGAAGCGTTGCGGCGAGCGCTTCCGCACCTTCCATCACGCGCGCGAGCCTCGTCGTACTCGGCGCTCCGAAGACGAACCACGCCACGACTTTGCCGATGACGTACCCGGCGATCACGCCCACGACGATCTTGTAGACGACGTAAAAGGCCAGCCACTCGCCGACCCAACTGACAGCGAACAGACCCGGTGCCGTCGCAGCCAGGATAGCAGCGTACGTAAACGGGAACGCGAGACCGTCGTTGAGCCCCGCCTCCGAGGTGAGCGCGAATCTGACCCGCCCTTCCTGTCGCTCGGGGTCTATCTCCTCGTCCTGGTCCGCTTGCGGCTCGCCGACCTGCACGTCCGCCGCCATCACCGGGTCCGTCGGCGCGATGACGGCACGAACAGTATGGCTAACGCCGGGAGCATTCCGAGGACCCACCAGCCGATGACCATTGTCATCGCGATCGTGATGACCATCGTTATCCCGAGCAGACGCCAGGTCGACGCCCAGGCCCGCCAGTCGAACGGTCGGTCGAGTTTCAGCCCTGCACCCATCAGTGCAATGATGACGACCAGTTCGGTCAGCCGTTCCGTTAGTTCCGCGTTGCCGACGGGGTCGATGGGAGGCAGCCCGATAGGGATCGAGAACACGAGCGCGCCGAATCCTATGTAGAGTAAGGGAAACGAGAGCGGTTTGTCCGAAACCATCTTCGGCAGGACTACCGCTCCGAGGATGGCGATGCTGACGATCACCAGCCCGACGTGATACAGATCGACGTGAAACTCGACCATGTAGACGGTGATACGACAGAGAAAAACTTGAATACCGGCGTCGCATGCTGGCGCTCCGCCACAGACGGCGCGGTAGACGACCGCCCCGGTATCAGTGCCGACCGCCGGTCTGCCGTCCGCGGTTTTGCCCGCGCTCGCCCGTCGATCCGACGTGGTGCTGGGCGAGGCCTCGTTCCGTCGTTCCTTCGCCGTGGCGCTCCGTCGGCTGCTGGCCGTGCTGCTCGGAGCGCTGCTGACTACCCTGTTGCCTGGACTGTTGATACTGCTCCGTCCCCCGCCCGCGACCCGTCTGCTCGTGACGATCTGTCCTCTCGTCTGTTTCGACTGTCGTCCCTGACCGTATCGCTTGTCCCGTCGACTGGCACCTCGCCCGCCGCGCTCGAATTCCGTCTGCTGGTCGCTCCGTGTCTGCCGGTGTCCCTGTTGGCTCTGCTGTCCGCCACGTTGCTGGCTCCGGTGTTGCTGTCCGCGCCGCTGTTGTCGGCGGTGCTGCTGGTTCCTGCCTTCGGTGCCGCCGCCTCGCTGGCTTCTCCGTTGGATCTGCGGGTTCTGTCCCTGGTTTCGGTTCCCGTACTGGTCTCGCTGTTGCGTCCGTCGCTGCTGATCTCCCTGCTGTCCGCTTCGTCCTGACCGCTCTGTCGGTACTCGCCGATACCTTCGGACCTTCGTGTTGATGATGCGGCATGGTCGAACAATGCTACTCCCTGATTCGGATTAAACCGATTCCACTGTTCGAACTGTTTCGCGGTCTACCACCGGTGATATCCGTCTAAATCCAACGTTTCGAGCGTTTGAACCCGAACACAGCGGAACAGGGTTGCTATCCCGCTCGCGTGGGCGCTGTCGACCCCGACCACGCCGACTAAGCCCGAATTACCGCTCGACGCGGCGTCGATTCCGGCCGGTCTACCTACGCATCCTTTGCGTTCGCCTCCGTCCCCGTATCCCATGTCCGACCTCTCCGAAACGCGGACGGCGATCCGGCGGACGAGCGACCACGTCGAGACGGGCGCAAAAACGCATCGCGGAGTACCGCGACGAACAAGCGCGAGACGAGTCCGACGACGAGGAGTGAGCCCGGCAGCGACAGATCCGGGCGACTGAGGCGGGGTTTACGACACACCTCGCGTCCGCGTTTATGTAGATCGGCGTTGCAGGTCCGATCATGGGCGACGATACAGAGAACGGCACCGGCGAAACCGGGGACGAACGCTGACGAGGAACAGGACGTGAACCAGTACGGCGGGGGCGACCAGGAATCGACGCAGTCGAGCAGACGGAACGCCGCGAGGGACGATGTCGAGACGGAGGAGGATTCCGAAGAGGAGGACGGAGACGAGTTCGCCGAGTAACCCGCACGGTTTTCGTAGCTCCGCGTCGTTCTCTTCATCCATGGGAACGTCCGGAACCTCGCCCGTCGACTGGAACGCCCTGCCGGAGTTCACACTCGAAAACGACCCCCGACGCCGACCGGAGCGACGCGCCGGACCACGTCCGGGCGGC
Organism: Salinibaculum litoreum; assembly: GCA_009789175.1. Lineage (GTDB taxonomy): Archaea > Halobacteriota > Halobacteria > Halobacteriales > Haloarculaceae > Salinibaculum > Salinibaculum litoreum. The sequence goes on from CP046868.1 coordinate 100,066, forward strand.
AAGCGTATTCGAATCGCCTGTTCGATGCGTCGTTCGAGGCAGGCGACAGCGGCAAGTACGTCTACCTCGTGGACGTCGAGGAATCCTTTTTCAACGAGGTGGAAGCCGAACGTGACCTCGAACCAGTCGACGAGACGTACGCCTCGTTCAGAGACGACCCCGACGTGATCGCGCTCGAACGGTTCGAGCAGTTGC